>CAZZVA010000077.1:0-13298 GCA_964657345.1 uncultured Acetobacteraceae bacterium | reverse complement strand
CACGGCATTGTGGGTCGCGTTCGAGCCCAGGCCTGCGGAAGTCGCCGGGCCACCCACACCAGAAAATGTCGCGCTGCCGTTACCCGCGATGGTGCTAATCGTTGGTACGATTGTCAAATTCTGCGCCGCTGCCGACACAACGGAGAGGAATATCGAGGCGACAAACGTTCCCAACCTTCGCACATTCAGGCTTCCATGGAACCGCGCAGTAACAGGTTTGCCTGAGAGCGAAGACGTAGACTGAGTGGGGCTTTTACCGGGCATAAAATATAACTCCCTTTGTTGCGTTTACTGTTTTACGCCACCTCTTTTTAGTGTCCAAATAACTCGAATATGGAGGGACAAATGACACAATGGTTGTACATCCAGTGACTACCGAGTCTCGTTTGTGTGACCTTCCGAATTTTCGTTGGGAGTCTCCAGCACTGGTGAAATCACCTCTGTTTGACCAATTTGTACTAGCACTAAACTTCGATTGACTGCGTCTGTTACCGATGACTCCCGAGCTAAGTTGCATCTAATGAAGGACATGCTCGTATTCTTCTCAGGCAGGAACGCACTGCGTCTACAGCGATCAACTATGTCTCAGTCAGCCTTCAATGGGCTGGAAACTCAGGCCAGTCCTTCTTGAAGACACTCAGAATGCGATAGCCAAAGCATGAAACGCTGGGGATTGAGCAGTGCCAGCAAGCGTGGAGCGTTGGGATAATGGGGATAATCATCAGCGCATCGCAGGCAAGAAGCAGCGGCACCATGCGGATGCTGTACTCGTAGAAATGCTCCTAAAGCAGTAGCCAGGGTCAAAAGAGCGGCAGAGGTACTTTCTAGAAGCCGACGCAGGCGAAACTTCAGGATTAGGGCAGCCCGACAGCCGCTCTTTCCATTGACTGGAAGAAGTTGGTTTCCGGTCTAACAACTCTAGATCAATACAGAAACCTAGAACGGCCCTAGTGGTTCACCTGATCGACTAGGTGTGGGTGGAGACTGACAGCAAAGAGTTAAGCAATCACCGCTGGTCTACCTCCAGCTGATGGGGTGGAATCAATGCTTGGCATTTGCTCGCCTTCAATTCTGTAACGACTTCGGCAAGGCAGCACTCATCAAGGTAAGCAATTTCCATTTAGATGTGTTTTTAGCCTTTGATATGAATCGAACATAGCCTTGTTTGCCGATTCGCAGGTATCTTTGCGTCAGTTGGCAGATGAAGCTGACTTTTGCGAGCATCCCGGGTAGCGTAAGGTGCGCTGAAGCCTCCTGGTCCGAGCGCTATTCCACCTTCGCACTTGTGTCTGGCATGTTCTCGATCATCCGGCGCACCTCTTTCCACGGCGGTCCGATGACTTCCCAACCCGATCTACGGCTCACAGGGCTCCTGATGGTCTCTGCGATGACGAGTGGGCACCATCTCTTGCTGTCCGCAAATTAGAAGAAGATGCGAAGGGCCTGACAATGCGGGGCAACAATACGCGGTTGCAACCCAATCGCCGACCCACCCATTTTGCTGTATCTTCGCCTGAGCGTGCCAGGGCGCGGGACGATGTACGGGCACAGCGGAGCGGTTCATGTCCGAGCATCGCGAGAATTATCACTATCGTCTCGCTTCCGCCTATCGACATCTCGGGAGGCTAAGCGATTCCAGGCGCGAGTTGGAAATCTATAAGACCTTGCATCTGAAGAATCAAAACCCCGAATGATTTGCGTGCAGCGCTCTTACAGTGGCGCTGGCTGTCTTTGAAACAGCATGATGCCAACTGGATGTTTTCCAACCCAGGAACCCGACTCGTTCGTAACTGTGACATCTGAACCGGATGCGTAAACAAAAAGCCCTCTCCCCGGACATCGAAGAGAGGGCTTCCAACAGCCGGCGGGACGGTTAGTCGTCGTCGCCGTCACTATCCTTGGACTTGGCAAGGACTGCTTTCTTGAAGTCGCTGGCCGGACGAACCACCTTCTCGCCTGGGAACGGGACCTTGAAGCCGGTAGCCTCGTACCAGTCGAAATGGCTGACAGTCGACGGATCCAGGGAGTCGGGCACGTGGTACTTGGTGGTGAACACTTCCGACTTCATTTTCATCCAGCCTGCCCGCAGAGCTTTCACCTTCGGACTTTCATTCAACGCCGCGGCTGTTGTGCTGCAGGTGTTGATGGTGGGAGTGATGTTCGTCGGTGCCGTGTACCCCTTCACGCCGTAGCAGAGAGGAACCTCATTCGGCACGTGCGCCCAGGGCAGGAAGTTGTTCAGCGGCGGGTTATCGATGAACAGTGTCTTCATGGGTGAGGCCACCAGGTCGTTCTGGTTCATGGGCTTCAGTCCAAGAATCTGCTCGATCGTGCGAGTCAGGTTGACCTGCGTGTAGAACGTGCTGTCTGCAGTCACACCGGCGCCGGTACCATCCGAATTCACCTGCTGCTTGACATACGGGCTGACCACATAGCCCGGACTGCGATGGCCGTCCACATGATCGACGCCGTTCTGCGCATCGTCTTCCTCGATAAAGATCGCCGAGTCTTTCCACACGCTGCTGTGACTGATGGCGTCGACGATGCGGCCGACAGCCAGGTCGTTATCGGCCTGTTCGGCAGTCGCGTTCGGCGGCCCGGTAGTGTGGTCGCTCATCACCCAGATAAAGCTCAGCTGGGGCACCTTGCCGGCGGCCACGTCATGGTTGAAGTCCTGCTGCCATACATCCACACGGTACTGGTCGGGAATGCCCAGGTCGAACTGCGGGAAGGGCTGGACTGCGTACTTCATCACGTTCGGAAGCGGGGAGTACGAGCCGATCGTGTTGTAGTACTTCAACTGCGGCTCGTTGCCACTCTCGTATTCCAGCGTGTCGTTATAGAACTGCTCCCACGTGGGCTCGCAGCTGTCGGAATCGGCAAACGGCAAGGGAGTGGGTGGAACAGTACCGTTGTAAGTGGAGTTCTGGGTCTGGTATTTGGCCGTGCAGCCCGGCACGTTAAAGGTGTTGTACTCCACGTACTCGCCATAGATTTTCATCTTGATCCCGGCTGCGGCTGCGATATCGAACAAGTGGCCCTTCTGCTGGTAGGCGATCGCATCGCCGCCGTTCGAGGGATAGTCGCGTAGAAAGTCAGGCGCCTGGATATCGTCGGAGTAGGGCGCGATGGATTGCATGATCCAGTTATGACCATCTGCCGATTGACGACTCGGATCGTAGAAGTTGTCCAGGAGCGGGAAGCGCTGAACCAGCGTGTGCACGTTAGGCGTGACGACCGGATACTGAGCATAGGTCGAGCTGTCGCCAAACACTGCCAGCTTCGGATCGCCATTGCCGCCTTCCACATCGCCCAGGATCTGATCGTACGTCCGGTTTTCACGAATGATCAGGAAGACATGTTTGATCTTGGATGGATCGCCGATCCGGACTGGAATGGCCTTCGGCTTCGCAAAAGAATCACCACCATAGCCGGATAGGACGTTTTCCACCAGGTCCCAGTGATTATTCTGGAAGACCTGCGTCGTATATGTAGTCAGTGTTCCGCTGTCCGGGATAGGAACAACACTGACAGTGCCGAGATCTTCATGAGTATTGAAGGCGCTCACCCCGAAAGCGGTGGCGTACGAATTTTCGGCCGTCTTCGTTGGCGGAGCAGCAACCCCGAATCCCGTGGTGCCGATGCCCTTGTCGTTGGCAACGATCAACGAGTTGTCTCTCTTGTCCAGCACCACCGAACTCGGCGCATAGCCCACCGGGATTAGGCCAGTGACGGCGCTGTCACCGTCGCCGTCGAGGTCCATCACCGCAACCGCGTTGGCGTTGTACAGGGCAACGTAAGCAATGTTCTTCTTCTCGTCGACTGCGATCGAGTTCGGACCAAACCCATACGGTCCCTTATCACCTGGCAGCGCGGCCGGCGGAACAAGATTGATCTTCCGCACTTCCTGGTTGGTCGCAGTGTCGATCACCGAGATGTTGTCGCTATACGTGTTGGTGACCAGCAGATACTTGCCCCAGAACGCCATACCGATCGGGTGATGGCCGACAGTGATGCTGGCAGTGACCTTGAAGGAGGCCAGGTCCACCACTGAGACAGTACCCTTCACCGTGGCGCCAGTCGGATATTGCGCGCCCACCGGGGTTCCGTTGGAGTAAAGCTGGAATTCCTTCGCAGAAGGAACAGGGCCGGCCTCATTGGAGACGTAGGCTGTCTTGCCATCCGGCGAGATCACAACATTCTGAGGAACGTTGCCGACTCGTACTTCCCCGCCCTGCACCGGAGTCTTCGCGGTCAGATCTATTTTCGTCAGGGTGTCATTGGTGTTGAGAACGGCATAGGCTGTCTTGCCATCCGGCGAGACCGCGATACCCTCGGGATACGAAGTGAATGTGCCGGCCGTGAAAATTGAATAGGGATAACCGCAGGGAATGCCGAAGCTTCCCGAGGTTCCCGAAGGACTGCCTGTCGGCGGATTCGCGCTGCCGTTGTAAGGAGAGCACTTGACATTCGTTAGCTTCCCCGTGCTGTCGACGTCAATCGGAACTTTCACCTGCGCATAGTTGGTGAGCAGGCCCGAACTCGGATCGACAGTGGCGATCGAAACATAGCTGGTCGGGCCGTAACTACCATCCTGGCTGAACAGCAGGTACTTGCCATCCGGCGAGTAGGTAATGCCCTCTTGACTGCCATCGGCATCGGTACTCGCCGTGCCCGCCGCGGTGGTGTAGGGCACGCTGTATTTCTGCAGAACAGCCCCTGTCCGAGTATTGAAAATGGTCACCGCTTGGGGCGCGCCCATCTGCAGTACCGCAGCAGTGTGATTGCCAGTGGGGTTCAGCGCAACAGCCTTGGCACGCGTCGTCGTGCCGAGATAAACCTGCGTGCCGGCAGGTGTAATGATTGTGCCATCGCTCACAACCCATGGGTTGGGGAGAGGATGCGCGAATGTCGGACCCGTAGTTGCGCTCGTGTTCTCGCCAGGGGAATAGGTCGGGAACGATTGGGACTGACCCAATAGCGCAGGAGCGCTTAACCCCATTGCGAGCGGGCCGAGTAGATACAAGGCGCTCATCACGGGATGCTTGTAAGGTCTTTTGCGGAACATGTCCTTCTCCTTGATTCGGTTGCTTCCCTTGCGCGATTCGTGACTGGCCACGCATCCGAGAATATGTAATATTTACTGTGTCTTATTTATTTCCTGGTGTGGCGCGCCGGAAGTGCAGCGCTCACGAATGACTCTAGGGCTGCTGACGAACGTCAGCATTACACAAACATGACAGTTTTGTAATCAAAACCCGGTAAAGTTAACAGCTTCGTAACACTTCCCAGGGCCTGGGGCAGCACCGCGTCTCTACAGGCCCACCGGGTCAGAACTGCGCGTGAAAGTGTTTGATAGGACTAAGCAGAAGCAAAATTAATCTTCCGTCAACATACTCAAATCGGCATTGGTGAAACAGTAGGACAGGCAGTTAACTCACGCCCTTCGGACGAATCGCATCGAATCAGCATCAGCGTCGAATACAATTCCAGACCTTCCGGCCATGATCCCTCTATGAAAATCCTCGTCGTCGACGATGAAGCGAAAACCGCAAGGTTTCTGAAGAAGGGTCTCGGCGAAGCAGGCTTTGTGGTCGATGTAGCGGCAAATGGTCTGAACGGCCTGCAGCTGGCTCGAGACGTGGAGTTCGATCTGATCATTCTGGACGTGATGTTGCCCGGCCTGGACGGCTGGCAGGTCCTCACCCGCTTGCGGAAGGCCGGCAAAACGACCCAGGTCCTGTTACTGACGGCCCGCGATGCGATCGACGAGCGCGTCAAAGGCTTTGAACTGGGAGCCGACGACTACCTGGTGAAACCATTCGCGTTTTCTGAATTGCTGGCGCGCGTGCGATCCCTGCTGCGTCGGACGCCGGTGCGACCGCACGATACAATTCGCAGGGCCGATCTCGAAATTGACTTGTTGCGCCATCGTGCCACGCGAGCCGGCCAGAGGCTCGATCTGACTGCGAAAGAATTCCTTCTGCTGTCACTCTTTGCCCGGCGTCCCGGTGAGGTCCTTTCCCGCACCCTCATCGCCGAAGCAGTCTGGGACATGAATTTCGACAGCGACACCAATGTGGTCGACGTCAATGTCAGAAGACTCCGCAGCAAGGTCGACGACCCTTACCCGCAAAAACTCATTCACACGATTCGCGGCGCCGGCTATGTGCTGGAAGCCGGCTCGTAGCCTGGCACCCGTATCACGATTGTGGCGCACGCTGGCCTTCCGGCTGACTGCTGGGTATGCGCTGGCTGGCCTGGTGCTGGTCATCCTGGCAAGCGCCAGCCTTTACTTCGTACTTCACTCGGAACTGGAGAAGAGTACCGACTTATTCCTGGGCGACAAGTTGCATGTGCTCCGCACCATGCTCCGCGAACGCCCTGAAGATACCGAGGCCCTCGAAGAAGAAGTCGAACTGGAAACAGCAGCGCGGCGTTATGAGCAGTTCTACATCCGCCTGCTGGATGATCGGCAGAGGCCCTGGATGACAACGCCCGGCATGGCGGAGGAACTCAATCTTGCGCAGCTCGCCCGGCGCACCCAGGGGCATCCGGATCAGGCAGTCCCGATGAAGGGCAGCCACGGACGAGCTTTTCGCGTGGCCACTGCGATCGCGCAAGCCGGATCGTCCGCCACCCATACCGTGACGATCCAGATCGCAATCGATGTTTCGCAGAAGGAGGCTTTCCTGGCCCGCTTCCGCCTGGTCTTCTGGGTCATCGTCCTGGGAACACTGGCGATCTTCCCTGTGGTCGGCTACCAGATCGCGCGCCAGGGCATTCGCCCGGTAGAAGAGATGGCAGCAACGGCTAGGCGCATCAGTTCCACCCACCTGGCCGAACGGATTGTCACCGAAGGCTACCCCTTTGAGCTTGCCTCGCTCGCCGGTACCTTCAATGAAATGCTGGATCGCCTGGAGGATTCCTTCGAACGCATATCGCGCTTCTCTGCCGACATCGCCCACGACCTCCGCACGCCCGTGAACAACATCCGCGGTGAAGCGGAAGTCGCGTTGGCGCGTGCCCGCAGCATCGATGAATACCGCGATGCGCTGGAATCGTCTCTGGAAGAATCCGTCCGCTTATCGGATCTCATCAGCAACCTCCTGTTTCTCGCTCGCGCTGAAAGCCCGCTGGCGCATTTGCAGCGCGAGCGAATCGATGTAGCCGAGCTGCTGGGTGGGCTGCAGGAGTACTACGAGGCATCCGCCGCCGATAGCGGAATCGCTTTGACCACCCGTTGCGGCAGTCCGCCAGTCATCGCAGAGTTGGACAAGACGCTTATGCAGCGGGCGGTAGGAAACCTGGTCTCGAATGCCGTCGCCCATACACCAGCCGGGGGATCGGTCGAGTTGGCAACCAGCGCCGATAGTGCCGTGGTCCGCATCGAGGTCGCCGATACCGGCATCGGCATTCCGCCGGAAGCCCTGCCTCGAGTCTTCGATCGCTTCTTCCGTGTCGATCCATCCCGTTCCCAAACCTCCGGCGGGTCGGGGCTTGGACTCTCGATCGTCCAGGGCATCATGCTCCTGCACGGCGGCAAGGTGGAAATCGATAGTCAGCCCGGAAAAGGTACCCGGGTCATCCTCAGCATCCCCGCTTTCGCCGCTGATTCAGAGAAGCTGATCCAGCCGCAGCAATAACGGTCGCTGCTCTTCGCGGATAAACCTGCCCGCTTCCGCATAAGTAAACCATGCACCTCGGTCCACTTCTGGAATCACGATCCGTTGCCGCGAGCGCGGCGGCCACTCCACCTCGCAGGTGTTACTGACCAGATCGTCAGGATTACAGTCGCCAGCAAAGGCCCAGGCGCAGACTTCCTTCCCGCTTCTTTGGCGCACAGAACCAAGCTCGATGAACGGACCTCTGGGAACGAAGCCGGTTTCTTCCTGAAACTCGCGCTGCGCCGCTGCCAGCGGTTCCTCACCGTCCTTATACTGCCCTTTGGGGATCGTCCATGCACCTTCCTCCCTGGCCGACCAATAAGGGCCGCCCGGATGCACAAGGAATACTTCGCAGGAGCCATCTGTGTCGCGAAACATCAGAAGCCCTGCGCTCTGTTTCGCCCGCTTCGTCACTTGCCCTCGAACACACGTGTTGCCTGCTTGATGCTGCGAAACACAGACACGAAATTTAACAATCCCCTTCGAAATATTAACGCGCTGGATACAAGCACTCCGTAGATTACAAAACTGTAACCGTCAGTCCAACCGGACTTTCAGGGAATGTAGAATTCGCTCCCCAGGCTCTTCTTGAGATGGAGGAGCATCAGCAGTCATTCCCCCCAATTCTTTCGTCGCTCGAGGCCCAATGCGAAGCTTGCGCTCTTCCCTGTCTCCATCCGTACTCGCCGCTTTCATGATCCTCTCGTCCGCAACCCTGGGCATCGCGCAAGTGGATCGCAGCGGTTTGAATGGTACCGTCACGGATCCTGCAGGCAGACTGCTCGGGCAGACACACATAACTGCCGTAGAAAACTCGACCCGGCTGCAGCGTGAAGGCGTGTCGGACAGCGAAGGAAGGTATGACATCCCTGAACTTCCCGTCGGCACGTATACCATCTCGCTCGATCATCCCGGCTTCAAACATCTGACGTTTGTCGACGTAGTGCAGGTAGTAGGCAGGACACGAACACTGAACGCAACCCTGCAGGCATCGGGGGGTGAACAGCGCGTGGAAGTCTCTGCCAGCTCAGCCTTGCTGGAACGCAATACGAGTGCGATCACCGGCTTGATCGAGAAGAAGCAGTCCGATGAACTGCCATTGAACGGCCGCAACTGGGCATCCCTCACTGCCTTCATTCCTGGCGCCATCGATACTGGCGGCAGCAACCAGCGATCCATTCGCTTCGCCGGCCGAGGCCTGGACGACAGCAACTTCACCTATGACGGCATCGACTCGACCAGCATCATCAATCAGACGCAGCGCGCCTGGGCCCGGCTCGCGATTCCACTGGATGCAATCGGTGAATTTCGTGTCGACACCCTGCTGGCAACCGCTGAAGAAGGCGCCACCGGCGGAGCTCAGCTGGCCGTGATCTCGCCATCGGGAACAGACCACTTCCACGGACGCCTCTTTGAATATCTGCGCAACGACGCTTTCGACGCGCCCGAGCCAACCTGGGCCTCCAACGGAGAAACACAGCAGCCACTGCGGCTGAATCAATTCGGCGGATCCATCGGCGGCCCCATTCAGCCTCAGAAAACCTTCTTCTTCCTCGCTTCGGAAGCCTACCGGCAGGTCTGGGGATATCCAGTAAGCGGCGACGTACCGAGCGCCGCTTTCAGGGCTACCATCCCGACTTCGTCCCCGGTCTACGGGATCGTCAATGCATATCCAGGCCCCGGCCCGCGAACCATTCTGACGCCCTACACCCAGGCCACCGATCCGGGCGATCCGAACTATGCGAACTACGATCTGCTCACCTGCTCATGCACGCAGGTAGTCAACGAAAATTCGGCGATGCTGCGACTTGACCGGCATTTTACAAATAAAAGCACCGGCTACCTGCGCTTCAACTACGACCGTTCGGTCAATACCCAGCCTGTATCCACAGCCGCAACGGACTTGCAGCAGAAGGTGACCACACCGGTCAACGGAGCGCTCGAATTTCTGCACATCTTCAGTCCGCAGCTGGTGAACGAAGCCAAGTTCGGCTTCAATCGCTCCACCACGAACACCTACAACTCCAGCCAGACCGGCGCGGTGTACCAGGTTGCAGTCTCCGGCGGTCCCGGTCCGGGCTTCGGCACGCAGAACTACAACTACAACAGTATTTATGTCGGCAACACATTCTCGGGAATTGACAACCTGACCTGGTTCCATGGACGGCAGACGATAAAAGCCGGGATGGAGGTACGCCGCATCCAGCTCAACCAGAATTATGGCGAACACGGCACTGTTACCTTCTCGTCGTTGAACAAGCTGGCAGCGAACCAGGTCGCCAAAGCAAGCCTGACCGGAGCCCTGCCAGTGAACGATCTGCGCAAGTACGACATCTTCGGTTACGTGCAGGACGAGTTCAAGGTGAGGCCCAGTTTCACACTGAACCTTGGCGCACGATATACCGTCTTTCAGCTCTTCAACGAGGCACACGGAAAAGCCAATCCATTCGATTTCGCCACCTGCGGACCCCAGGGATTCTGTGGCATCGGCGCCAGCTTCGGCCAGCAGAATTACGGCGATTTCGATCCCCGCGTGGGTCTGGCATGGTCGGCCGCAAAGGACGAAACAACAGTGGTTCGCGCCGGCTTCGGCATGTATCACGAAGACGGCCAGCTGGACGATCAGAATCTGCCCGCCAAGAACGAGGTTCCGTCCTATTCGGTAAAGAATGTGACCTATCCGGTGGCTTCTTCCTTCACCGGTACGGGAACCATCTCGCCGAATGCAGAACAACGCGACCGCAAGGACTCCTACACGGAGCAGTGGGATCTTTCCATCCAGCAGGAGCTTCCTGCGAACTTTGTGGGTACGTTTTCCTACCTCGGAAGCCACGGCGTCCATCTACTGGATACCAACGTGGTCAACCTGGCAGATCCCGTTACCGGCATCGCCCAGTATCCTGATTTCGCTCCAGCTATTGGCTGGCGCGGGTCAGTAGGAGCCAGTTCCTATAACGGACTTTCCGTCTCGGTGCGGCGGCCATTTACCAGCGGGCTGCTGGTAGCCGCGAACTACGCCTATACCCACGAGATCGACAACGGCTCCAATGGTAGCGGTGACGGTGATGAATTATCGCCGCAGAATGCATCGTGCCTCGCCTGTGAGTGGGCCAGCGGCGCTTGGGACGCTCGCCACGTGGTGAATGGCAATGCTGTCTACGAGCTTCCTTTCGGCCGGGGCAAACAAATGCTGAACCAGCACAACCTTGCCAGCGCGATCGCAGGAAACTGGCAGCTGACCACCACCGCGCTGGGCCGCACCGGCTTTCCTGTCAATGTACTGTTGCCGGGCAGCTATATCGCTGCAGATGGCAACTCCGGTACGCAGCGTCCCGATCTCGTTCCCGGTGTCTCTCTGACTCCCCCGGGCGGCCGGACGATCGCCCACTGGATCAATCCCGCAGCCTTTGCCCTGCCCGCTGGAGAGTTCGGCAACGCCCCGCGTAATCTTCTGCGCGGGCCGGGGACGTGGCAGATCGACATGGGCGCCGCCAGGACGTTCTCCATTGCAGAACGCGCGCAGGTGGAATTCCGCTCGGAGTTCTACAACATCTTCAATCACCCGCAGCCAGGTCAACCTCAATCCACCTTCAATCCTGCCAACACCACCGGCTTTGGCAGCATCGTCAATACGGTGAACCTGAATACTGCCATCGTCTCGCCGATCACTCCGGTGGGATCCGGCACGCCGCGTGAGATCCAGTTCGCCGTGCGCCTCGAGTTCTAGCGCATTCGCGGAACCCTGCCGCGCAATCACGTCGCCAAAACGTTCATCCTCCCCGGTTTGACAGTTTTCCCGCTCAATCGCTATAAGAGGAGTGCTTGAGAAAAGGCTTACTTGCAGCGAGAAAAGGTTTACTTGAGCACGTCAGCCTTTTTGCGTCGAGCCAAGCCATGGGACCACCCACCATGCCGAACGTTGCTGGCGGTACCACGTCCCCTAAGCAGTGTCAGGGAGAGCGCTCATGAAGTTTCCTAGGTTTCTGACCCCTTGGGTCGTCAGCTTATTCCTCTTTCTCGGCCTCGGAGCACCCATCATGCTCGGCCAGGCGGACACCGGATCCATCGCCGGTACGATCACCGACACGTCCGGAGCCGCAGTCCCGAATGCCACCGTGACAGCTGTCGATACACTATCCGGCACCCGGTACACGGCAACTAGCTCGTCGGCCGGATACTACACCTTCGCGTCCGTGCGACCCGGTTCTTACACCATCACTGCCACCGGGACCGGCTTCTCCAAAGCCTCCGCAACCGGCGTGACCGTCAGTATCTCGACCCGCGTACCGCAGGATCTGAAACTCCCCATCGGCACTGCGAATGAAGTCGTGCAGGTGAATGCAGACGCACTGCAGCTCGAGACCGACACCTCGGATATTGGCACGGTCCTGTCTTCCCGCGAAGTCGAAGACCTCCCGCTCACTGCCGGCAACGGCATCCGCTCTTTCTCGACACTCGCCTTCCTGTCACCCGGAGCCGTCGGACCCGGTACCAACGGCGGAACCACTTACACCAAGATCGGCGGCGGCCAGACCGAAGGTTCCGACTTCCTCATCGATGGCATCAGTACCTATCGTTCGGAAAACGGCACCTCCAACTTCGACCAGACCACGCCATCCGTTGACGCGATCCAGGAGTTCCGCGTCGAGACACTCTCACTGCCTGCCTACCTGGGCCGCTCCACCGGCGGACTCGCGAACTTCAAAACGCGCAGCGGTGCCAACGCCTACCACGGCATGGTCTACGACTTCTTCAAGAACGCCGCACTGGACGCCAACAACTGGTTCAATGATGGCAATGCCATCCTGAATCCGCAGACCGCCTCTCTCTACACCACACCCATCGACAACAAAAACGACTTTGGTGTCACGCTCGGCGGACCAGTAGCAATCCCCCATCTCTACAACGGTCACGACAAGACCTTCTTCTTCTTCGACTGGGAGCAGTACCGCTTCGGCAGCAGTGGCGTCTCTGTGCAGACGGTACCCACAGTTGCGCAACGCGGCGGCGACTTTTCTTCGACACTTGGCGGCCCCGTGGCCAGCAGCAACAATATTGATCCATGCACCGGCCAGGTTGTCCTCAACGGTCAGATCTTCGATCCCAACACCACCCAGGTCGTGAATGGCGTCGATTGCCGCACCCCTTTTAAAAACAACCAGATCCCCGTCAATCGCAGTGCCGTCGCCCAGAAAGTCCTGGCACTCATCCCCCTGCCGAACTTCGTCGGAGCCGGCACCCAGAACTACAGCCAGCGCTTCACCGACCAGACCGATCAAACAGTCTACAGCCTGCGCGTCGACCAGAATCTCGGCGCCCGCCATCACATCTTCTTCTTCGGCAGTGCGCGTGAAAATACCGACGGCGGCACCATCACTCTGCCGGGAGCGTTGAACAGCGGCAACAACGTGACCGACCAGTACTACAAATACCTTCGCGTTGGGTGGGACTTCACCATCTCACCGAACCTGGTCAACTCGCTCACCGTCGGCGGCAACCGTGTCAACAGCTTCAACGTCTCTTCTGCCGCAGCGAGTGGCACGAATTACGATGCGCAACTCGGCATCCCCAATACGCAGAACCCGGGCGTGACCTTCCCCGTCTTCAACATCGGAGAAGGCCTGCCCCAGC
>CAZZVA010000076.1:0-13316 GCA_964657345.1 uncultured Acetobacteraceae bacterium | reverse complement strand
CCGGCGAACGTATAACGACCGGCGCCAGTCCCGCCAGTCCCGCCAATGAACGCGGAGGCGACTCCTGAACCGCATCCCCTTGCGCCCCCTCATTCGCAGGCTCCTCTACACCGTGCCCGTTCTCTGGCTGGTCGTGACTCTGGTCTTCCTGCTCATCCATATCGTTCCCGGCGATCCGGTCGCCCAGATGCTCGGCGAAGGTGCCACTTCTGCGGACCTCGAAACTCTGCGGCACCAGTATGGACTGGACCTTCCGCTCGGGGAACAATACCTGCACTACTGGCATGGAGTCGTACGAGGCGATCTCGGCCGCTCGCTGCGCCTCAACGACACCGTCACCCACCTCGTAGTGCAACGCTATCCCTACACCCTGCAACTCACCCTCGCAGCCCTGTTTTTTGCGTTGCTGCTGGCCATCCCCGCAGGCGTCTTCGCAGCCCTGCATCGCGGCCAGTCCCGGGACCATCTGGTGGGCGTCGTCAGCCTTTTCGGACTTTCTTTTCCTTCCTTCGCGCTGGGGCCCATCGCCATCATCCTCGCGTCGATCAAGCTCGGCTGGCTTCCGGTCTCAGGCGCCGGCACGCCCGACCATCTCATCCTGCCCGCCATCACCATGGGTTCGGCACTTGCGGCGATCCTCACCCGGATGGTGCGCACAGCGATGCTCGAAGAGCTTGGTCAGGACTACATCCGCACCGCTCGCGCCAAGGGTCTTTCCGAACGCACCGTCCTGTATCGACATGCCCTGCGCAATGCCATGATTCCGATCATCACGCTCGTCGGACTTCAATTTGGAGCATTGCTCGCCGGCGCCATCGTCACGGAAACCATTTTCTCCTGGCCCGGCATCGGCCGCCTCACCGTCTCCGCCATTAATAATCGTGACTACGCCCTGGTTCAGGGATGCATTCTCGCCGTAGGCCTCACCTATGTACTCGTGAATCTCGCGACGGATACGATCTATGCCGTCCTTAACCCCCGCATTCGTGACTAGCGTGGAGGATGCCATGACACCTTCCGATTTCCGCCGGATCGCTCTCAGCCTGCCTGGTGCCGCCGAAGGATCGCACATGGGAGCCGCAGACTTTCGTGTGGGCGGCCGCATCTTTGCCACGCTTGCCTCCGAGCATCTCGGTTACGGCAACCTCATGCTTGACGCCGAACAACAGGAGGCCTTTCTCAATGACGCACCGGAGGTCTTCCTCCCTGTCGCTGGCGGCTGGGGCCGCATGGGCGCAACCCACATCCGGCTTGCCATCTCGGACGAAGCAGTCCTTACCGGTGCTTTGAGAACCGCATGGAAGCTGCGCAGTGAAAAGAACAGTGCCGGCAAAAATAAACCCGCCAGCAAGCCGCGCTCGGTGAAGAAAAGCTCGTCATCGAAGCGGCAGCTGTAGGTGATTGCATGTACAGGAGTGCAACAGCGTCTGCATGAGGCACCAGGTCGCATCCCGTTTCAGGCATGCGGCACCGATCAGTATCGCCAGCTCGTCAGATCGGCACCAGCCGGCGCCGTCTTCTGAATCCGCTGCATGATCTGCGGCAGGTACATCTGGTTGTAGTGGAGTCTCGTGTACCAGTTCGGCCGTGTTTCGTCCCCGTTCCAGCAGTGCTCCGCGCGCGGCCCGTATTTGACTTCACCTTCATACGGCACACCATGACCAGCAGTGCCGGTCTGCTTTAGAAAGTCTTCCATCAGGTACACCGCGTCATTCAGAAAGTAGGTGTCGTCGGAACCGACATATAAATGCAGCTTGCCTTGTAGCTTGGGCCCCACCTCTGCCCAGTTCTTCTGCAATATCGCATCCAGGTCGTAATGTTCTCGCCAATACTCGGCAGTCTTGTGGTCGATCTTGCCGGTCTGCTTGTCAAAGATGGGTTGTGGATAGCCATCCTCTCCGACCGGTGAAAACACTGCCTGCCAGATATCAAACTGGTCGCCCGACCGGCCGCGATCACCCAGCGCTGCTTCATACGCAACATTGTCCCTTACGGAAATCAACGTATGGCCCAGGTAATCTCGCATTGCCGGCTGCTCCACTTGCTTGTTCGCGCCTGCCAGGTAAAACATGTTGTCCTGCTTGTACAGATCCGTCGTCATATACGCATGAAAATCTACCGGATCGGGACACGCCACGAAGGCACCGTTGTAGTGGTCGGGATAGAAGATCTGCACCGCCAGGGATTCCCAGCCGCCCGTTGATCCGCCATACATGAAGCGTGCCCAGCCCTGGCCGATGCCGCGGAACTGCTTCTCGATCGCCGGCACCAGCTCCGTTTCGATCGCGTCTCCATAGGGACCCACATTCGCCGAATTCACCGCATACGAATCGTCGTAAAAAGGATTTGCATGCTGCAGTTTGACGATCAGGACACGAGGCGTTCCTGGCGCAATCCAGGCCTGGTAATTCTTGTACGCCTCCTCCTGTTGAATGCGGTTGTATCCCGACAGGTGAAAACGCTCCGAGTAATCCGGCTTCAACTTAGGGTCGGGCGGCGTCTCCCGGAAGTCGCCGAAGTCACTCACAAAGTGGTCGTGGAAAATAACAAGCGGGAACCGAGCCTGTGGATGCTCATCGAAGCCCTCCGGCACCAGCACAATGGCTGAAAGGAACATCGGCCGTCCCCAGAACTTCGTCAACAGTGGCGACTGGATGCGGATGTGCCGGATGTACTTCGTATCTTTGACAACCGGCACCGGCGGCACCAAACGGTCCAGCACCACCTCGACCGGCTTGGCGTCGGCGCCGACATGAACTAGCTTCGGCTTTGACATCAGATTGCCAGGCGCCAAGTTCCAGTGTTGACCCTCGCCACGATCCGGCGCCAGCTTCACCGTCTTCCCATCTGAACGATGAAACGTCTCATAAACGTTCAGCACCGCCTGCACGGTGTAATCGCCTGGAGGCACATCTTTCAAACTGGCCCGCGGATAACCCGCAGCCTGCGCACCCACCACCAGGGGTTCTCCCGGCTTCCAACCATCAACGGTCAGGCCGAAAACCATTTGTGAACGAGGAGTGTCGTCGACCTGCAGGCGCGGTTCCTTTTCCGGATCCGTGGCAGCCTTGGGATCGTTCGACAGCAGCAACAGCAGGCGCCCATCCAGAGGCTGCACCGACTGCGCAGCAGGAAAAGTGACAGAAAAGGACTGCGCATACCCGGCGGCACAAAACCACGCCAGGCAGGCAACACACATCGGGCGCAAGGGAAAAAGCATACCGGAGTATAAGGTGCCACTCTCCACCCTCCAAGCTGAAAGCGGCACCGCTCTAGGCAGGCGATCTGTTTTCGCGTCTCCACAGGCGCCGAAACAAGGGCGATCCCCAGGTGCTGATAGCCAGCAGCGCTCCAAACAGCATCACGGCGTCAATGCTCTCGCGCCCCTCTCGTGACCAGTACGCCATCGCATCCAGGTTCAGCCAGAGCGCAAATTCATCGAGGGTCAGAGCGGCACCGATGCCGTAACCTAGGGCGAGCAGGCGACTGAGCAGGACGGAGATCGCTGTGTCCGCCGTACCCACGTCCGCAAGTTCCGCGTATCCACAGATCAGCAACAGCAGGATGCCCCACACCAGGTGATGAATGTGGCGGCCGCCCATCTCGACATATCCAAATGGCCCGATATGGTGCGTGATGGACGCAACCAGCAGACGCACCGCGAGAAACGTGATGAAGAAGCTGATCGAAGCCAGGAAGAGCCGGCGATGTGGACGATCCGGTATCTGCTCATGAATCAGATTTCCGAGCTTCGTCAGATGAAGGACAAGAAGAATGAAGGCCGTGACGATTGCCACAAACCCCAAAAGGATCCACGATCCAGCAATATGCATAGCCTTGCATTATCGCGGTCACGCTCGCGAATGACCAAACCCGATCTGTGCGGCTGTTCAGCTTCCAGGGGCAGCCAGAATACAAATCACCGAGACTCCTTCAACTCCACTATCTCCGGATGAAGAACACCATCCTTGATCGTGATCGTGCCGATCGTTACCGGCAGCTTGAACCTCCTGGGCCCCGCACTGCCAGGATTGAAATAGAGCACGCCGCCCGCGGCCTGCTCGATCGAAGGCTTGTGGGAATGCCCGCTGATGACAACTCTAAAGCCCGCGGCATTAGGATCGAGATCCAGTTGGTGACGATCGTGAAGCATGTAGAAAGAGATTCCAGCCAGTTCTACAATCTCGATCGGCGGCAGACTTTGGCAGGGGCCGGCCTCGTCGATGTTGCCGCGAATCGCGGTCAGGGGTGCCACCGCACGCAATTGTTCCAGGATCATCGGATCACCGACATCCCCGGCATGCAGGATATGCTGTGCTCCTTCCAGCGCCCGAAGTGCCTCCCGCCGAAGCAGCCCATGCGTATCTGAAATGACGCCGACGAGCATCCGGAATCCGCCTAAAGACCCACAGAAAGCCGGGTCTTGGGGTCCAGGTAATCCCTGAGTGCGTCCCCGAGAAAATTGAACGAGAGCACGCACAGCATCACGGCGATTGCAGGAAATACCACCAGATGTGGCGAATCGAACAGGTGCGAGCGTGCATCGTTCAACATGCTTCCCCAGCTTGCTGCAGGTGCCGGTATCCCTAGTCCCAGGAAGCTCAAGGTAGCCTCCGCAAGAACGGCACCAGCCATGCCGATCGCCGCCTGCACCAGGATCGGCTGCACGATGTTCGGAAGGATGTGCTTCAAAAAGATACGCAGGTCGCTCGCTCCCAACGCTCTTGCTGCTTCTACAAACTCGCGCTCCCGCACATTCAGCACCTGTGCGCGCACCAGTCGCGCATAGCCTACCCATCCGCCAATGGAAAGCGCCAGCACCAGGTTCAGCAAGCCGGGGCCAAGGAACGCCACGAATGCGATAGCCAGCAGGATGCCCGGCAGCGCCATGAAGGCATTCATGACGAAGACGTTCAACACTGTATCCAGCAGGCCTCCATAGTAACCCGCCAGGCCGCCCAGCAACAGCCCTGTTCCGAGCGACAACGCCACCACACTCACTGCAACTTCGAGCGAAATGCGCGCTCCGTAAACGATGCGCGAGTAGATGTCCCTGCCCAGTTCATCGGTGCCAAACCAGTGCGAAGCCGACGGTGCCGCCAACCGATGCATCAGGTCAATCGCAGAAGGATCGCTCCGCGCCAGCAGGGGAGCAAACAATGCCAACACCAGGAACAGCGCCAGCAGCAATACTCCGGTAACGGCAAGCGGCTGCCTGCGTAGCCGCATCGCCAAACGGCCGCGTCGATCGTGCGAAATGGTCATCGGCCCCATCGCTAGATCATCGCATGACCGCGGCACCAGTATGAATGGTCCATTCATTCATAGGGCGCCTGTCACTTCTCAACCGGCACCTCCGGATGGCAGCCGTCTACAATCATTCGACGGGGACTTCAGGATGTCTTGTTCCATGCGCCGCACTCTATCCATGCTGCTCCTGCTGATGCCGACAGTGCTCCTTTATGCGCAACAGAATGCAAACGAGCAGTCTGGACCCTCGGACGAAGCCAGCCAGCTTCTCGCCCTCACCAATGAAGCTCGCAGCGAACAGGGACTCGGCCCGCTCCGATGGGATACAGCCCTCGCCGCGGCAGCGGAACAGCATAATGCAATCATGCGCGCCCAGCCGGATCTGTCTCATCAGTATCGTGACGAGCCCCCGTTGGTGCAGCGGGCGAGTCAGATGGGCGCGCACTTCGCTGTCATTGCAGAGAACATCGCCATGGGTCCGAACGTTCCGGCTATCCAGCGCGAGTGGCTTCATTCCGTTCCGCACCGTGCCAACATCTTCGATCCCCGCATGGACTCGATCGGCATTGCCATCGCTCACCGCGGCAGCGATCTTTTCGCCACCGAGGACTTCTCCCATGCTGTGGAGAGTATCTCGCCCGCCAGCGCCGAAGCGAGAGTCGGCTCATTGCTCAGGCAGCAGGGCCTGGCCATCGACACGCAGCCGGACGCTATACGCGATGCGCGGGAAACCTGCGAAATGAACTCAGGCACCGCCGGCACCCTCAAGCCTCGCTTCACCATCCGATGGGAAGGTGCAAACCTCGACCAGCTGCCGCCGGAGCTTACCCAACGCATCGCCACGGGTCAATACAAGTCCGCTGTTGTCGGCTCCTGCACATCCATGCATCCGCAGCAGGGATTCACCACCTATCGGGTAGCAGCATTGATTTTCTGAAATGTCACCGGCACCGCTCATGCAATGACCGGCACCGCTGCGGCTGTTGGCTCCATCTGGAGGACATTGTTAAAACGGTTGAAATAATTGAATAAGCCGATCGCTGCCATCAGCTCTACGATTTCCCCCTCCTGGTAGAAAGTCCGCAGCTCTGCAAACTCTTCATCTGTCATATTGTTCGAGCGCAGTGTCATCGTCTCAGCCAGCCGCAGTGCCGCTTTCTCCGCAGAAGAGAAATCACTCCGCTGCTCAAAATTCGCAAGGTCGGTCACCTGCGCCTCACTCCAACCGAGCTTCTTCGCGATCATTGAGTGTGAGGCCAGGCAGTAATCGCACGTATTGAGCTGCGAGGTTCGCACGATCACCAGCTCCTTCAACTTGGTCGATAGCGTGCCAGTTGTCAGAATCGCCTCGAAATGAGCAATCATGGTTTCCAGGATCGCCGGACGATGTGCCATGGTGCGAAACATGTTTGGTACGTTTCCGCGCTGCTGCATGTAGCGGTCATAAATCACGCCCACTGGCTCCGCTACCTCGTTACGCTTTAAACGTGACACTCTCGGCATAAGCTTCCTCCTGTCAAGATTCTGCCACGACCTTCAAGCAACGCTCCATCGAAACTGGTCTAATACCACTATGTTTCCATCGCAACACTTGAGGGTTGCGCAGCAATACCAGGCTCGCCTCGACTCCCTTCATCAACGCGAATCAGGTTTGCGCCGCCGCGATCGCCTCTTCGTCGTTCTGAAAATTTCTCTTGGAATTGTCACGTTTTGCCTCTCAGTATGGATTGTCAAATATCACACCGGCAGCATCTTTCTCCTGTTGGTGCCGTTCGCACTGCTTGTTCTTCTGTTTATGTTCCATGAGCGGCTCATCACAGCCATCCGGACGAATCGCCGCGTTTGCGACTATTACGAATGCGGCATGGCGCGACTGGAAGACCGCTGGTTTACACCAGTTGTTGCACCACGCCTCGATGTCTCTGTCGCCGCAGTGGAAACAGGAGCACACTACCTCGCGGATACTCATCCCTATGCTCGCGATCTCGATATTTTCGGACCCGGTTCCCTCTACCACCTGCTGTGTACGATTCGAACCCGCGTAGGCCGGGACACGCTTGCGAGTTGGCTGCTTGCACCGGCACCTGTTGGAGAAACCATTCTCCGGCAGGAGGCTGTCCAAGAATTGGCTACGCTGCCCGATTTTCGCGAACGGCTTGCGCTTGCCGGCACCAGGCTTGATGAAGACGCGACCAGCACCGGCACCGCACCGGAAGCTTTCGCATCCTGGGCAGAGTCTAAAGCTGGTCTGAACCGGCACCTCCGTATGCCGGCAGCTGTGCTTGCGCTCCTCTGGTTGACCAGTGTCGCTGCGTGGCAGCTGCTCTCGGGTAGTTCGCTATACCTCCTGGCAGCCGTCGTCATGAGCATTGTCAATCTCATCTTTGGCTATCGAAACCGGACTCAAATTCACATTGCGGCTGCTGCCATCGCTGGTGCCACAGAGGATATCGACGCGCTTGCCAACGTACTTACGGTGATTGAAACGCAGCGGTTCACCTCGCCAAAGCTCGCAGCGCTTCAGGCATCCTTGAAAATGTCTGTGACCAAGGAACCAGTCTCCAGGGCGATGGCGAGCCTCGCCCAGAGACTGGACTGGCTCTCCTCCAGTGACAACTGGTTCGTGAAGATTCTCGATCCCTTTGTCTTCTATATTCTTCAATGCACATCTTTGGTGGATGACTGGCGCCGTATGCATGGCGCCGCTGTACGCAACTGGCTCACTGCCATCGGCGAGGTAGAGGCACTTACCGCGATCGCTGTTTATGCCTGCGAGCATCCCGAAGATACATTTCCGACCTTTACGGAGGAGGCACCTTTGCTGCACGCTGAGGAGTTCGCGCATCCTCTCCTGCCTCGCGATCGCGCCGTGCGAAACACCCTTAAGCTGGACCGGCACCTGCAGCTGATTGTCATCAGCGGTCCGAACATGGCCGGCAAGTCCACTTTCATACGCAGCGTGGGCGTCAATGTTGTTCTGGCGCAGGCGGGCGCACCAGTCCGTGCGCGCAGCATGACGCTCTCGCCGCTCACCGTTGCTGCCTCCATCTGTGTGCTCGATTCGCTGCAGGGCGGCCTCTCCCGCTTCTATGCAGAAATTCTCCGGCTGAAAGAAATCGACGCGCTCAGCCGCAAGTCGATCCCTGTCCTCTTCCTGCTCGACGAACTGCTCTCCGGAACCAACTCCCACGACCGTCGGACAGGCACCGAATCGATGGTTAGAAGTCTTGTTGCACGGAACGCCATCGGTCTGGTCACGACGCACGACCTTGCCCTTGCCGAAATCGCAAATGGCCTGCACGGACACGCCGCGAACTATCATTTTGAAGACCGGTATGAAGATGGAAAACTCCACTTTGAGTACAAGCTCACCCCTGGCATTGTTCAAACCTCGAACGCACTGCAACTCATGCGTTCGATTGGCCTCGATGTCTGACGCCTGACTGGCAGCGGCACCTCTCCGCGCTCATACAAAAATGGCGGCACCAGAGAGGCACCAGGCGCCCCCGTTTCCAGCAGCATCAACACTCCGGCCGTTCCGCACTGTTCCTCGATACCAGCCGCCATCGATACTGTCGAGAGATGACAGCCTTTCTCGACCAGATCGCCAAAGCTCGTCCCACCAGGCAAGAAGCCGCCATGCGGCAGTGGATCTACCTTCCCTATGATCGTCTGACCGATCGGACCGGCCCGTTGCATGACACCCCTGCCGCGGAAGCCGGTCTGATCCTCGTTGAGTCTGCGGCCAAGGGCCATCGCCGCGAGTATCACAAGAAGAAAATCGCTCTCCTGCTCAGCAATGAACGTCATTTTGCTCTTGAACAAGCTGCGCGCGGTGTTCGCATTCTCTATGCTGCGGAGCAGGGGACGCACGGCGACGGTCTTCTGCGCCTGCAGCGCGAATACCATCTACCGCCCATCACGCTCATGAAACCCGCGGAGCGGGAGCTGCGCATCGATCTTGAACACGCTTGTGCGAGGGGCCTCCGTCTGAATGAGATCGAAGACGCCACCTGGCTCTCTACGGAAGCCGATTTCGACGCTGTCTTCAAACTTAAGACCAATACCTCCGGCCAATACGAACTGCCCGGCGCCTTCATCATGGATCGCTTCTATCGCGCCATGCGCAAAAAGACCGGCATCCTGATGCAGCAAGGCAAACCGATCGGGGACACTTTCTCGTTCGATGTAGAAAACCGTCAAAGTTACAAAAATCAGGTGCCGGTTCCAACCCGGCCATCCTTCAAACCGGACGCCATCACGCGCGAAGTTCTGGAGCTCGTCGAAAGGGAGTACCCGCATACCTTCGGTGTCCTCGAAGGTTTTGATTTCCCCGTCACCGCATCCCAATGCGATGCCTTCTGGAAATTCGCACTCGACCAGCTGCTTCCTACTTTCGGTCCCTATGAAGACGCCATGCGTGACGATCAGCTCGAGCTTTTTCACAGTAAGACCTCAGCACTGGTCAATCTCAGCCGGATCCTGCCTCGCGACCTCGTCAACGATACGGCTGCCGCCTATGCGAAAGGAAAAATTCCACTCGCATCCGCCGAAGGTTTCATCCGCCAGGTGCTCGGGTGGCGCGAGTTCATGCGGCATCTTCACCGTGTCACGGATGGCTACCGCATCCTGCCAGGTTCGCGTCCTGTCTTCACCGAACAAAGGAATGCGGCACCGCTTGATGCCTACACAGGTGCCGCGCCATCAGCCCTCCACGCAACGCGGCGCCTGCCGGCCGCCTACTGGGGCGCAAAAAGCGGCTTGCACTGTCTTGATACGGTCGTTCAGCAGGTTCTGCACGAAGGGTGGTCGCACCACATCACCCGGTTGATGGTGCTCAGCAATCTCGCGACTCTCTGTGGTGTTTCTCCCCGCGAGCTGACCGATTGGTTCTGGTTCGCATACGTGGATGCTTATGACTGGGTCGTCGAACCGAATGTCCTCGGTATGAGCACTTACGGCGACGGCGGTCTCACAGCAACCAAGCCATACGTGAGCGGTGCCGCTTATATCAACCGCATGAGCAACTACTGCGGGCACTGCCAGTACGATCCGCGGAAATCGACCGGTCCCGGATCCTGTCCTTTTACGGCGCTCTACTGGACATTTCTCGAACGCAACCAGGACTTCCTTGGCACCAACATCCGTCTCGCCATGCCGTACAACACTCTGCGTAAAAAAACGGCCGCTGAGCGAAAAGCCTTGCGGGAGCGCGCGGACGAAGCAATCGCACAGCTCGAAGCTCAGCCGCGTCCCGCCTACTGAGGCACCATCTGTAATAGGAAGCTGTGCGGCTTCGGCTGGACTGCAGCCGTAATCAGGTCGTTTTGTAAATCCTGGAACTTGTTCAGCTCTGCATCCCCTGCAGAGCTGGAAAGGTGAGCATCCCGGTCGCGAACCAGCAGCCGGGTATGCACCAGCTGCGTGTACTCATAATCGCGAATCAGGTACATCGCGGATTGAGCCTGGTCCCGCATGGGGGTCTTCCACTCCGCCAGGTTCACGCCCATCTTCCATTCCCGCGCAGTAGCCGATCCCACCGTCTTTCCGTCCACCAGCAGCTCGTACCGCCCATCCTTTAAATCTGAGACACGCAGCCGCTCCTGGTTCAGACTCTGCTCCACATCGCTGCTCTTCAGCATGAAATTCATGTCCGTTGCGTCTGCGTTCAGAGGAAGCGGCAAAGCAGTGTCCAGCTCCTGCCACGTCAGCCCCGTGCCAGTTTTCGTTATGCTGCTCACAGCGGCACCGGCGGTGCCGGTTAGCTGTGGGGCCGCCGCATCCAGGCTCACCGACGTTACATCCATCGGCGCATTCCAGCCTTTCAAAATGGCTGCAGCCATCACCCAGTGGAGCACCGGCCCCGGGTGAACTCGATCCGGAATCATCATCTCCGTGGCTGTCACATCCGTCGCTTTTGCCCGCGTCAGCGCATCCACCACTGGTTGATTCAGATCCACATAGAGTGCGTTGTATTTCTGCGCCAGCTGCCGATTAACTGCGGTCAGCTTCAGCAGTGCCGCGTTGTAGCCGCCCGGCACCAGTTCCGGCCGCGTCACTTCGTCGTATGGTGAAGTACCCAGCAATGTCATCCTGGCATGCGGCAGAGTCTTGCTGATTGTCTGCAGAATATGCTCGTACCCGCTCGTATAGTTCGCCAGGGTCTCCTCATTCAGCGCCTTGTAGCCGGCATCATTCATGCCCAGCATGATGGTTACCACGGTCGGCTGATGCGGGAACACGTCTCTCTGCAGACGCTCGTCCACTCCTCCGGCAAATCCGCCCGTTACCCGATCGCCGCCAATCCCCGCGGTGTAAAAGCGCACCTTCATTCCAGGAAAACGCGTATGGGTGTACAGGTCCACTACGGCTGTGTACAGGCCCTGTTCTGTAATGCTGTCCCCATAGAAGACCACCGTGTCGCCATCATGAAGGTAAAAATCTCTCGTCTGGCTGCGCACAGGCACCACCAGGGCGGAAAGCAGGAACAGCACCGGCGCCGCGGCTCTCATCGCCGCCATCAACATTCTTCTATTCACGCTCACCTCTCCAGAATGCCTTGTTCGCACATGTAGGCCGCAACCTACTTAGGGTGCCACCGGCACCATACCAGGTTGTTCGCTCTCGACGCCCCTATCCCCGGTTCGTCCATAACGTAACCGTCCCATGCCATCGCCGTCATCCGAAAATCGTTTTCCCTTCAACTATCGTTCTGCAGGCTGACAATCCTGAGGATTTCGCAGCGCGCGTTGAAATGAAGAAGCAGCGGGACCCGCTTGTTTGCTCTATCCCGTTTGTCATTCGCCGCCGCTTTGCTCGAATGAGATGTTTACCAGGAGGTCTTGCGAATGATAGTATGTTGGTCAATGTCCTGCCGTAAGTCTTTTCCTGTCAAAGCTTTA
This sequence comes from uncultured Acetobacteraceae bacterium, assembly GCA_964657345.1. GTDB lineage: Bacteria > Acidobacteriota > Terriglobia > Terriglobales > Acidobacteriaceae. Next base: position 1,164 of record CAZZVA010000076.1, on the reverse strand, counting down.
GAAGCCTCATTTCGTGTCAGGGGAGGGTCCCGGCACCCCCGGAGAGCATGATCGACGCCATCATTGTAGGAGCAGGGTTGGCCGGTCTCAGCTGCGCCGTCCGGATGGAAGCAGCTGGTGCCGAGGTTCGCTTGTTGGAAGCAGAGGATGCCCCGGGCGGGCGTATCCGTACCGACATCGTAGACGGCTTTCGACTGGACCGCGGTTTTCAGATCCTCCTTACCGGGTATCCCGCAGCTACAGACACACTCGACCTGAAGGCATTGCGCCTAAGAAAATTCTCAAGCGGTGCGCTCGTCCGGCACCACGATCAATTCCACCATTTTGCTGACCCGTTCCGCGATTCACTTTTCGCCGCAATTCGTCTTGCCTTCGACAGCATCATCACGATGAAGGACAAACTGCTCATCGCGAAATTGCGATCGCATGTCAAAAAGGGAACTGTCGCTGATCTCTTCAGTCGAGACGAAAGCACGACCAGGGAACATCTTGTGGCTTACGGATTCAGTCCAGCCATGATCGAGCGCTTCTTCGAACCCTTCTTCTCCGGCATCTTCCTGGAGCGCGAGCTGGTCACGTCCAGTCGCTTTTTTGAGTTCCTCTTCCGTATGTTCGCCTTCAGTGATGCTGCCGTGCCGGAAAATGGTATGGAGGTGATCCCGCGTCAGCTGAGCGTGCGCCTTCGCGCCGAAACTCTACAACTGAATACTCCGGTCACACGGCTGCGTCGCGAACGCAGCGGCTTTTCCGTGGAGACCAGGTCAGGCACCGTTCAAACCGCCCGCACCGTGGTCCTTGCTCTTCCTGACCCGCTGGTGCGGCCGCTGCTTGACGGGATCAGCGGCCGCGCCAAGCTGGGGCGAGATGTGCAGTGGAACCGCACCACCACCTTCTACTACTCGTCCCATCGCACCCCGATCGCCGACCCTATCCTTATCCTGAATGGCGACGGACCCAAGGCCGGACCCGTCAACAACGCTGTCGTCATGAGCCAGGTCAGTCCTGCCTACGCGCCACCCGGGGCGCACCTTATCGCTGCCAGCGTCGTTGGCCAGGCGCCGGAAGCGCAATCCAGTATGGAGACACTTGAAAGCGAGGTACGCGAGCACCTCACGCGGTGGTTTGGTTTGGACGTCGCCCGCTGGGAAGTCCTGGCCGGATACC
>CAZZVA010000075.1:10428-13374 GCA_964657345.1 uncultured Acetobacteraceae bacterium | reverse complement strand
TGCACGGGCGTCATCATGTGCAGCAGATTTTGTGGATACAGCATGGATCGCTTGGCGGCGAAGCAGGTGCAGGAGAAAATGAAAATGGATAAGCGCAGATTCCTGAAGATGTCGGGTGTTGTGATGGCCGGTGGTGTTGTGTCAAAGATGGCGGGGGCTTCGCTGATCGGGGAAATGTCTCCAGAAGTTTCGTCGGATGCTGCGATGGAGATGGTGAGTGCTCCCGCCGGAAACACCGGTGCCATGGCAGGTGCGAGGACGAACTGGGCAGGCAATCTGACCTATAGTACCGACCAGTTGGCCATCGCTCACAATGTGGAGGAAGTCCGAAAAGCACTGGCAGCGCATCCGCATGCGAAAGCATTAGGTGCGCGGCACTCCTTCAACACGATCGCTGATAGTGACCAACAGCAGATTTCACTTAAGCCCGTCGATGGCATGGAACTGGATGCGCAGGCGCAGACGGTGAAAGTGGGCGCAGGTGTGACGTATGGCCAACTGGCTCCCTATCTTGACCGCCGCGGATTCGCCGTGCACAACATGGCGTCGCTGCCCCATATTTCCGTAGTCGGCGCGTGTGCCACGGCAACCCATGGCTCCGGCAACAGCAATGGCAACCTGTCCACGGCAGTCCGCTCGTTCGAAATGGTGAAGGCAGACGGACAGGTCGTGACTGTTTCGAAACAGACGGCTGGCGACGCGTGGCCGGGGTTAGTAGTCGGCCTCGGCGCACTCGGCGTCATCACCAGCATCACGCTTGCAGTCGTGCCGCGTTTCGATATGACACAGTTGGTGTATCAGGATCTTTCCTTCGCCCAGCTGGAGCATAACCTCGATGCAATCTTCGGTAGCGGCTACAGCGTGAGCCTCTTTACCGACTGGCAAAAGGGACGCGCCACCCAGGTGTGGATCAAGCAGCGAATCCAGCCAGGCGCATCGCACACCGCCATTGAGATTCCCCCGGACTTTTACGGAGCGACTGCCGCCACGCGCAAGATGCATCCCATAGGCGAACACTCGGCAGAAGCGTGTACAGAACAGATGGGTGTGCCCGGACCATGGTTCGAGCGGCTGCCGCACTTCAAGATGAATTTCACGCCGAGCAGTGGAGCCGAGATCCAGACCGAGTATTTCGTCCCGCGAAAAAATGGCTATGCCGCCATACGCGCCGTGGAGGCACTGCGCGATCAGATCACCCCGCATCTCTTCGTCACCGAGTTTCGCACCATTGCCGCCGATGACTTGTGGATGAGCCCGTGCTACCAGCGCGATGCCATGACCCTGCACTTTACCTGGAAGCCGGAGTGGGAGGCGATCCGACCCATCCTCCCGCAGATTGAGGCAAAGCTGGCGCCCTTCGGCGTGCGGCCGCACTGGGCGAAAATGTTCACAATCGCGCCCGACAGGATTCGTGCTCAGTATCCGCGAGCTGCCGATTTCAAGGAGCTGGTAGCGAAGTACGATCCGCAGGGCAAGTTCCGCAATGCATTTCTGAGCCTGAACCTGTATTCCTAGCGCGTCGACTCGTCTTCAGCCAAGACAATAAAAGCTGCAGCCTGAATTGGACTTTCCGGCACCTTCCATGAATCACGAACCAGACGCATCATGCCTCAGGGCTTCGACTTCTGCGTCAACGGCAGATACTGATCGCGAAGATCTGTCTGGCGGCTGCTCATGGGGATCGCAATGCCGTTGATAAAAACCTGGTGGACCGAAGTCCGGACATCCAGCGGATCACCATTCGCGATGACAATGTTGGCGGTCTTCCCGGTATCGAGCGAGCCCAGCTTGTCACCCATTCCAAACATCTCTGCCGGGTTCAGAGTGATGGCCTTCAACGCTTCGTCATATGGCAGGCCGAAAGCCACGGCGTATCCGGCAGCGTAAGGCAGGTTGCGGCTGTCCGCGACCGGCCCCTCCGAAACCGAAGAAAGCGCGATCTTGACGCCGCGTTTTTGCAACTCTGCCGGCAGCGAAAACACCGCATCGTACCGCTCGTTCGCCTGGGGCGCATCGTAAATGGAGTTCACGATCACCGGCACGTGGTACGAAGCAATGGTGTCCAGAATGTCCTGCGCATGACTGATGTGATTGAGAATCACCTTGAGATGGAATTCCTTCGCGATACTCATCGCGACTTCCACTTCGTAGCTTTCATAGGCGCCGAAAACAACCGGCTTTTCGCCTTTTAAGTAGGGAATCAGGGCTTCATACTTAAGGTCCTTTTTCGGCGGACCTCCTTTGTGGTCGGGCTTGGAGCCGGCAGCCTGTTCCGCCAGGTAGTTCTGCGTGTCCAGAAAGGTCTGGCGGAGTTGTGTCGCAAGGCCCATGCGCGTGGACGGATACTTGGCCGTGCCGATCCCGCGGCCGCGACGACGCACATCGCCTTCGAAATTCATCGCGAGCGCGATATCCGGCGACAGGATCATCTGATCACGATCTCTGCCATACAACTGGATCAGCGCATCCTGACCCGCTACGGAATCCTGGGCTGCCGGCGCAACAATGGCAGTCGTGACGCCGTTGATGCGATTCACCGGAATACGAACAGTCTCGGCGCGAAAGGCGTCGACGACCCGCATGTGCGGTTCGATCTCGTCACTGGTCTCCGCCAGGTCGTTGCTGTTTTCGTCGGAGCCCACTTCCGTCAGGCCAAGGTTCGTCTCCGCGTCGAACAGACCGGGGTAAACAGTCATCCCCTTTGCGTCGAAGACCTGGGCATCCTTCGGAATTTTGACAGCAGCGGCTGTGCCAACGGCAGTGATTTTGCCGTCCTCAACGACGATCGAGCCATTCTCAACAGTGCCGTGTGTGATCGTGAGCAGCTTGCCGCCAACAATGGCAATCACGCGCGGGGGATGCAGCGTGGTGTTGTTCGGACCCACGGCTGCCGCTGCAGGTTCGGGCACAGTGGCCTTCGTGCGGCTGTGCTGGGCCTGCAGAGGA
>CAZZVA010000075.1:347-10418 GCA_964657345.1 uncultured Acetobacteraceae bacterium | reverse complement strand
GCCTGCGTCTCGGCATAGGCCGGCAGGGCGGCGGCGGTCAGAAGCAGGGCGGCCGTCAAGCGACTGGTTAAGATCACTGGCCGTCTCCTTCTTCATCGTCATTCCCACTGAATCCGGCTGTGTGCATCACCCCATGGAAGTGAGTCGTCCCAAAGCCCGGCAGACTGCTGTCGAAGAAAAGATCGCCGTCGATATAAACCTTTTCCGCCCGCGCATACGTCGAGAGCGGGTCAGTATTCCATACAACCAGGTCAGCATCCTTGCCCGTGTCGATAGAACCGACCCGATCGTCCACACCGATAATCCATGCAGGGTTGATCGTGATCATCTGGATCGCCTCATCCTCTGTGGCACTGCCGTAGTGGACCATCTTGCCGGCTTCCTGGTTCAGCCGGCGGATGTAGTCATTCGAATCACTCTTGAGCGCCACGCGAACGCCTTCCCGCATACTCATGGTGGCATTCCAGGGAATTGCATCCCACGCTTCGTCCTTGTAACCCCACCAGTCGGCGAACGTGGCAATGGCTGTGCCGGTAGGCGCGATCTGATCGCCGACCTTGTACATTTCAAGTGCGTGATGGAAGGCCCGAATCTTGTAGCCGTACTCTTTCGCGATCGCTTCTTCGGTCAGAAATTCGTCAGCGCGATAGCAGTGAATCTGCACGTAGAGTTTGCCGCGCAGCACATCGGCAAGCGCCTCCAGTTTCAGGTCACGCTTGGGCGCCGTCGCATCCTTGTCGCCTTTCGCGGCCTTGGCGTTGTAAGCATCCCAGCTGGCCATGTAGGCCTTCGCATCCTCAAAAGCCTGGCGCATCACTTCGAAATTGCCCATTCGTGTGGATGGCAGCTCGTTGCGGCCTCCGTACACCCGCTTGGGATTTTCGCCGCTCGCGAACTTGATGGAGCGCGGAGCATTGGGGAAAAGCATCTGGTCCCGCGATAGACCGAACTTGTTCTTGATCACGACCGCCTGTCCACCGATCATGTTGGCCGAACCGTGCAGCAGCAATTCCGTGGTAACGCCGCCGGCAAGGGCCTGGTACAGGGCGGCATCGCTGTTGTCGAAAGCGTCGATCATCATCATCGCGGGAGTAACCGGGCTGGTCGCTTCGTTGATGTCATTGCCAAGCGCGGAATGCGAATGCGGATCGATAATGCCGGGAGTCACGTACTTGCCGCTTGCATCGATGACGGTGGCATCGGAAGGCGCGCTGACGGATGCGCCGACTCCCGCGATCTTGCCGGCGTGTATCCATACACTGCCGTGTTCGATGGTGCCGTGCGAGGCCGTCATCACAGTCGCGTTTTTCAGCACGACGTCGGACGCCTGCGCCAGTACGGGGAGTGTGGTCAGGAGAGCAGCGAAGGTTATAAGCGGGCGAAGCGGCAAGGCCAGCACCTCAAAGAGAGGGTCGTTACTGATGCAGATATTCATATCACGAGGAGTTACCAGGCCGGGCTTCTTCTCGGCAGCCAAGCATCAGTCACTCGACAGGCTGCGGACAAATTCGTAGTAGAACTGGGTGCCTTTCTCAAAGGACGTTTCAGGCAGGCGTTCATCCTTGCCGTGGGCGCGAACATCGTCCGTCTCCAGCTCAATCCCGGAAATGCCATACGTGGGCATGCCCGCCGCAGTGGTATACACGCCGTCCGATGCACCATCCGCCATGGTGGGCACCACCGCCGCTCCCGGCCAATACTTGGCAGAAAGGCGATCCATCGCCGCCTGTACCTGGGGATTGATCGCAGCCGGCGGCAATGCCTTCCGCGTGGGTGATTTATGGTGAACATCGCCACTGTCATCCACATACTCGACAGTCAGTTTGGGGTCGTTGAACAGATGCACCAGCTCTTCGCGTATGTCGTCAATCGAATGTCCCGGTAGAATGCGGCAATTCACGTTGGCCTTCGCCATCTGCGGTAGAGCGTTGTTAGCGTGCCCGGCAAGCAGTCGCGTCGCCACACACGTAGTGTGCAAAGTAGAGTTATGCGCCGGATCCTCGGATAGACGCGCGATGGCAGCAGCATCCGGTGGCGTCGTGAGAATCGCCTTTTCGTCAGCCGCCAGCTGCGTATTGCCGGAGCGGGCTTCCACCTCACTCATCTTTGCGAAGTAGCCCCGCGTGATGGCATTCAGTTCGAACGGAAAGCTGTAGGCCGCGAGCTTCTGCATGGCATCGGCCACGTGGTAGATCGCATTGTCAGGAACCGGCAGCGAACTGTGGCCACCCGGGTTGGTGGCGAGCACCTGGTAGTCGGCATACATCTTCTCGCTCGCATCAATATCGACAGATACCGCCTTGCCATGCTCCAGATCCACGCTGCCGCCATCGGGGTTGATCACGTAAGCAGCCTTCATCAACTCAGGATGATTCGCGAGCAGCCATGCCACACCATTCGAGCGGCCGCCTTCCTCGTCCGCCGTCAGCGCAAGAATCAGATCGCGATCCGGCACATACCCCGACTTCTTGAGGCGAATGAACGTAGTGACCAGGACCGCATCGCTCTCCTTCATGTCCTGCGTGCCCCGTCCGTAGTAAAAACCATCTTTCTCGACAAACTGGAAGGGATCGGTAGTCCAGTCCTCGCGGCGTGCCTCAACCACATCTTCGTGGCCGATGAACAGGATCGGCTGCAGCTTGCCCGTGCCCTTGTATCGCAGCACCAGGTTCTCTTTCCGGTCGGTCGGACCGCCGAGGAACATGTCTTCCTTCGCGAACCCGGCGTCCAGCAGGCGCTGCTGCATCGCCAGCGAAGCCGTCGTGACATTGCCAACAGAGTCAGTCGTGTTGATTTCGATCAGCTGCTTGAAAATGTCGTGCGCAAGCGCTTTCGTGGCGGCATCAGGAGTGGTCTGGGCGTGGCCGAACGAAAGAGTGCTGGCCAGGAGTGCGAAAACGGCGACTCGGTACATTGTGGCCTCGATCTGGACAACGTTACATCGGTAAGTGTTTCGCATGTTCATGGCGAACATCATTTGCCGTGAAGAGGCTCAGAAACGGAGCACCATTCGCAGCAGCTTCCACAGCAGCACGGCCTTTCGCTTCTTCGCGTTCCACCAGGCAAACCACGCCAATCACCCGCATACCCGCTTGCTGGACAGCTTCGATCGCACTGATGGTACTGCCGCCGGTAGTGCAGACATCATCGACAATGAGCACGGGAGCGTCCTTTTCCAGGTAGCCCTCGATGCGGCGTCCTGTGCCGTGCGCCTTCTCGGCCTTGCGCACCAGGAAGCCGTGGATGAGACGATCCCTGGGATGAGCGAGTGCACTGTAGGCACTGGCCGTCGCAACATTCGAAACGATGGGGTCTGCGCCCATCGTCAAGCCGCCGACAGCATGGGGATGCAGGTGGTGCTTGGCCAGCAGGTCCAGGATGGCGAGACCGGTAAGCCGCCCGCCTTCTGCGTGCAGCGTGGTCGTGCGGCAATCGATGTAGTAGTCGCTCGTCGCGCCGGAAGCCAGCGTGAAATTGCCGAGCTTGAATGAAGTGCGGGCGAGCAGCGTAAGCAGAGAAGCGCGAGCGTCAGACATGGCTTCAGCCATGGTAATTCAGGCCAGCCGCCCTCCCTTGCTGGTCACGATGTCACGGTAGCGCAGGCCCGAGTCCTTGATGATCCGTTTCTGCTTGTTGGCGTAATCCACGTAGACCAGTCCAAAGCGTTGTTCGTACCCCTGCGTAAATTCCCAGTTGTCGAGCAATGACCAGTAGAAGTAGCCCTTCAGCGGAATACCCTCTACACTGGCACGGCGATAAGCCGACAAATAGGCATCCAGTGTCTGCGTGCGGTCGGGGTCATGCACCTTGCCGTCGGCAGCAAGGGTGTCCTTCCAGGACGAGCCGTTTTCCGTAATGCAGATCGGCTGGTTGTAGCGCTCGTGCAGAAACTTTGGTCCCCAGTACAGCAGGTCGGGCGTGACCGCCCAGTTGTAGCTGGTGTGCTTGACGTTCGGTCCGTCAGCCACCGCAACAGGCTTGCCATGCTTGTCCGCCTGCACACGCGCCGCGGTGTACAGGTTGACAGCAAGAAAGTCGAGAGGTCTATGGATGATGTCCATATCGGCCGCACTGAGAGACTTGGCAGCACTGCCAAAAAATTGCAGACCCTGCTCCGGATAGTGACCCAGGTAGATGGGATCGAGCCACCAGGCAGCATTCAGAAAGGAAGCGCCGGGCATGCCCGGTGCGAGTGCAGTCTTTTCCACCTGGAAGCTGGCGGCCCGCGCCGCGTCCACATCCGCCTCGCTATTGGTCGCCGGCAGCTTCAAAATACCCGCAAATGGCAGGCTCATCTCGACCGGCTGCGTAGCAGCAGCGCGTACCGCCTGCACTGCTTTGCCATGAGCAAGCAGGATGTTGTTCGCGCCGGTGACCAGTTCCAAAGGCGTGTGTTTCCGCGCCGGCGGCATCATGCCAAGTTCTGCGCTCAGAGACCAGAAAATATTCGGCTCGTTGATCGTGAGCCAATGGGTCACCCGGTCGGAAAACCTGGTGCTGAGGAGCTTCGCATAGTCGGCGAACCAGGACGAGCTGTCAGGATTCAGCCAGCCTCCGCGCTTCTCGAGAGCCTCGGGATAATCGAAATGAAAGATAGTTACATAGGGCGTGACCTTCGCAGCCAGCAGGGCATCGATAAGACGGTCGTAATAGTCGAGGCCTTTCTGGTTGACGCTGCCAGTGCCGCCCGGCAGCACGCGCGGCCACGAGATGGAAAACCGGTACGCACCAAGCTTCAGCTGCTGCAGAAGTGCAACGTCGTCGGCCCAGCGATGATAGCTGTCGTCGGCAACGATGTTGGTGCTGTGATCCTTCACCGCCGCGGCATGCGTCTTGAGGAATGGCTCCCAGATACTGGGTCCGCCGCCCCCGGCAAGAAGGCTGCCCTCGATCTGCATGGCAGACGTGCCGGCACCCCACACAAAGTTGTCCGGGAAGGTAGCTGGAGCCTGCGCAAACGCTGTGAGCGGAGAAGAAACAGAGGCAGCGAGACCAGCAGCAGTCGTGGTCCTGAGGAAGTTGCGGCGGGTAAGTGGCATCGCGTCTCCAGTCGAACAGTGATTTAAGCAGACGCAGGGTGAATGTGGGAAGCAGCACACAGAGCAGACCGACTGGAATCCTCACTACCAACGAACCGGATTCAGGGCTTCAGCCATGCAACGAACCGCGCGAATGGCACGCCCTCAGCCGTGCCAACAACCGCGCAAAGAATTGCCGCTTCAGCCACTGAGGTACACCACCGATCTGCTATCGCCCCGAAACTAACCAGCCCATCCTCGAACCATAGCAGCTACTGCTTCAGTCGCTCGAGATGACGAAAGCCGCCAGTTGCAAGAAACAGCATCACGAAAATAGTCCCGTTATAGCAGGCATGCACCAGCGCACTGGCCGCCAGGGAACGAAAGCGCAACCGAATCACACAAAGCACTACGCTGACACAGAAGAGCACACCCAGCGGCGCCCACGCATGGGCAAGCTGGTCGGCATGGAGAAGTGCAAAGCAGATGCTCGTTAGGGTCGTAGCGAAGACCAGCGCCGGCAGGCTCCACGCAGGATCGCGCAGAGGAGCAAAGGCTGCCAGCGGTGAATCCGATTCGCGGATCGGCAGCGCAGTAGCCGTGCCGGGCAGCGCATCGCCGCCATCCTCGAAATGAGTGGCTTCGAGACGACTGGCAGAGCCACGGGAGGCTCGATGGGCAAAATAATCCCAGGTATTCGCCAGCGCCGGAAGGACGAAGCCGCGGAAGGCCAGCTCTTCAAAGACAGGCGCAATGAATACGCCGAAAAAAGCCACCAGCCACACATCGAGCGGCGTGCGAAAAAACTGGTCAATCGGCAGTTCCTTCGGAATCGGCAGAAAGTTGGAGAGCGCCTGCACCACCACACTCAGAACGATCCCGGCCCCCACCAGCCACCACTTGTTTTGCGCAACCGGCGCAAGATCCCAGCGGACCCCTTCCGCGAACGGCAGCTTCCACAGGGCCGTAAAGATCACGGCGCACAAAATCGCCGCGACAAAATAGGCAAGAAACATGGAAGGCAGGATCAGCTTCGGATCCTGTGCCATATCCCGCAGCGATTTGTGCGGAAACAGGTGCATGCCCATCGCAATCCCTATCGCCAGCAATTGGGTAAGCAGCAGCGCGATCAGCGTAATCACGGCAAACAGCGCCATGTGGCCGAAGTTGGGAATACGGCGTGTGGGTGCTGATGCCTGCGGAGATGCCGGGAGAGATTGGAAGTCAGTCAGCATGGATGGCTGGTTGATTCTATCGTCCCGGGTTTGGTGGCATGAAGGAACGCTCTCGCGACCGGGGCCAGCATCGGCCTGCTTCAAAATAATGCGCAAACGAAAGTGTCCAGCCTCAGGCAGGTATCTTCCGCGTCCGGCGCTTCGGAGTCTCTGCGGCGATCTTGCTGCTCGCGCCATTGGAGATCGCAGGGACCAGTTCGGCATCCACGGGATAGTGGCGGCGAAGGAACTCGCCAGTATGCGAACCCGGAGTCGCGGCGATCACGGCTGGCGGCCCGGCAGCGACGATTTGCCCCCCGTCCTCCCCGCCTTCCGGACCCAGGTCGATGATCCAGTCGGCATTGCGGATCACGTCCAGGTTGTGCTCAATGATCAGGACCGTATTGCCGAGATCGGCCAGGCGGTGCAGTACTTCCATCAGCTTGCGCACATCGTCAAAATGGAGACCGGTCGTCGGCTCGTCCAGCAGGTACAGCGTCTTGCCGGTCTGCCGTTTGGACAGCTCCTTCGCCAGCTTCATCCGCTGCGCTTCACCACCGGAAAGTGTCGTCGCCGACTGGCCGAGATGAATGTAGCCCAGCCCGACATCCACCAGCGTCTTCAGTTTCTGATGCACCTGGGGAATGTCCTTGAGCACCGGCAGCGCGTCTTCAATGGAAAGATCGAGAATGTCCGCAATGGAATAGCCATGGAACTTGACGGCCAGAGTCTCCTGGTTGTAACGGCGGCCATTGCACACATCGCAAAGCACATAGACGTCCGGCAGAAAATTCATCTCGATGCGCTTCTGACCGTCACCCTGGCAGGCCTCGCAGCGTCCTCCACTCACATTGAAAGAAAAACGACCCGGCTTGTAGCCGCGCTCCCGCGACTCCGGCAGAATGGCGAAAATATCCCGGATCGCCGCAAACACCCCGGTATAGGTAGCAGGATTGGACCGCGGCGTGCGACCGATAGGTGCCTGGTCGATCCGGATCGCCTTGTCTATCTGCGACACTCCCGCGATCGCATCATGCGCCCCGGGAACTTCGCGCGAGCGATACAGCTCTTTGGCAAGTGCTCGATACAGAATGTCATTGACCAGCGTGCTCTTACCCGATCCGGAAACCCCGGTAATGACAGTCATCACATTGAGCGGAATGCTGGCCGTTACGTTCTGCAGGTTATGCTCGCGCGCACCCGTGACCGTAATCCAGCCCGAGTCCTTCGCCGCCGGAGCCTTCGCACTCACAGGCCGCGGCGCATCGCGGTGCATAATCGTCGACTCACCCGAGAGGTAGCGGCCGGTCAGCGAGTCGGGCGACGCCATGATCTGCGCCGGCGTCCCCTCGGCCACGACATAGCCGCCCAGCTTGCCGGCACCCGGGCCAAGATCGAAGACATAATCCGCTTTGCGGATCGTGTCTTCATCGTGCTCCACCACCAGGACCGTGTTGCCCAGATCGCGCAGTGCTTCCAGCGCCTGGATCAGCCGGATATTGTCGCGCTGGTGGAGTCCGATCGACGGCTCGTCCAGCACATACAGCACACCGCGCAGCCGCGAGCCGATCTGCGTAGCCAGCCGGATTCGCTGACCCTCCCCGCCGGACAGCGTCGCTGCATTCCGATCCAGCGACAGGTAGTTCAAGCCGACCGCGACCAGGAATTCCAGCCGCTCCACGATCTCGCGTCGCAGCCTTTCCGCAATCAGCGTTTCCCGATCATTGAAGCGAAGATCCCGCGCAGCATCCAGCGCGCGGCGAAGCGGCAGCGCCGTGAACTCGGCAATATTGCGGCTGCCCACCCTCACCGCCAGCGATTCGGGACGAAGCCGCCGTCCGCGACACACCGGGCACTGCGCCGCCGACATGTAGTTCAGCATCCAGTCGCGATACGTCTCGGACTTGGTCTCTTCCAGCGTGTCCCGCAGCCAGGCGAACACGCCGTGAAACCCGGTACGCGGCGATTCCTGCGCGCTCGGACCATGCAGCAGCAGACGTTGTTGCTTTTCGGGAAGCTCTTCGAACGGTTTCCCGATTGGGATCTTGTACCGGTCGGCAGCCAGCCGCACCAGTTTTGCCAGGTATTGTGAGCCGGAACCCGGTCCCAGTGCGCCTTCAAGCAGCGGCTTCGACCAGTCTGTGATTACCTTTGCGGGGTCGAAGTCGTAGATGCTCCCCAATCCGTGGCACTCCGGGCATGCGCCGTAAGTGCTATTGAAGGAAAAACTTCTAGGCTCCAACTTAGGGACATCGAGGCCGCAATCCGGGCACGCCATGGACGACGAATACAACTGTTCGGGTCCGCTGGTAATGGCGACGATCACCAATCCGTTCGCCATCTGCAACGATTTGGCAATGGCAGCTTCGAGACGTTTGGTGTTGTAAAGGCCATCGGGTCCAGCCTTGAGGACGATGCGGTCCACGATGGCTTCGATGGTGTGGTTCTTACGGCGTTCGAGTTGGATGGATTCGACCAGGTCGCGGACCTCGCCGTCAATCCGGGCGCGGAAGCCCTGCTGATCGAGTTCATCGAGCAGGTCTTTGAATTCCCCCTTTCGTCCGCGGACGACCGGGGCGTAGACAGTAACGCGGGCATCGCCGCCATGCTGGGCAGTGGCCGCAAGAACACGTTCGACGATCTGCTCCGGCGTCTGGCGCGAGATAGGTTTGCCGCAGCTAGGGCAGTGCGGTAGACCAACGGAGGCGTACAGCAGCCGAAGGTAGTCGTAGATTTCGGTGATGGTGCCGACAGTAGAACGAGGACTACGGCTGGTGGTCTTCTGCTCGATGGAGATGGCGGGACTGAGGCCTTCGATCGAGTCAACGTCCGGCCGCTCGATCTGGTCGAGAAACTGGCGGGCGTAGGAAGACAGAGTTTCGACGTAGCGCCGCTGGCCTTCGGCGTAGATGGTGTCAAAGGCAAGAGAGGATTTGCCGGATCCCGAGAGGCCGGTAACGACAGTAAGAGTATTGCGGGGAATGGAGACGCTGATATCCCGAAGGTTATGCTGACGTGCTCCGCGCACCGTGATGTGTGTGATGGCCATAGGGTTGCCGGCGGTGCGGGTTACGAACGGTAGGAAAAGTTGGCGGAGCGGGATGTGGGCAGACCATCCAAGGTTTCAACAGACGAGGGCAGGGCAGCGACGGGTCGGACAGTAGAAAAATTTGCAGCAGATGCGGTTGCAGTCGAACAGGAACAGCCGTACAGAAGTGGAGAAGGACGACTTGGGCGCATCTGGGTATCTTAGTCGGCAACAAAATGCAGGGTCAATCCGGTGGTGGATTCTGCGACACTGTTCCTCGGATAGACGAAGGAACAGGGTGGAAGCGGCGCAGCGTCAGCGCACCTTCGCAGCATTACGACGCACGATCATTCTTCAATGTGGAAGGCTCTAATGGATAACTTTATGAATACTGCCATGCTGGTATGTGCAGTCATCGCGGCCCTCGCAGCGGGTGTGCTTCTCGGCTATGTGACCTGCAAGGGACTCTTTGCTCTCTGCAGTATGCATGTGAAGTCGCTGGGTGCGGCGCGTGGCGCTGCAAAGACTGCGGAGCCGCATACTGTAAGCGCGTAAGCCGCTCGCTGGCCGATACCAATAGCCGCTCCCTCAACGAGGAGCCGGCTTGAATGATCGACCGGACACCATGCGCCCGAAGGTTGTTTCCGTCTGGCCTTGCCCGTTATTTCTCCGGAACACTTCCAGCCCTGACCCCACAGTCTAAGCATCTTTCCACGTCACGCGCAGCACATTCGCGGCACCCGGACCCATAGGCAGCAGGATCCGCTTACTGGGGAGGCGTTTGCTGTTGCTGCTGGCGCATCTCCTGCAG
>CAZZVA010000075.1:0-337 GCA_964657345.1 uncultured Acetobacteraceae bacterium | reverse complement strand
GGGTGGCGGTGCCTGGTCCGAGCCCGGTGGCGGCGTAAATGTCTGCGGTGGCGTCGGCAACTGGTCGTCGGTAGAGCCATCCGGATTGCTGTCGTCATCGGAGCTTGCAGGCTGCGCGGGTTGCGCCGGCTGGGCTTGCGGCGCACTGCCGGATTTTGCCTGCGAAAGAATCAACTGCCGGGGCGCGCCGTTATTCAGCGATCCCACCATCACGACGTTATAACCAGTACCGTCGAGCAGCGCATTCAGGACATCCCTGGGATTTCCCGGCCCGAACGTCCCGAAAACCCGCTGGTCCATACTGAGCCCCTCAAGGTGCATGCCCGTCTTCTCGGCA
>CAZZVA010000074.1:0-13418 GCA_964657345.1 uncultured Acetobacteraceae bacterium | reverse complement strand
CTTCCGGGATAGTCGGCGGAATTTTTGGATACCTCGGTGGCTGGGCCAGCGGCTTTGCCCGCATCATTACCGGAATTGTGCTGACGGTTTACTTCATGCTGGAGGGCGAGACAGCCTACCATTGGCTGCTCTCCTTCTTCCCGCAACCGCAGCGCGAGCGTCTCAACCGGACGCTGCTCAAGGCCGATGTGCGCATGGGCAAGTGGCTGGTCGGTCAGGCCTCGCTCATGCTTATCCTGGGCGTGTGCAGCACCATCGTCTTCGCGTTCATGCACGTCCGCTATGCCTACGCGCTCGGCGTCCTCATGGGCATCTTCAACATCATCCCGGTGATCGGCGCGCTCATCTCGATGGCCCTGGTCGTGCTTGCCGCAGCCAGTGACTCATGGGGAAAGGTAGTGGGCGTACTTGTTTTCTACCTCATTTATGTGAACGTGGAGAACTCCTACCTGACGCCAAAGATCATGAAGAGCAGTGTCGATCTGGCAGGACTCGCCGTCATGGTGGCCCTGCTGCTCGGCTCGGAGTTTGAAGGGGTTCTCGGTGCAATGGTCGCTGTCCCCACGGCAGTTCTGGTTGCAGTTCTGCTCGAAGAGTATGGCCAGCAGAACGGCAACAAGGCATAGACGGCGGGCGTTCGCGGATCCGGACCGATCGTCAATATGCCTCTCTGCAACCTTGCGAAAGCATGAGGCTCGGGATTGCTGCCGGGCAGGAAGGTGCGTCCGGCTCTCCCGCATCTGTTGCTATCATGAGAGTGTCCGCAGTCTTCGACCCATTGCTCATGACGCTTTCTGTTCCTTCGCACAACCCGACTTCCTCAGGCGTCATCCGGCTTCTTGCATGGAGACATGGATGGGCATGATTTCGACTGCCCGCGCTTCTTCAGACATGCGGAAACACCCTCTGGATCCGGGCCTCGCTCTCGATCCCGGCATCGAAGCCATCGCGAACCTTCGACCCCAGGCTGCGGCCCGGCACGGTCTCTTCTCGGATTACAAACAGCTCTTTAAAGTACGTGTCACCGCAATGGTGGTCCTGACTGCGTGGGCCGGCTTCTATCTCGGCTCCCTGCAGTCCGGCATTCCTTCGATGCACATTGGCCTGCTTGAAGCGCTGCTTGGCATTGCCCTTGTCTCTGCCGGGGCCAGTGCCCTGAACGAAGTACTGGAACGCAAGTCTGACGCAAAAATGCTCCGCACTGCGGATCGTCCGCTGGCCGCCGGCCGCATCGGCCTGGCTCATGGCGTCATTGCCGGTATGCTGGCAATTATCAGCGGGACATGTGTTCTGACCGTTTTCACCAACCCGGTGACGGGAATGCTTACCCTGCTGACCGCCGTCACATACGTCACCATCTACACGCCGCTGAAGCGCTACACCACCATGGCGACGTTCATTGGCGCGTTCCCTGGCGCGATGGGGCCGTTGCTCGGCTGGACCGCAGCCCGGGGCCTGATTGAATGGCCGGCCGTCGCTCTCTTCGCGGTCTTGTTCGTCTGGCAGTTTCCGCACTTCATGGCCATTGCCTGGCTTTATCGGGATGACTACGCACGTGCCGGCATCCGCATGCTGCCCGTGGTGGAACCGGATGGCTGGTCGACCGTCATCCAGGCCCTCTTTTACGCAGTGGTCATGGTGCCGGTGAGCCTGCTTCCCTGGTACCTGCACATTGCCGGCAAAGTTTATGCTGTCGTTGCTGTCATCCTCAGTCTCGGCTACCTGGTTTACACCATCCGGTTCGCCCGCATTCCGCGCACGACAAGTAAAGTCGAATCGCGAAGGCTTGCCCGCGAACTATTGAAAGCAAGTGTCATTTATCTGCCGCTGCTGCTCCTCGTGATGATGCTCGATGCCACGGCAGGGGGAAGGTAAACACATGGCCACGCTCAGCGAACACCCGGCTTCCCAGGCGCCCGAACAATCTGCATCGACAGTCGCGCTGCCGATCGAACTCCAGGACCTTACCCACGACTACGGCTCGCGGCTCGCGCTCGACCACCTCAGCTTCAACGTCGGCGCGGCAGAAATCTTCGGCCTGCTCGGCCCGAATGGAAGCGGCAAAACGACCCTGTTCCGCATCCTTTCCACTCTCATGGTGCCCAGCAGCGGGAGCGCCCGCGTGCAGGGTTTTGACGCAGCACGCGAAGCCAACAAAGTACGTCAGCAGACCGGCATCGTCTTCCAGGCGCGCAGCCTGGATCTGAAGCTTACCGTCGAGGAAAACCTCAGGCACCAGGGACACCTTTACGGACTCAGCGGGAAGCCGCTCGCCTCGCGGATCGTCCAGGTTTTGGAACGAGTCGGGCTCAGTGACCGCGCGGATGAATTTGTCGAGACCCTATCCGGCGGCATGCAGCGACGCGTAGAACTCGCCAAGGGCCTGATCCACTCTCCCTCGGTGCTGCTGCTCGACGAGCCCTCCACCGGCCTGGATCCCGGTGCGCGCCGTGACCTATGGCTGTATCTGCGCAGCCTCCGGGACGACGAAGGCGTCACTGTCTTTGTCACTACGCACCTGATGGAAGAAGCCGAACACTGTGATCGACTGGCCATCCTCAATAACGGAAAACTCGTAGCTCTCGGCACTCCGATCGAATTGAAGTCTGCCATCGGTGGCGATGTCGTGCTATTCGAAACCGCCAGTGAAGAAGCTGCGAAGACCCTTGCCACCCGCATGGCGCAGCGCTTCGGCTCGGATCTGCTCGGCGTCGCTCCCACTGTTCTCGGTAAGACGGTTCGACTCGAGCGCGAGGACGGCCATCGCTTCATCACGCAGGTCATCGAAGCATTTCCGGGCGAGGTCGACGGAGTTTCCGTCGCCAGGCCGAGCCTGGAAGACGTCTTCATCCAGCGCACCGGTCATCGCTTCTGGACGGAAAAAACCGAAGATACCCTGACCACAACGCGCGGCAAGCGAAAAGGACACTGATTCATGGCGACCATTGCAGTTCCTGGAAAGCTCACCCATTCCCGTCAGCAGTCGCACATCGCGACACCCGGTATCTGGCTGCCCGCGATCTCGCTCTGGCAGCGCGAGATCGTGCGATTTTATCGTCAGAAAGCCCGCGTCGTCGGCGTCATCGCCTCGCCACTGCTTTTCTGGCTGGTGCTGGGTTCGGGCTTCGCCCACAGCTTCTCCAGTGGATCAGGCGCCCCATCCAACGCTGCATCGAATCACTACTTCGGCTTCTTCTTTCCCGGCTCCATCGTCATGATCGTGCTGTTTACCGCCATTTTCAGCATGATGTCGCTGATCCAGGATCGCAACGAAGGCTTCCTGCTCTCCGTACTCGCGTCCCCGGCAAGCCGCTCGTCTATCGTGCTGGGCAAGGTACTGGGGGGCGCGACCCTCGCGGCCATCCAGGGAATTATCTTCCTGGTCTTCGCGCCCCTGGTCGGCGTACACGCGAGTTTTGCTGCGATCACGCTCAGCATCGTCACCATCCTGCTCATCAGCTTCGAGCTCACAGCCCTTGGGTTCGCCATCGCCTGGCCCATGGATTCCACGCAGGCCTTCCACGCCGTTGTGAACCTCATTCTCATTCCGCTGTGGCTTCTCTCCGGCTCGCTCTTTCCGGCAAGCGGCGCTTCCGGCTGGATGCGGTTCGTGATGCTGCTGAACCCGCTCACCTACGGCGTTGACCTGTTGCGACACGCGCTCTTCCCAACTGCTGAAACCACCTTCAGCCTGCCAATCAACATGGCCTTCACGATCGGCTTCTGCGTCCTGTCATTCACGGCATCCTGGGCCATTGTGAATCGCCGAACCAACCGGCCGGCTGCCTAAAAAAACCATGGAACTCACCCACGAATCACGAACCTTGAAGAACAACGCAGCGTCAGGAAACGGCCGTGCTGTAATAGCCGCGATTCTCGCCATCAGCGTGGCGGCTTCGGCGTTCCTGTTCTGGCTGGTTTATGTGCACCAGGCCCCGGCCGCCTTCGCGCATCGGCTCAGCTTTCTGCCGGCTTTGAATGCCGGCTTCAATGGTCTCAGCGCCATTGCGCTCACGATCGGCTTTGGCTTCATCCGAAGGCGCCACATCCAGGCGCACCGCAATGCGATGATGACTGCCTTTGTCTTCTCGACACTCTTCCTGGTCTCCTACATCACCAACCACGCCCTCCATGGGGACCAGCTCTTCCCGGGGCGCGGCGCCGTGCGCACGTTTTATCTCTCCATCCTCAGTAGTCATATCCTTCTATCCGTTGTAGCCCTGCCGCTGGTCCTGGTCACCTTCTTCTTCTCGCTCAGCGGCCGCTTCGCACAGCACCGCAGGATCGCCCGCTGGACCTTTCCGATCTGGCTCTATGTCTCGGTGACAGGTGTGATCGTCGGCGTCATGCTGATGGCGTGGAAATAGCCATGCCTCCGCCTCTTGCCACCCCGCGCAATCGTTCGGGCGAAGACGGCACGATGCCGCTGCTCAAAGGCGGCATCTGGACCTTGGCCACCGGCATCGTCTGTGCCCTCTCCATTCGTCTCTTCTTCGGCGGCATGGGCGAACACGGACCCCATACCAACATGGGCTGGCTGCTACTGATCGTCGCCATGATGTGCCTTCCTTTCGGGTCGATGATTTTCCTGCTGGGCGGCGCCAAATGGCTCCGCAACCGACGGCTGCATCGTTCGTGATTCGGGACGAAGCGCCGCCCTTTTCGAGATTGCTGCCGCCTGCCCCACAGTCCTGCTATCCTCGATTTCTACGGAGCACATGAAATGGCAAAAAGCGTAAACAAGGTCATCCTGCTGGGCAATGTCGGCAAAGATCCGGAGTTTAAAGCCACCGCAGGTGGTATGACAGTAGCCAACTTTGCACTTGCTACAAGCGACCGGACCAAGGATAAGGACGGGAACTGGCAGGAGCGAACAGAGTGGCACAACCTGGTCGCGTTTCAACGCACCGCGGAAATCATTCGCGACTACGTGAAAAAGGGTTCGAAGCTCTACGTCGAGGGCAGGATTCAAACTCGATCCTGGGACGACAAGACCAGCGGGGAAAAGAAGTACCGGACCGAGATCATCGTCAACGACATCAGCCTGCTCTCCGGTCGCGGCGAAGAAGGCGGTGGCGGTGGTGGCGGCTACTCACGCCAGAACACTTCCTCCTACGATCAACGCTCCTCGAACCAGGCTCCCTCCGACGACTTTGCCGAAACCGGCATCACCGACGACGACATCCCCTTCTAAACCATCCGCGGGCGTCCTGTGCCACGACGCCTGCAGCTACTTGACAGCAGGCTCAGCCACCCCGGGATCCTTCGTCAGCAGCCCCAGGTCCCGCAGCCACTGTTCCAGCAGGGATGGCCACAGGTCGAGCGCAGCATCGGCCATCCCCAGCCCTGATCCATGGGATCCGTGCCGGAAAAGGTGCATCTCCACCGGCGCACCTGCCTTCATCATCGCGTCGTAATACTCCGTACTCGCCCGCACTGGCACCACCACATCATCTGTCGTGGAAAAGATAAAGGTCGTCGGCGTGGTGGCTGTCACATGCAGCTTCGGCGTATACGGCTCCCGCAGGGCGGCACACTGTTCTGCTGTCAGCACATGGAGCACCGAGCAGTAGGTAATCTCGCTCTTCTGCGCTGGTTCCATCGCGTTCAACCACGGATAGCCAAGCACCACGAAGTCCGGCCGGCTGCTCACCTGGTCCACAGGATCGGATGCGCCTGCCTTCGCAGTATCCGCACTCACCGACTCCATTGCCGCCAGGTGACCACCGGCGGAGAAGCCCATGATGCCGATCCGGTTCGGCGAGAGTCCATACGTCTTGCTCTGCGAACGCACCAGCCGTACTGCCCGCTGCGCATCCATTAATGGAACCGGATACAGGTTCTTCGCCCCCAGTCGATACTTCAGCACAAACGCCGTGAAGCCGCGCACGGTAAACCAGTCAGCGACCTGCCGACCCTCCAGGTTGCTTGCCAGGCCAAGATAAGCCCCGCCAGGCGTGATGATCGCACTGCCGGTAGCCCGCCCGTGTTGCGGAAGAAAAACAGTCAGCGTCGGATCGCTCGCCGGGTCAGCCTGCGTGGCTCCCGCGGGAACTCCACTGTAGAGCGGGATCGTCGTGATTCCGAGAGCCGGATCCAATGCAGGCGGAGACTGCGCATACAACAGCGGTGCTGCACACAGAAGTAGAGTCAGTCCAAAAAACTTCATGGTCCTTCGCCTCTCGAAGCAACGATCTCCGCACCCACTCAACAACGTGGCCTTACTTCAACCGCACCGGCCTTGCCGAAACCTTGATGCGGAATAACTGGTAAGGCTTCTGTCGCAGGTCCTCCCCATTATGCATCGCGGGCTGGCGATGCAGTTGGTTCGCTGTCACATACAGGTAGCCGTCATCGGACAGGCTCATCGTATCCGGCCATAGCAGGCGAGGGTCATGCGCGATGGTGTCCATCATGCCCGTCGTAGTATTGAACCGATGAATGGAATCTGTGACAGGATCGGTCATGTACACCATGCCGTCGGCGTCGGATTCCAGCCCGTCCGAAGGCATCTTTCCCGTGATGATCCGGACCGTACTCTCGACGCGGCTTTCCGACACATCCTGGTTCCTCAATGCATCTGCACTCACGCCATACAGCTTGGTCGAGTTGATTGGGCAGTAGTAGAGTTCGCGGCCATCGGCCGAGATGGCGATACTATCGGCCGCGAAGACAACAGCTTCCGCAGGCTTGCCGGGCAGCGTCCGGTACACCGGCTTGCCTTCCGCAAACATCAGAAATCCCGGCTCACCCAGCACACTCACATGCTGGTTCAACCGCCGAAAGCTCTTGCCGGTCGCAAGATCGACCACCACGATCGCATTCGGTCCCTCGCTCGATGAATCGGTGATGTACGCCGTGCCATGGATATCCGCAGTCGCCGAGCCGGTCGGCTGACCCGGCGTCCGGGCCGCAGCCGGATGTGCCGGATCTGTCGGCGGCGCTTCGGGATTTGGAGCGGGCCGGCTGCCTACCATCGTCTGCGGATCCTGCGGCGCCGCAGCACCCGAACGCAGATCGAACCGAACATCATTCATGTAGCTGTTTGTACCCGCGGACTCCGGCGGCAGCAGGATCGTCCGGATCACCTGGTTGGTCTTCAGATCGACGCACACCAGCTTCGGACCGCCCGGCACGATATTCTTCAGCAGCGGTGCGCCTGTATCCAGGATCCATAGCCGATCTTCCGGATCCACCACTACCGACTGCACACTCACAAAATGTGTCTGGTTTGCCTGCTCGTCCATGAACGCATTCGGATTCGGCAGCTTGCGGCCGGGCCAGTCGTTGATCTGCGTATTCGGATAGGCGACTGCATTCCCATTCACAATTTCCGCGACCGTAAATGGCACATCGTCGCCCCAGCGCGGGAAGTTCACAAAAATGCGGTTGCCATGCGAAACAGTGACGCCAGTCGGCATCGGGCCGTTAAAGGTTGCAACCGTCTCGAGTTGTCCGACGGGCTGGTCAGTCGCCACTTGTTGGGCTGCTAGAAATGGAGAGATGACGAGAAAAACAGGGAGCAAAAGTGTTTGTCGGACCTTCATAGCCCGCTAGGATGCACCGGCAGGCGATCCACGACGGTGTAGCTCGCAAGCATCGATGTGACCTTACGGAAATCCCGCCGCCGACTCCGAAGTTTCCATCAACTCCCGCAGTTTATCCTGCCAGATCGTTGCCTGCGTATGTGTACCGTGCCCTCGCGTCGCATCGGTGATTGGCAGCAGGACGAACCGTGCCTTCGGCATCTTCTTCGCCATCGCTTCCGCAATCCCAAGCTCCGGCGGATTGATAAAGTCATCGGCAGAGTTCATATACAACACCGGCACAGTGATGCGATCCAGATGCGCACTCGGATCATAGTTGCGGCTGGCATTGAAGTAGTAGATGAAGTTGTTGGCATCCAGTTCGGCAACACTCCGCTGCAGATACTGATCCACATACTGCTCAGCCGACACGCGAGTAGGATAACGCTTCTGCATCTGCAGCGGGCTGGATCCCATGATCAGCACCATCTCTGCTGCTGTGCGCAGTCCCTGCAGCGGCTCTGTCTTGTACTCGCCGCCCATCCACGCGGGATCCTCCTTGATGGCCTGGACCGCCATGTACCGCATCATGCGATTCCGGCCGGCAATCGGCACCGGCAGGCATGCGAAGGGCGCCAGTGCATCGGCAAAGCTCGGGTACATCTCACCCCACGTGAACGCCTCCATGCAGCCCATCGACGTCCCCAGGATCAATCGCAGATGGTCGATCTTCATATCCGCCAGCATGGCTTTCTGGCTGCGCACCATGTCGTCGTAGTCATACGCCGGAAACTTCATGTGCATGCCGTCCGACGGCTTTGCACTCTGGCCGTGACCGATATCGTCCGGAAGAATGAGGAAATACTTCTGGATATCCAGCACGGATCCAGGTCCGAATAAAACATCCGCGAATACAGGATTCATCAGCGAATGCGCATCGCCGCCCGTGCCATGCAGCAGCAGCACCGCATTATCGACATGCCCGGCTGCATCGCGATGCGGCTTACCCAACGTAAGGTAATGCAGCTTCAAGGCGGGCAGCATTTCTCCTGTTCCGAACTTGAAGTCACGAAGCGTGTCGTCACCATCGACTGCCGGCCAGACTTGTGCCTGGGGCGCAGCACCAGGCATGGCCATGGTGGTCTGGGCCGCGCCAGGATCACACGCGAATGCCGCTAGAAGGACGAGCCATAAGGATCGCATCGGTAAGCAGAACCTCCCGAGAGAGACATGGAGCTTTCAGCTTACCGCGGGCAATTATTGCGGAGCGGCAGAACGACGCGTCGGGGAAGGATCGCCGTGGGCATGCATCATCGGTTCATCGGCCTGCATCTTCTTCCACTGTTCCTGGGTCAGTATTCTTCGCAGACCCAGCAGCATGCGCGCATTTGCTTTCTCGAGCTCGGCCCGCGCTGACGCAATACTGTCGATCTGTGCCAGGATCTTGCCCTCATCCGGCTGGTCAGAGGACAGCAGCGGCTCCATGTACACTTCTTCCTTCTGCAGCGCCGCGCTCAGGTCGATCAGGTGGGGCCGGCTTTGCTGAAAAACGGCATCCATCTTCGTCTGTTGATCGGGCGTAAGCCCAAGCAACTTCGCGAATTCCGGACTATGCCACCACCGTCCCGGCGGCCCCACATGAAAAGCCCGCTCCATCGGGGGCAGCCGGCCTGCCATGGGAGGAGGCCCTCCCCGTCCATCGAATCTCGGGTCGGGGGGATGGGGGAGATCGTCCTGCTGTGCGAGCGCTGACCGGCCCGAACACATAAAGCAGCAGGCCAGCAGTAGCACACCCCAGAACCGCAGCAGGCCGGCCGCCAATCCAGATGCGCCATGCTTCTGATCAGTTTGACTGGACATGCTTTCGGCTCCTTGCTTCTGAGGCCTCGCTACGCTGCGAACCATTGGTTGCAACCAGGTGCGTCAGCGACTCCATGGACGCTGGTACCGCCACCGACAATTGATCATCCACCTGCTGCAACAAAGCGTCATCGCTGATCGCCGTTGCATGCTGCGCAGCCGCCTTCTTCCGCGCGTCATGCCGCGCCCAGGGAAGGATCAGGAACAGCACCAGCAGCATCATCGCTGCGGCCATCTGGGCCATCGGCCAGCCCCATAGTCTAAAGCCCGCGCTGCTCGCTGCTGCAGGCACAGCACGCGCACCCCGGCGATCCGCAAGGGACTGCGCACTCCACTCCTTTGCCGTCTGGCGGAACAGCGAGATCCCGTATTCCAGCTTCGCGATCTCAACTCGACACGCCGGGCAGGACGTTATGTGCTCGATCATGGCCGGAGTGCGCTGGCCAAGCACAAACTCCTCCTGATCCCATTTCGATAAATGCTGATTCATCTTGTCTTCTCCAGTGCTCTTCGTAAGTTGCCGAGCGCTCGATGCAGGTGACTCTTAATGGTGGAAACATTCATATTCATCGCCGTCGCGATCTCTGCCAGGTCCATATCCTCCACAAAGCGCAGCAGAAAAATACTGCGCTGCCGCGGCGAAAGCGTATCGACCGTCTCCCATAGGTTCGCGATCTGCTCACGCATCAGCAGCGACGCCTCCGGTGTCAGGCCCGGAGCATGGATGCGACTCAGAACCTCACTGGCATCCGCGGAGGACTCCGTCGCCGCCTTCCAGAACTGCAGCTTCCTCGATCGCACCTGGTCGCGAATCAGGTTGGTCGCGATCCGGGTGAGCCAGGTCGCCACCGTGCAATCGCCACGAAACTGCGCTCGAGCCCGGTGCGCCTTCAACAGGCAATCGTTCGCTATGTTGTCCGCAAGATCAGGGTCACGCAACGAAAGCAACGCATAGCGATACATGCGGGAGCGATACGCGCTGACCAGCCCATCCATGTTCTCGAGTTCGGCGGCAGCCTTGTCGCGGGCACTCGGCATCTCACCGGCGTAAATGATGGACTCCATGTCAGCGGAATGGACGGCCGCTTTCGCTCAGAGTTTACAGCCCGCGCTAATTAAATTGCCCCGCGGGCTTTCCGGCCTGTGCCTCATTGACCATCGGGCGGGGGCATGCCCGGACCGCCGGGGCCGCCCGGTCCTTTCGGCAAGTCAGCAAATTTCGTCTTCTGATCAGCCGTGAGCGTCTGGTAAAACTTTGCCTGGGTCAGCGCGCGCAGGGAGGTACTCTCCCCCTGCAACTGTCCGATCGTGGTCGCCGCCTGTTGAATCGTTGCAGTGTCGCCGCCCTCAATCGCTGCATCCAGCACCTGGTGAGCAGTACGCTCCTGGGTGCGCAACGGCTCCGCCGAAGTAGCCTCGGCTGTAAACAGCGCCTCTGCTGTCGTTACCTGTGCCGCACTCAGGGCGAGCATCCCGGCGTACCGGTTCACTTCACGCTGCGCCATCTGTGCCGGGGTTGGTGGTGTGGGCGGTGTCTGCGCTTGCAGCACGCTGCCGCCTATCAGCACGGCAGCAAAAATCATGAACAGCGTCTTCATACTGGCTCCTTGAACCGAAATCGAGATATCCACAAGCTGGTGGCGGGGCCGATCGTCTCTGGCCTTGACTTCGCCTGTAACTCAATGGACGCCGCCCTGCACCGCTGCGATTACAGTCAGTCCGGCTTTTCCTGCGACGAAGCCCATGAAGGGGAAGATGCCATTTCGCATAGCGGGTCCATGTTGACCAGGCTCCCGTCCATCACTGCAATGGTTTAGTCTCAACGCCGCATCTCCCGTCCGGGAAGATATACTGTGGGGTACCGCAAGCATCCGACCGGCAGACCGCCGACAACGATAGCCCCAACGCGAGTGAGTGTATGAGCACAAAATTGGCCGTTCCCGCCCCGCAGGATTTGTCCCAGGAAGTAGCTGAGTGGATTGAAGCATTCGACGAAGTGATCGTCGCCGAGGGTCCTGAACAAGGTGCCAGCCTGCTGCAGGCGCTGCGACAGCGGGCACGCGAGGCCGGCGTCAGCACTCCGGGAGAGACCGTCACTCCCTACCTCAACACCATTCCGAAGCATGAAGAGATCCCCTACCCCGGCGACCGCAATCTCGAAGATCGTGTCGAAGCGATCATCCGCTGGAACGCTATGGCCATGGTCCACGGCCAGAACAAAAAGGATGCCGGCATCGGCGGCCACATCTCCACCTACTCGTCGCTCGCCACGCTGCTGGAGGTGGGCTTCAACCACTTCTTCCACGCCACCTATCCCGGCTCTGCCGGCGATCAGCCCGGCGACTTCATCTACTTCCAGGGCCACGCCTCACCCGGCGTCTACGCCCGCGCCTATCTCGAAGGCCGCTTCGACGACGAACGCCTGCTCCACTTCCGCCACGAACTACGCGGCAAGCCCGCTCTCTCCTCCTATCCGCACCCCTGGCTCATGCCCGACTTCTGGCGCTTTCCCACCGTCTCGATGGGCATCGGTCCCCTCAACGCCGTCTACCAGGCGCGCTTCATGCGCTATTTAGAAAATCGCAAGCTGATTGAAAAAACGCCGCGCAAAGTCTGGGCCTTCGTCGGCGACGGAGAAACCGACGAAGTCGACACCCTGGGCGCTATCGGCGTCGCCTCTCGCGAAAAGCTCGACAACCTCATCTTCGTCATCAACTGCAACCTGCAGCGTCTCGACGGTCCGGTACGCGGCAACAAGCGCATCATCGACGAACTCGAAAGCATGTTCCTCGGCGCCAACTGGAACGTCATCAAGGTCATCTGGGGAGCGGACTGGGACCGTCTCTTCGAGCGCGACCACACCGGTTTGCTCCTGAAACGCATGGAAGAATGCGTCGACGGCGACTTCCAGGCCTACAAGGCCAAGGGCGGCGCCTACCTGCGCAAAGAGTTCTTCGGCAAATATCCCGAGCTGCTCGAACTCGTCAAGGACATGTCCGACGACCAGCTGGGCGCACTGCATCGCGGCGGCCACGATCCACTCAAGATTTACAACGCCTACAAACGTGCCATCGAGCACACCGGCGGCCCTACCGTGATCCTTGCGAAAACCGTCAAGGGCTTCGGACTCGGCACCACCCAGGCCCGCAATGCCTCGCACCAGGAGAAGAAGCTCACCGACGACGGCCTGGCCGCCTTCGTAAAGCAATTCAATATTCCGGTACCCGAAGAATCCGCGAAAAACGCTCAACCCTGGCGACCTTCGCAGGACAGCCCCGAGATCGTCTACCTGCAGGAGCGCCGCAAACAACTCGGCGGCTATATCCCGCAGCGCTCCGTGCCAACACCGACCTTCAAAGCACCCGAACTCAGCTACTTTGCCGAGTGGACCGCAGGCTCCAAGGGCCGCGCTGTTTCCACCACCATGGGCTTCGTCAGCATTTTGCGTCATCTCCTCAAAGACCCTGAGATTGGCAGACTCATCGTCCCCATCGTCCCCGACGAAGGCCGCACGTTCGGTCTCGAATCCGCCATTCGTCAGGTCGGCATCTACGCGAGCGAAGGCCAGAAATATCAGCCGCACGACAACGACATGCTGCTCTACTATCGCGAGGAACTGGACGGGCAGATCCTTGAAGAAGGCATCACCGAAGCCGGCTCCATGGCCTCCTTCACTGCAGCCGGCACTGCCTACTCGAATTACAAAATTCCCATGGTGCCGTTCTACATGTACTACTCCATGTTCGGCTTCCAGCGCGTTGGCGACATGGTGTGGGCCTTCGCCGACTCGCGCGGCAAGGGCTTCCTGATGGGCGGCACTGCCGGGCGCACCACCATGCTCGGCGAAGGACTGCAGCACCAGGACGGCCACAGCCACGTGCTCTCGAGCACTGTTCCTACCTGCATCAGCTACGATCCCGCTTACGTCTACGAGCTCGCTGTCATCCTGCAGGATGGACTACGCCGCATGTACCAGCAGGGCGAAGACTGCTTCTACTACATCACCATGTACAACGAAGACTATGCGATGCC
>CAZZVA010000073.1:0-13479 GCA_964657345.1 uncultured Acetobacteraceae bacterium | reverse complement strand
CACTCTGGAGCAGCAGAAGAAAGGCATCCTGGAAGCACAGGAACAACTGCACCGCGAAGGAATGACCGCTGTCAAAGATGCAGACATTCAACAACAGGTCTGGGATGCGTATGCATCGCTACTAAGCGAAGGAAAACTAAACGAGCATGTTTGCGTGCTCTGGCATGCAGGTACCACTATGCAGTCTGCTGACGCCACCCTTAAAAAATTACGGTCACTTCCGAAAGCTCCGGACTCTCTCGGCAACGGTCGCCTGCTTTCCTGCGGCGCAAAGCTTTATATGGATGGCAGCGGCGGCGCAAGGACCGCATGGCTTTATCAGGACTGGAATAAGAATTTCACGCAGACGGACACTGGCAATCGCGGCTATCCCGCAACCGATCCGAATACTTACCGGCAGGAAATGCTTTTATTCCACAATGCCGGCTACAACGTGGGCACCCATGCCATCGGCGATCGTGCGATCGATTGGGTCGTGGATACCTATGCATTGGCCCTTGCGCAAAAACCCACCCTCGGTCTGCGTCACAGTATTATTCATGCCAATATTCCTACCGATCACGCCATCGCATCCATGGCTGCCATGCAGTCACACTATGACGCTGGCTATCCGGAATCACAGGCACCCTTTACATGGTGGATTGGCGATACCTATGCCGGTAACTTCGGGCCGCAGCGCTCACTCCGCTTAAACCCCTTTTCTACCTACCTGCACCAGCATTTGATCTGGGCTGGTGGCTCCGACTATCTTGTAACTCCTCTGCCAGCGCGTTATGGCCTCTGGGCGTCCGTCGCACGACAGCCGTTGCAAGGCATCTATGGCCGCAATCCATTCGGCACAAAAGAGTCAGTGGATATACATATCGCGCTTCGCTCCTACACTGCCTGGGCGGCGCGTCAGTTATTCATCGAGCAGCGTACTGGCTCCATCGAAACAGGCAAGGACGCCGACATTGCAGTATGGGACGAAGATCTCTACAGCATCGCGACCGAAAAATTGAAGGATCTGCACTGCGCCATGACCCTTTTCGAGGGTCGGATCGTATTTTCCAGCGGAGCGATTACCGAAGCACCGCAACACTAGGTGTCGTCAGACCCCTCCGCTACGGCGCAGGTGTCGACTTCGTTCCGCTCAATTGCGCCACCCGATCCGACTCCTTCTTCGCGAGCTCTTCGTTGCCTTCCTTCCGATAGACCCGCGCCAGTTCAAAATGAATTGCCGCATTCTCCGGAGCCAGCGAAGAAGCCCTTGACAAGGCATCTTCCGCCTTCTTCCATTCACCCATCCGAAAATAGATTCTTCCCAGCTGCTCACTGATCTTCGGGTCGCGCGGAGAAATCCGATCGGCCGCAAGCGTCAGCGTCAATGCTTCCTGCAATTGCTGCCGGTCTGTCAACACGATGGCCAGGTTCAGCATCGGTTGCTCACTGGGATGAGCCGAACCCTCTTGCCAGGCCATCGCATGCCGGTACGCCGCAATCGCTTCGTCCGTGCGGTTCAATCCCTCCAGTGTCAATCCACGGTTGTTCTCGGCCTTCACACTTCGCGGCTCGAGTTGGAGCGCTTTCTGGAAACAATCCAGTGCTTCTGCAAATCGATTCTCGGTGTACTTGATGCGCCCAAGCTCATACCACGCCTCCATCGATTGCGATTGTTCCTTCACCGAACGAGACATCCATCGGTCCGCATCGCTGTAATCGTTCAGCAGGACGTAGTCGAGCGCCACGGTCTGCAGATCTCCCGCAGTCGGAGTTCGGAGTGCCGCTGCCCGTGTATATTCGTCCAGCGATTCCTTCGCCTTGTCTTCCCGGAAGAGCGTGTAGGCCAGCAGGTAGCGCGCATCCACTGCTTCCACATGTGTCTGGAGGTATGTCCGCAGATGCTCCTCGCGCTTCGCCAGCTCTGTCTTGACCGTTGGATCAGGGGCCACCTGCGCCGCCGCAATCCGGCCAGTGGCAAGGGCCGTCAACAACACAAGCATGTTGGGAATGACTCTCATCTCCACTCACCATTACTCTACTAGCGTATGCATCTGGACAGCACGAGGCGCCGCGACGCCATGAAATCCCGCCCGGTTTGCTGGCTCTGGCTCGCAGGTTTCTGCTTACTGTCCTTTGTCCCCGTCTCCCATGCAGCGACAAGAGTGAAGGCAACGCTCCGCACGCAGGACACAGCCATCACCATCATCGCCAGCCCTCATGGCCCACGGCTTGAGTCGCTCTGTTCCAGCGACAGAAGCTGCTGGTATGCGGCAGGTGAGGAGGCCCTGATCCAATTCGCTGAGATCGACGGCCACTCGCAAAGCCTGAACTGGCAATGGAATCAGCAGGCCAGCACTGCCGATGCAACTACCGTACGTTTCGTGTATGACACGGCATCTACAGACCAACTTCATCTGCAACTGACATCCGAATTTCACATCCGTGGCAATGCGGCAGATCCCGGCCCGATCACGCACACGGTTCGCATTCAGAACAACGCCGCCCGCGACATACGACTCCCCTTGCAGGACAGTCTGCGCACCACCTGGCATCTCCCCCCAAAGCAGGTCCAGCGGCAACTCTGGATTGAGAAAGGTGCAGGTGGCCCGTCAGCCGAGGGAGTCCATCTAAATCGTATCAATAACAACTTTGAATGGAACGGAGTCTCCAGCACCTACGCTCATCCTTCTTTCGGCCTGCCGCGTGAAATGATTCCGTATATCCTGGTCGGCGATCCCGGCCAGCAGGGAAGTGGCTTCTACCTCGGTATCGAATTCAGCGGACGCACCCGCATCCACGTCGCGCGGCGTCAGCAATTGCTCCAGCTGACCGCCGGCCTCAATCCCGACCCCGGCCCCTATCGCACTCATCTTGCTCCTGGCGAAGTCTTCGAAACACCAACAGTCTTTCTCGGAACGTTTCATGGCGGCGCAGACGGAGCAGCGAACATACTGCACCAGTGGGTCCGCGCCACCCTCAACCATCCCGGGACGCTGCACGATCCTCACTATCCAGTGGTCGTCAACAACAGCTGGGGCAGTGGTATGGCTATCGATGCCGACCAGGCACGTCGCATGATTCGCGACTCAGCCGAACTCGGTTTTGAAATGTTCCATCTTGACGCAGGCTGGTTCCGCGGAGTCGGCGATTGGCAGCCGGATCCGGCAAAGTTTCCTGAGGGTCTGTCGCCCATCGCTGACTACGCACACGCCCACGGCCTCAAATTTGGTCTGTGGATGGATTGGGCTCTTGCCTCTCGCGAACAGCAGGCTGACCTCTATGTCGACAACCCTCACGTGCGGCCGTGGCTCACCACCGATCCGCCCGCCGGCTGGAAACCTGAAGAAGTCTTCAAAGGCAGCACCATGGACGTTGGTGTTCCCGGGGTCCATGCCTGGGCCGATGCAGAACTCGATCGCGTGGTGCGCGACTACCATCTCGATATGCTCGAGCATGACGGCTATGTCGTTGCCCAGGGCTGCGATCGACAAGACCATCCACACGCCTCGCCCAATCCACAATCCACGCGTAAGTATGAAGACTCCGGCTTCTGGTGGGTCGATAGCTCGAACTCCACCGACGTCAGCTACTTCGCCACCCGCGCCTACTATGACATCTACGCGAAGCTTCGCCGGGAGCATCCCGGTCTCTTGCTCGAAATTTGCAACGACGGTGGCCGCATGGTCGACTTTGGCAGTGCTGCACATGGCGACTACTTCTCTATCTCCGATGCCTATGATCCGCTGTCCAACCGCCGCGCATTCTACGACAGCAGCTATGCGCTGCCACCAGCCATGCTTGAAACCTATGTGCAGAAATGGCCGTCCACCGATCCGTCCACGTTTCTTTACGGACTTCGCAGCGGCATGATGGGCTGGTTCACCTTGATGATGGACACGACCAGCTGGACCCCTGAGCAGCATGCGGCAGCAAAGCAAGCCATCCAGCTTTACAAAGATCGCCTGCGTCCGCTGATTCGCAATGCGGATCTGTATCACGTCTCACCACGGCCCGATGGCATCCACTGGGACGGCATGGAATACGTTGATTCACACACCGGCCGCGGCGTTCTCTTCGCTTTCCGTGGCGCCGCCCAGAACAAATCCACACACCGCTTTCTACTGCGCGGTCTCGATCCGTCCGCAAGCTACCAGCTCACCTTTCAGGACAGGATTTCTCCCGATCGCATTCTGCGAGGCGGTCTTCTGATGCAGGATGGGCTCACCGTCACTCTGCCCGATCCCCGGACCTCTGACTTAGTGTTTTTTGAGAAAGTCAACCGCTGACGAGGATACAGCCGTACCACTGCTTTCCGTTAACGTTACAAAGCGATCAACATTCTGAATAGCAGGGAAGGTTTCCTTCCCGCCATTCGGCCATCGCACCTCAACTTTGTCGACGGACGTCTTCTCTCCCAGGCCAAAATGCAAACGCAAATCGCTACTCGATAAATAGCTGGACCCGCTCCGTACCTCCTGCACCCAACTCCGACTGCCTGCAAATACCGTCACTTCTGCTCCAATCCCATCGCGGTTGGATCGGGAGCCCTGCAAAGAAATGCCGAGCCAGTGATGGATGCTGGCAGCAATATTCACCAGCAGCATCGGTCGGCTATCGATATTGTTCACCACGGCAGAGACGCGGCCATCATTCCAGAAGTCGGCCGTCGCCAGTCCGCGGCTCGACGCAGATTCGCTCAAACCCGGGCCCGCCTCCTTACTGATGTCGCGGAATTTGCCGTCACCGCGGTTCTCATATAGAAGCCGCGGTTCTTTATACGAAGCACCCAGATGCGCTATATCCACCTGCGGATACACGTGTCCATTCACCAGGAGGATGCTCGGCGACCCACTGTTATCCAGGTCAAGAAACGTGGTACCCCAGCCAAGATATTGCGTATTCAATCCAAGTCCGGCAGTAAAGACTGTTGGTGTAAATGTTCCGTCGTGGTTGTTCCGGTACAGCGATGAAGTGTCGTCACTAAAATTGGTTTTGAAAATATCCGGCCAGCCGTCGCCATCGTAATCTCCAATCGCAGAACCCATCCCGGCCTGCTCGCGACCATCTTCGTCATACGCAGCACCCGCGTCCGCAGCAACATCCGTGAACGTGCCGTCATGATTATTGCGATAGAGAATGCTGGGCGTACTGTCACAGGCTACGTAAATATCCGGCCATCCATCGCGGTCATAGTCGAGCGTCGAGACACTGAAGCAGTAATGTCCACTCGTCTTTGTCACACCACTGGCCTTGCTTACATCCTCGAACTTTCCATTGCCGGTATTGTGATACAGCAGGTTTGCCGTCGACGCCATGCCCCGCGGGCCACACATCACGGGCGCACCTTTCCAAAGGCAGGTCACGCCTTGTCCAGGCTTCGGCATACTGCGCACATCCAGGTCAACGTAGTTGGCTACCATCAGGTCCAGCTTGCCATCGCGGTCGTAGTCGACAAATGCGCACCCTGTGCCCCAGGCCTTGCCATCGCCGGCCACCCCTGCCGCCACAGCTACTTCCTTGAACGTGCCATTGTGCTCGTTATGGTAGAGCCTGTTCGCGCCAAAATAAGTAATGAAGATGTCATCGTAACCGTCATTGTCATAATCTCCGACGCATGCGCCCTGCGCCCATCCCGACACAGCCAGTCCTGACTTCTTCGTAACATCCTCAAACGTGCCATCATGATTGTTGCGGTAAAGATGGCTCGTCGGATGCGCCAAGGGCGACGTTTCTCCTGGCAGTGTCTGTCCATTCAGCAGCAGGATGTCCTGCCATCCATCGCGATCGAAATCCAGCACAGCCACACCACTGCCGGTCGTCTCGATGATGTAAGGCTTCGTATCCGGCTCGCCATTCACATTCAGCATGGTCAGGCCGGCCTGCTTCGCCACATTCACAAACCACGCCGGTCCCGCGTGGCCGCTCTTTGCTGCAAAAGGATGCTCCACTGGCTTCGACTTCGGCGCCATCGCGGAAGCAGTAAACATCGCGAGCAGCATCAAGCGAAGAACCAAGGACGGAGTAGTGCTCATAAAAGCAAGCCGCGGAGAGTATCCTTTAAAGCGTATGGTATCGGTTTTCCTGCTCGTACTCCTGCTTCAACTTCCTTCATCTGCTATCGACAAGGGAGCCTCGTCGCCCGACGACACCTCATCCCTCCATCCTGAGCGCTCCCTTCTGCAACAGGGCAGGAACGAAGAAGCCCTTGCCATCCTGCAAAAACTTGCGGCCAGTAAGCCTGTTCCCAAGGGTCTGCATCACGACCTCGGCATCGCCTGGTATCGCACCGGCAAGCTGGTCGATGCAGAAAAAGAATTCGATGCTGCCGTCCAGGAAGATCCGTCCGACAAGGAATCCGTCCAGATGCAGGGCCTCTCTCTCTACCGCATGGGCCAGCCCACCCGCGCCATACCGCTCCTGGAACAGGTGCGCCAGTGGATGCCCAACGCCGACGCCGATTCCAACTATGTCCTCGGCCTCTGCTATCTCAACTCCCGCCGCTATGACGATGCCCGCACAGCCTTCGCGCAGGAGTTCACAGTCGATGCCGCCTCGGCCTCCGCCTACCTGCTCTTAAGCACCATGCTCATGCACGCGAACCTGCCCGAGCTTGCCGCCGACCAGGCACGCAAAGCGCTCGAGCTCGATCCGAAGCTCCCCCTTGCCCATTTCCGGATCGGCGAAGTGCAGCTCTTCAAATCCAACATCGCCGACGCCACGCAGGAATTCGAGCAGGAACGGCGCCTCAACCCGAGCTATGCGCCTACCTATGACCGTCTCGGCGACGTCTACCTGCGCACCGGCAAACTCCAGGAGTCGCAGGAGGCGCTTACCAAGGCCATCTCACTCGACGTCACCAGCACTGGCCCCTTCATCCAGATGGGCAAGGTCCTGCTGCATCGCGACGATCCCGGCACTGCCTTGCTCTACCTGCATCATGCAGAAAAGATGGACCCGTCCAACTACATAACCCACACCCTGCTCGCCCAGGCGTATCGAAAACAGGGTCATGAAGACGAAGCGAAACAGGAAATGGAACTGGCAGGAAAGATTCACACGGCGAATCAGCCGACACTGCAGCCTGTGCAGTAATGCGCTCAGCGCAGATGCACGGTCACCAGCTTCGCCTGGACCGGAACTCCGCCCGTGATCGTAGTCTCGATCAGTGCCTCGAAGGGCCGGATCTCACCCTTCGATCCTGTCACCTGCCGTAGCAGTTCAGCCACCGTCTCCGGCCGGCACACAAATTCGACCGCCGCCTGCGTTCCAAAGGTATTCAACCCGCTGAAGATCAAAATGCGCTCGCCCGGCTGCATCCCAGGCAGCAGCGCCAGGATGGCATAGTCATTCGTCAGTGGTCGTTCCGGCCGTGAGTAAATCGCTGGCTCGCCCGGCTTCGGATGGTGGTTCACATAGCCCGCAAAATCGTGCGACGCGGTAATTGTGAATTCCCGCGTCGACTGCAGGGCACTCAGGGAGGGATTTTCCGCCGTGGATCCGATAAAGATCAGATTCTTGACCTTGGCCTCGTCCCACGTCATCAACCGGCTGCGTTTCAGGATGAAGTGCGCGTGGTGCGCATCGAACAGGCTCGTCAACGTGTATACCGCCGACAATTCACCGATCCCTGTGTACGTGTCGACAAGGTCCCGGTCCGCCGGCTTCTGCCCTTCGGGAAGCTGACTTGCATAGCTCAGCCCGCTTTTCGAGTCGCCCACGAACAGCGCGTTGCTGAAAACCAACAGGGGCGGCTCGCCATTGAAGAACGGCCTCCAGAATCTTTCGACCGCAGTCGTCGGAGGTCGCCTCATCCATAGACTGCCAACAATCCCCACAAGAGCAAGCAAAAGTATCAGTCCGGCCAGCCCAGGTCGCCTGCGCAGAAGGCCAATCCGCGCCTGCTTCGGCGCCATCCCGAGCGTCGGCGGCGGAAGTACCATACCCGACGGCGTCTCGACCACTATGCCTATATCTTCGGTCACCGGCTCGCCAGGCAGCCTTACAGTCAAGGTCCTGGGCGCAAATACCGGCAGGTAGTGCCCTTTGGGTACCTCAACCACCAGCTCTTCATCCAGCCCTTGGTCCAGGTAGTAGGCGGCCAGCTTCTGCCGGAGCAGTCTTGCATGAGTCCGCACGATACTGTCTTCGCTCGAATTGTATCCAGGACTGCGATGGAAAACTCGAAAGCCGATCTGCTGTTCGGTCGCTTCTTCCGGCGCATTCCGGATCGCACAATCCGCGATATAGAAAAGAAATTCTCGAAGCCGGGCAGACGCCCGAAAATGCGGACTGGCAGCAATCCGGTCGACCAGCGCCCAGCGCGCATCCTCCGCAAACGCACGGATCAACTCGGGAGCGGCGCTGGAAGGTCTCATTCCATCCCATTTTATGTCTTTCACCGTGCTTTTGACGGGTCAAATCACCGTCAAAAACCTTGCAGGGGTCTACATTGCCATCCATGCTTGGTATCGGCTCGCCGTCCACCCTTCTGCTAGCCGCTACCAGGAAATTCCCAAGGGTAAGAGGTCTGAAAACCTCGATCAATAGCTGAATTCCAGCGCAATCCGGACAAGTACGGGTTCGCAGATTTGACTGCCCAGTCGCAGAGCAACAGTTTCGGAGGCATCAGGATGTACACATTTAAGCAACCCACGGGAACTTCGAAGTTCCTCTCTCTTCGCGGATCCGGTTTCGCGGCCTCGTTCGTCCTCGCCACTGCCGCCTTGCTCGGCACCATTCCCGCGAACTCCCAGGCCGTCTACGGTTCCATCTTCGGTACTGTCAGTGACAAATCCGGCGCCGTCGTTCCGAATGCCAATATCACCGTGACCGACGTCGCCAAGGGAACCTCGGTCACGGCCCAGACCAACGGCAGCGGTGAATTCCGCGTCCAGCACCTCATCCCGGACACTTACCGGGTCGACGCAGAATCAGCCGGCTTCGACAAGACTTCCGTCCAGGGCGTCGTCGTTTTCGCCGACACCGCACCCAAGGTCGATCTCCAGCTCTCCGTCGGCACTGCCGCCAACAACATCGTCGTCAACGGCGGCGCCTCGCTGCTCGAGACCGATCGCGCTGAAGTCAGCACCATCCTCAACGCCCGCGCCGTCGAGAACCTGCCGAACCTGAACCGAAACTTCACCGCCTTCGAACTCCTCACCCCCGGTACCACTTATATCGGTTGGGGACCGGGCGAAGGCAGCGGCAATCCACAGCGCAGCCAGTCCATTGAAGTCAACGGACAGCTCCCTTTCGCCACCGGCTATGAATTGGACGGCACCGACAACCAGGAACCCATCAACGGCGTCGCCGTCATCAACCCGAACCTCGACGCCGTCTCCGAGATGAAGGTCACCTCTCAGAACTACGACGCCGAGTTCGGCAAGGCCGTCGCCGGTCTCGTCACCGCACAGACCAAGTCGGGCAGCAACTCCTTCCACGGTTCAGCCTTTGAGTACCGTCGCTCCGACGCACAACAGGCCCGCGACCCGTTTGCCAATGCCACCCCTGACTCCCTCACCGGCAGATATCTGGCCCCCACCCTGCATAATCAGTTCGGCGGATCCGTCGGCGGCCCTATCCTCAAGGACAAGCTGTTCTTCTTCGGCGACTATCAGGGTCTTCGCGAAAAGACCGGCACCGCCGTCCTGACCACCGTGCCTACGCTGCTGGCACAGACCTCCTGCACCTCCGGCGGCGATTGCAACCTGAGCGATTACCTCCAGAGCAGCCAGATCTACAAACCGAACTCCCTGCAGGACACGTCCAACACCGGCCGCGCTCCCTTCACAGGAAACATCATCCCGGCAGCAAATCTGTCCCCGGCAGCTATCAACTTCTTCAAGCTCCTGCCTAAGCCGAATGTCGCCGGCAATGGCATCATCAACAACTATTCCGCGTCCGGTTCGGGCCTCTTCAATACCAACCAGTTCGACGCCCGCGTTGACAGCAACACCTTCCAGAAACTTCACTTATTCGGTCGCTACACCTACTTCAGTGCAGCTCTCTCTGGCAATCCATACTTTGGCGCCGCCGGCGGTCTCGGCTTCGGCTCAAGCGGTTTCGCCGGAACTGACAATGCCCGCGACCAGAGCGTCGCTGGCGGCGGCGACTATGTTGTCTCGCCGACCTGGCTGACCGACTTCCGCTTCGGCTACTACCGAATTCATAACAACACTGTAGGTCCCAACTCCAACCAGCCACTTGGCAACTCGCTTGGCATCCCCAACTCCAACGTAGGCGACCTTTCGTTGAACGGCGGCCTGCCGCAATTCAACATCGATATCCCCAGCAACGGCACCAACAGCAGCCAGAACATCGAGTACGGCACCTCGGCCAACCCGAACCTGCAACAGACTGCCCAATATCAGGTCGTCAACAACTGGTCGCATACCCTCGGCAATCACACCATCAAGTTTGGTGCAGACTATCGCTACGGAACGAACCAGACCGTCTCGGTCGCCAGCAATGCTCTCCGCTCCGGTACCTTCTTCTTCGCCGCGCCACGCACCGGCGGAGTCAGCGCAACGGGCGTCTCCTCTCCAGGCGTCGGCTTCGCCACCTTCCTGCTGGGTGACACCACCACTTTCTGGCGCACTCAGACCTCCAACGTCAACGCGGCCACTCGTCAGAATCGCTTCTTCACCTATGCCCAGGATCAATGGCGCATTACGCCTAAGCTGACATTGAACTACGGTGTTCGCTGGGAACTCTATACTCCCGAATCCGTTACCCAGAAGGGCGCGGGTGGCCTGCTAAATCTTGAAACCGGCATTCTGGGCATCGCAGGAGTAGGTTCGAACAACCTCGCCATCAACGTGAAGAACAACTTCGCCAACATCGCCCCGAGGCTTGGTATTGCTTATCAGGCCACGCCTAAAACAGTCTTCCGCGCTGGCTACGGGATCGTCTATGGCCAGGGCTGGGCAGGGAATACCTTCGGTGGAGTGCTCACCTCATCTTTCCCAACACAGATCCAGCAGACCGTCACCCCGGCGGCCAACAGTGGCGCCGTCTTCAATCTCACCACGGCAGAAAACGGTGTGCAGGCCGGACCGCCGGGCTACACTTTCCCGACCATCCCCGCCGACGGCAACTACGTTCTACCGGATGGCATTTCGCAGACCGCCCGTCCTGACCAGGTCCGGCTGCCTACCGTCGCCGGTTACAACGTAATGTTCCAGCAGCAGCTCACCAGCACCATGTCACTGCAGATCGGCTACGTCGGCAGCGAGGCATACCACAACATGTTCGAATCTTCCCCCTCGTTTGATTCGAACCAGCAGACGCTTCGCGGCTTCAACAACTGCGCAACCGGTTCCACGATTCTTAACTTCACGCCAGCTTTCAATTGCACTGCTGCGGATTTCAACACCGCCACCGGCCTGCCGTATAACACCAATGATCGACGCCCCTTCTACAACGGCGTTGCCCAGTCGCAACTCGGTGTAAAGTACGGTGTGCCCCACCAGTGGACACAACGTATCGACTACATGGCCAATCAGGCCACTGCCAGCTACAACGCACTGCAGGTTGTTTTCCAGAAGCAATTCGGCGGCGGATTGCAGTTCCTGACCCACTACACCTGGTCGCATGCCATCGGGCATGAGGCGTACGAATTCCTCATCGATCCCCGCATCGGCCGCGGCAATGGCTACTACAATCGCAAACAGGCCTACATCTTCGAAAGCAACTACGAGCTCCCCTTCGGCCGCGACAAGCTCATAGGCTCCAGTGTTCCAGGATGGGTCAACCAGATCATTGGCGGATTCCTGCTGAACGGCACTCTTACTGCAGACGGCGGCCTGCCTTTCACCACCAACTACCAGGGTTGCAGCGACGATCAGGACCTCGGCATCTGCTTCCTCAACAAGACTGGTGCCTCCTTCCAACCCCACAAGGGCTCCTATAATGCTGCCGGTCGTTACGTGCCTTACTTCACGCCATCGCCCTATGTGCTCCAGCCTTATGGACAGGCGAACAATGCATTCGGTCCA
The DNA here is from genome assembly GCA_964657345.1 of uncultured Acetobacteraceae bacterium. Lineage (GTDB taxonomy): Bacteria > Acidobacteriota > Terriglobia > Terriglobales > Acidobacteriaceae. Next base: position 1,501 of record CAZZVA010000073.1, on the reverse strand, counting down.
TTCGCTCGTCCGGCCGCCGCCACCTTCGGCAACATCGGCCGCGACCAGCTCTGGGGACCCGGCCTGGTCAACGTCGACGCCTCACTCGCCAAGACCTTCAAGCTGCGTGAATACCTCAGCATGCAGCTCAGCGCCCAGGCATTCAACGTCTTCAACCATGCCAATCTGAATGAACCTGATTCCTGCGTCGATTGCCAAGACCTGAATGGAGCCGGTGTGCAAAACGCCGGCACCATCTCGGCAACAGTCTCTGAACAGGACGGAACCTCCATGCGTCGCATGCAGTTCGCAGCTCGCTTCACCTTCTAACCATCCTTCACCAGCTTTCAACCCGGGGGGACGCGACGCCGTTTGCCGCGTCCCCTTCCTTTCGTAGAGGGAGGAAGCCCGTGGACAGACACACACATCCAACCAATAGCCGTATGCAACCGTCCAGCCTGTTTTGCGCTCTTCTTCTCGCGGCATCCGCCATCCTTCACGCCCAATCGTCCAAAGCCGCGGGCTCTGACACGCATTTCTCTCCGGATCTGACTGTCACCACCACAAATACAAACCGCTTCGTGGCCGCACATGGTCAGCGCAGCGTTGTCATGGGATACCCGCAAGAGGGACTCGAAGTCTGGGCCTACCCATTCCAGATCCTCGATCACTATCAGATCGGTTTCCGCGAAGCAGGCTCCTCCACCGAAGCCGATGGCCGCCCTCTACTCCGTCGGCTCGTCTGCACCCCCGACAGCGTCACCCGTATCTATGCAGGTCCTGACTACGTCGTTAAAGAAAAACTGTTCGTCCCCATAGATCAGCCCGCCGCAGTCATCAGCTACGAAGTCGAGTCAGCCCACCCACTCGATATCGTCATCCACTTTCAAGCTGTGCAGAACCTCATGTGGCCCGGCGCCTCCGGCGGTCAATACACGCAGTGGGACAAAGCATCCTCAAGCTATGTCCTCTCTGACCCCGAACACGGCACCTCTTCCGTAATCGCTTCACCACAAACCATCGCGCACGACACCACTGTCAACACCACCACCGGCAACGACAATCATGTCTCCTTTGCGATTCATCCTGCGCCGCTGGCCGACTCCAAAGAGCACTCCACCGCCCAGGTTTTCATCGCTCTCCAACCAGATTCCGCAGCAGGCGCGAAGCCCGACCCCGTAGAAACCATTCGCACCCTTTCTGTATCCTGGCCCTCGCTGCAGGCCGCAGCCATCGAGCACTACCAGCATCTCCGCGACCACCAGGTCCGCATCACCACCCCCGACGACACGGTGAACGAAGCTTTCACATGGGCGCAGATCGATCTCGACCAGTCCTGGGTCTGCAATCCAAAACTTGGCTGCGGCATGATCGCCGGCTACGGACCATCCCGCCCCGGCCGTCGTCCGCAATACGACTGGTTCTTCGGCGGCGATGGACTCGTCGCCACCAACGCTTTCCTCTCTGCGTCCAACTATGCGCGCGCCAAAGACGAACTCAACTTCGTCATCAAATACCAGGA
>CAZZVA010000072.1:0-13500 GCA_964657345.1 uncultured Acetobacteraceae bacterium | reverse complement strand
ACTATGACATTCGCCACGCCTACAACAACATCAATAAGACTTTCACGATTAGCGGCTACAGTGGCGCCGATCCTTCCCAGATCCAGAACTTGGCAGAACAGCAGACCGGGGTCGTGTACGGGCAGGGTGACGGGTCAGTGGGCGTGATCAATTATGCGACGGAGGCGGTCGCCTCTGGTAGCACCATCTCTGCATCGGGCATCTCCTCCAGTATCTTCGCCGCGCGCAACCTGTCCTATGTGGTGGCTGCCAATCAGCAGTCGCACGTGCTGACACTGATCGACCGCACGGGTGTAGGAACATTCCCGCTGAATGTGCCGGGGGTCTTTCGTGCTTCGATCAATCCGGCAGGGACGGTAGCCCTGGGATTCGTCCAGAATAGTGATGCGGTCTACAGTGTTGTTCACCTGACCGCTGCCCAGTCGCTGCAATACAAGAATGGCCCGTCGACATATCCGTCGAATTTTCAGGACTGCGAGCCACAGAACTTTCCGGTGTATTGTGCGGTGCAGGTGGCTGACCCCGGACATGTTCTAGACCGGCCGACGAAGGCAGTCTTCTCCAGCGATGGATCCACGGCGTATGTTCTGAATTGCGGGCCTGAATGTGGCGGTACTCAGGCGGGAGTCGTAGCGGTGCCGTTGGGAACGGGTGTGTTCAACCAGGGGATTCAAGGACCGGCAGCCCTCAACCTGACGACGCAGGGTGCGCCTCTCACGGCTGTACCCGGGGGTGCGACGGATGCGCTTCAAAACGACACCACTCTTTATGTTTCCGGGCAGGAGCTTCAGCCAGATGGCTTTCAGGCCGGCTTTCTGACGGTGCTGAATCTGCAGACCAACGCGGTCGAGGGCACTTACAGTATCAGCGATGGAACGCATACCAAGATGCTGCTTGCCGATGACAGTACTCTGTGGATAGGGTCGCAGAGCTGCGAAGAGGGAGAACGCTATCACCAGAGCCAACTCGGCCAGACCGTGGCGCTGGGGTGCCTGACGCTGTTCAACACGGCGAATAATGCAGTCTTCGTGGATTCTTATAAGGGCGATCTCACAGGAGTGACGGCGATCTTGAATTTCCACAAGATCTATGTGGCCGAGGGAGGTCAGGTGCATATCTACAACACACCTGACGGTTCCGAGCGCGACAATACTAACGTGACCGTCACTGGAACCGCCTACGATGTTGCTTACATCGACGCTGCGACCGACGGCGATGATGCCAACTACTGAGCTTTCGCGGCCAAGGTGAGGATTGGATTGGAACTAAGTCCTTCCACTTCAGCAGAGGCCGCAGTCGATATTCTGGCCATAGCGGCTCACCGCGATGACGTGGAACAGACCTGCGGCGGCACCCTGCTGCGGATGCATGCGAAGGGCCTGAAGACGGCGATTCTGGACTTGACGCGTGGGGAAGGCGGGACCCGCGGGACGGCCGATGATCGTGCGCGGGAAGCCGGAGAGGCTGCCAGGATCCTGAATGTTTCCTGGCGGGATGCGCTGGATATCCCGGATGGCCGTGTCGAGAATACTTACGACAACCGATTAAAGGTTGTTGAAGTGTTACGGATGCTGCGCCCAAGAGTCGTAATTCTGCCGTACTGGCAGGGCCGGCATCCGGATCATTACACATCATCAGTCCTGGGGTACGAGGCGTGCTTTTTGTCAGGACTATCAAAGATTAAAATTGGCAGCCCTGCCAGTCCTCATGCCGTCCCATTTCGCCCATTCAAGATCGTGTATGCCAGCCTGTATGCGGATGTGCGACCAAGTTTTGTCGTCGACATCACGCCTTATGCAGAGGCGCGTTTCGATGCCCTGATGGCGTATCGGTCGCAGTACTCCCAGCAGCAGACGGGCGCTGGCCTGTTTGTCGAAGAGGCAGATATTCGCGAGAGGACGTTTGCGGAGGCGAGTCACTATGGCAGGCTTGCAGGGGTCCGCTATGGGGAACCCTTTGTTCAGAAGGAGATTGGCCTGGTGGATGACCTGATGCTGATCCCGGTTCAATCGATCTAGCCAGTCAACCAGGAATACTCTTCAGGGCTGCGAGTTACTGGCGATGGAAGGCGCCGCGGGAAGATCTGCGCGCAACAGCTGCGGTTGTGCCTCCACAGGAGCGGAGGTGCCGACGTGGGTGGGATGATGGTTCGCCGCATCCTGTTGTGCCTGAGTATCCGGCGTCACTCTTTCGTATCGAAGCGGCAGAAAGATCCGTACGCAGGCACCCTCCGGCTCCGGTTTTGCTGCCGGACTCTTTCGCGCAATTGACCTGCGCTCATGATCCGGTGTGGAAATGTTCTGAATGGTCATGGTGCCACCATGCTTCTGGACAATCCCAAGGCTGACCCAGAGGCCCAATCCTGTTCCTTTCTCGCCCTTGGTGGTAACGAAGGGCTGAAAGAGCTTGCGTTCGATGAGCGGATCCACTCCCGGTCCGCTGTCCTGTACTTCAATGACTGTGCCGATTTCCTGGTCCTTGGGCGTAGCGTCGCGGATCACTACCCTCAAAATGCCGCCCGGCAGAATGGACGCCTCGGCTGCATTGGCAATGACGTTGGTGAAGACCTGACGAAGCTCACCGGGAAACCCGAAGACAATACCGGCTGAGGTATAACGGCGTTCCACCTGCAGTTGTTGCTGCTTGATCTTGCGATCGAGCAGCAGCAGTACACTGTCGATCAGTTCGGGAAGCATCACTTCGACGGGTGCAGGGGATTCGCGATAGAGGCTGAGCATGGCGCGGCTGATCTGCAGGGTGCGACCCAATTCCTGTTGAGCCATTCCAAGGTACTCCTCGCGTTTGGCGGGACTGTTCTCGGATTGGAGAAGGAAGTGGAGGTTGGCTACGGAATCCAATGGATTGTGAATTTCGTGGGCGATACTGGCGGCCAGACGTCCCGCGACCGCCAGTTTTTCATTTGCGATCAGAGCCTGTTCGGCACTCTTTGCCGCTGTAATATCCCGGAAAACCACGACGGTGCCGACTGATTTCCCGCCCGCATCCCGTATGGGCGCCGCACTTCTGGCGATCAGGCGCTCCCGTCCATCGGGAGCCAGCAGCAGGCTGGTATTTTCTACGGTGGCCGGCTTCTGGCTGCTCGGGGCAGCAGGTAGATGTGCGATCGGCTTTCGTGTCGCTTCATGCACAACGTTGAAGACCTCGCTCAGAGGCTGTTCGAGGGCGGATTCCAGTTTCCAGCCGGTGAGTTGCTGTGCCACTGCATTCATGAACCGGACGCGTCCAGCAGTGTCACAGGCTATGACACCTTCGCCGATGGATTCAAGGGTTGTGAGATAGGATTGGCGGCTCTCGTAAAGCTCTTCGTTGCGTGATTTCAGAGCCTGCAGCGATTCGTCATAGGCACGCGAGACCCGGCGCAACCGGCTGCTGGTGAACGTGCCGATCAGGACGCCCACTGCGAAGCCGGCGGCCAGGACAATCCTGAGAAAGTCGTGGACGCGTGACTGCGCTGCCCGAAGCAGTGCATCTCTGGATTGTTTTTCGGCCCGGATGGTCTCCCTCATCCGGTTGCGGATTTGGTCGATCAGCTCCTTACCGTGCTGGTCAGCCGCAATCTCATCCGGAGTGCCGCTCTGCCTGCCAGCCTGCATCGCGGGCGCGGTATAGCCCTCCCATAAGAAATAGTCATCGTGAAGACGGATGGCCTGCAGCTGTTGTTCTGGAGTGTTCAGCAGGCCGGACAAGGCTTTGAAATCAGCAGCGGCATGGACCCCGCCATCCTGAAACGACTCAAGCATGGACTTTTCACCAGTGAGCTGGTAGCCGCGCAGGCCATTGGCTTCGTCCAATATGGAAACCTGCAGCCGATAAAGCCGCTGTATCACTTCGTCCGCATGGGCGACCCGAGCCTGGGCAGCAATCGCTTCCTGGATCTGCCAGACGAGCACACCGGCAAGGACGCCCAGCAGAACGATGGGCATCAGCAGTGTGATCCGCAGGACACGGTTGAAGGCATGCAGGTTCAAGAGAGTCTTTTACCTCGTTCGCGCCGACTTGCCGGACAGGAGTTCCTCAACTCTCATTAGGAGAGTGGGCGCACCGTCTCCTTTATTGACAATAAGGTCGACCCATTGCGAAGCCTCCTCGGGCAGACTCAGATAGGCTGAAAGCAGCAGGATGGGTACGTCTGGTTTGATCTCACGCAGCGCGCGGGCGACCTGGGAGCCGTTCATGCCGGGCATGGCGTAATCGAGCACGACCGCATCTACTTCGTTTTCCAGGAAGATGCGGATGGCTGTCTGGCCCTCGGAAGCAGTGAGAACCTTATACCCCGCGCGTTCAAAGACGACCTTGCGGATCTCCAGACCCAGAACCTCGTCGTCAATGCACAAAACGCTTGCAGCCATTTAGCACGTCACCTAGCCCATATAAGAATCTGTCGGGATGCACTTTGGATTCGGGAATGTGACTGGCTTACGGTACTTCGGTTTGCCGCCACGCTGCAATTACCAGTTGCACTTCAAACCAACATTTGAAATCTAGCACTTAGCTGCTACAGATAGCCAGCCGTAAAGATTCACACCTTGTTTGCATTACCGTCTCACGCATACAGTAGGCTCAGAGGCGGAGCGCCGAAAATGTTTCTGGTGGCCTCACATTCAGATAGTTTGGCGAGCCAGCCGGGGAGACACTTGACACCGACTATATTCGTACTGGAAGACGACCTGGACATTTCCAGGCTGATCCAGCATCACCTGGAAACTGCTGAATTCGGAACGCGGCTTTACCGCACACCGACAAACCTTATCCAGGACGCTGAGCATACTGCACCCGCGCTGTTCCTTCTGGACATCATGGTTCCGGGTGGCGACGGGCTGGACCTTTGTCGCAGGCTGCGTCTGCATCCCACGCTGAGCACGATCCCGATTATTTTCCTCACAGCGCGTGCCAGCGAGAATGACAGGGTGCTTGGTTTGGAGCTGGGCGCGGACGATTACATCACCAAGCCCTTTGCAACACGAGAGCTGTTGGCGAGGGTGAAGGCTGTCCTGCGCCGCTTTGAGCGGCCCTCCATGCCGACGACGGTGACCTTTGGCGATGTGGTGATCGATGCAGGGGCCATGCAATTGAAGGTGCACAACGCGGTGGTGCCGACAACCGCAACAGAGTTCCGGCTTCTGGACTACCTTGCGCGCCATCCTGGACGCGTCTTCACACGCGACCATCTGCTGGATGCTGTATGGGGAGATGCACGGTTTGTGACTCCACGTTCGGTAGACGTTTATGTGAGACGCATCCGCGAGAAGATTGAGACGGATGCGGAAGACCCTCAATTTCTTAAGACTGTTCGAGGTGCAGGCTACCGCTTTGAGGTACCTCGTCCCCAGGACCGCACGCCAGTATCCGCAAGCTAGGCGATCTGCAGCTCACTGCAGCCTGGAGCAACCATTGCCTGCATGGGCCAGCCGGTCGGGTGGTTCGGATTTAAGGGACAAGTGGCAAACAGACGGCAGCCCCTGGAGACTGATCGATGATCCACCGGGTCCTCCTGAAATTGTGGCTGGGAATGATTGCCGTCCTGATCCTAGCGCTGCTGACGACGGATGGCTGGCAGCGCATGCACGCTTCTGCATTGATGGAGCCGCTGTCCCAGGCTGCCCTGATTCCAGCCGGTTTTCAGGTGCTTGTCCTTCTTATAGCTGTCCTGATCGTTACCCTGCTGTGCCTGCGGGTGACCCGGCAGTTGAAAGCGGATGAGGCATCCATCTCTTCTTTCGCGCGGCGGCTGTCACTCGGGGATTTTGCGACAAGGATCAGCTTCCACGACACTGCGGGAAGCCGGGAGACGAGCGATGCGCTCAACGGGGCGGCACAAAGCCTCGGCCAGATGTACCAGGCCCTGGAGACGAGCCGGCGCGAACTGACCGCTCTGTTGAACAGCATGGAAGAGGCCGTGATCGCGATTTCTTCCGAGGGCCAGGTGAGCTGGTCAAATGCGGTCCTGGAAGAGATTTCGCAGCTGCCGGTGCGCTATGGGCGGGCCCTGGTTCATACGATTCGCGATCCGGATTTGCTGGCGTCCGTGGATCGGGCCCTTCGCTCACGCCAGGTCTCCCGTGGCCGTGCGACGAGTATTGCTGCCGGCCGGGTCTTCCAGGTGAACGTAGCGCCTACACCCGACGGTGGAGCAGTTCTGGTGTTGCACGATGTGACCAAGATCGAGCAGGCGGAGATTTCCAGCCGGGACTTCGTTGCCAATGTGTCGCACGAATTGAGGACCCCTCTCACCTCGATCTCCGGGTACGTCGAGACCTTGATGGAGAGTCAAGGGTTGCGTGAAGAGCAGGTAAAAGAATTTCTCTCGATCATCCTTAAAAATGCGAACCGCATGTACCGGTTAACAGAAGACTTGCTGGCATTGGCCCGGGTCGAGTCAAAAGACTATGCACTGGCTCCGCAGATCAGCCCCGCTTCAGCCCTGGTCGTCGATGCCATTGAGACACTGGCGCCGCTGGCTATCGATGCCGGTCTCGACCTGCAGGCAGGAAGCATGGTTGAGGACGCTGTGAAAGCCGATCCCGACGCGTTGCAGCAGGTATTTGGAAATCTGATCGAGAACGCGATCAAGTATGGAAAAGAGGGTGGCCGGATTGTTGTGGGTTGCCGCAGGATTGGCGAAAGCGTGGAGTTCTACGTCCAGGATTATGGTGCAGGCATACCCTTTCAGCATCTACCGCGGCTGTTTGAAAGGTTTTACCGGGTGGACGCAGCCCGGTCCAGGGACAGCGGTGGTACCGGGCTGGGTCTGGCGATCGTCAAGCGTATTCTGCAGACCCACAATGGTGATATCCGGGTGGAAAGTGAGGTTGGCAGGGGGACATCGTTTTTCTTTCGCCTGCCGGTACTGGAGGCCGCGCCCAGGACCCAGAACGCCGCGTCTCCGGACCTGTCTGCGAAAGACCGGCGGGAAGCTACCACGATCAATGATGGAAAATAGCAGGGAAACCGCTGTGCAGTTTGGGAAGGGCAGCCAGCTTGAAGGACGAGGTAAGCTGACAACACACAGACCGCTCCGCTCATTTGGTCACTCGCAGTGATCTGTGGCATTTACCTTCTATTCATGGCTGGCGGTTAACCTTATACCAGTGAGATTCAGATCCCAGGAAGTGACGGTGTCAGAAATTCCGGATAGTCCTGCGCCGCCGAAAGTGCAACTTCCAGCACCCGTCTCAGAGATTCGGACGTTCCTAGCGAGCCGCGGTAATTCCCGGGGCGCGGATAGTGCTTTCCGCAGTGTGATGTTGCTGTGCGCCCTTACTATTTTCGCGATAGTGCTGCTGATTACGGGCGTTTTGATTATCCGTTCCCACCTGTCGATGTCGACGTTTGGCACGTCGTTCCTTTCCAGTCAGCACTGGAATCCGCACCCTCCGCCAACATCGACGAATGACTCGCCTCCCGGCGAATTCGGGGCGCTGCCATTTATCTATGCGACGCTGATCTCTTCGTTGTTGTCGCTCCTGATTGCAGTGCCACTGGCAGTGGGTACGGCAATATTCCTCACCGAAATGTGCCCGCGTTTTCTGCGTGCCCCGCTTTCGTTTCTCACAGAACTACTGGCGGCTATCCCGAGCGTGGTTTATGGGCTTTGGGCGGTCTTTGTATTGATTCCGCTCCTTCGAGACAACTTCAATCCAACGTTGATGCGTCTGCTGGGTTGGACCGGCCTGTTTTCCGGGAACAACACGGGATACGGAATGTCTGCTTCTGCCGTGATCCTTGCGATCATGATCCTGCCCATCATTTCGTCTCTGACCCGTGAGGTAATGTCAGCAGTGCCGACAGCGCAGCGCGAGGCCGCGCTCGCCCTGGGGGCCACTAGGTGGGAGATGATTCGCATGGGCGTTCTTCGCAATGCCCGCATCGGCATTGTGGGAGCCGTCATTCTCGGCCTGGGACGGGCGATTGGCGAGACCATGGCAGTCACCATGGTGATCGGCAACAAGAACGTGATTTCCCACTCGCTGCTGTCTTCGGCAAATACGATGCCGAGTTTGCTGGCGAATGAATATGGGGAGGCAGACAACAGTCTGTACATCAGTGCCCTGGTTGAGATTGGCCTGGTGCTGTTTGTGGTAACGATTTGCGTGAATGCCATGGCGCGGCTGATGGTGTGGGCAGTCACGCGCGGCGCACCGGGAAGGGTGGCCTGAGTTGGCGACCAATGGTATTTCAGCGAATGCGCTGCGGCCCCCGCTGAGAGCGAGTCGCCTGAACCAGGTGAGGCGTACGACGGCCAACTGGACTGTCAGCATCCTGGCAGTGTGTGCGACAGCCCTGGTGATCCTGCCACTGATTCGAATTTTTGCTTACCTGCTGGCAAGAGGATTCTCGTCGCTCAACTGGGCCTTCTTTACGCAGATGCCCAAGCCGGTGGGTATGCCGGGCGGGGGCATGGCGAATGCCATTACGGGTTCTGCCCTGCTGCTGTTGCTTTCGAGTGTGGTGGGCATCCCGATCGGCGTAAGTGCCGGTATTTTTCTTGCAGAGTTCGGTGGACGGAGCAGGATCGCGAATGCGGTTCGTTTTACGGCGGATGTGCTCAACGGCGTGCCTTCGATCGTGGTGGGCATCGCGGTTTCGGCACTGATTGTGCTGCCACAAAAGCATTTTTCGGCGATGGCGGGAGGGGTCGCCCTTGGTATCATGATGATCCCGACCATCACCCGGACGACCGAAGAAATGCTGCTGCTGGTGCCGAGTTCGATTCGAGAAGCGGCGCTGGGACTGGGAGTGCCTCACTGGCGATCGGTTCTTTCAATCACATTGCGGTCTGCATCTGCCGGCGTGGTGACGGGTTGCATGCTGGCGTTTGCCCGCGTGGCAGGCGAGACGGCGCCGCTGCTCTTTACTGCTTTTGGCAGCTCGATTCAAAGCTTCGATCTGAATCAGCCGATTTCCGCATTGCCTCTGCAGATCTACGTCTATGCGATTTCTCCCTATGACGAATGGCACCGGCTGGCATGGGGCGGCGCGCTGGTGTTGATCGTGTTGATCGTGATGTCGGTCGCCCTGGTTCGCTATTTCGTAGGACGGGGCGCGCTGAAAGGGAACCATTGAGGCATTCTGACTCTCATAAGGATTGGAACAGTTTTCCTGGCCTCGACGTCAGCCGGCGGTCAGCTGAGATGATTTGCATGGTTTTAGTGCAGGGAGAGTCGCTCTAAATGGGAGTTGGCATTGAAGTGGTCGGGCTGAATGCCTGGTACGGTACGAATCACACACTGCAGGATATTCATCTGCAGATCCCGGCAAACCAGGCGACGGCGCTGATCGGGCCGTCGGGCTGCGGAAAATCCACGTTTGTACGGTGCCTGAATCGCATGCATGAAACGACCCCTGGTGCCCGGGTGACAGGGGATGTGAAGGTGGGTGGCGTTGACATTTACAAAGATGCGGCTCCAGTCGAGATCCGGCGCCGCATCGGCATGGTCTTTCAGCGACCGAATCCATTTCCAACGATGTCCATCTATGACAATGTTGCCTCCGGACTGAAGCTGAATGGATTTCGCAACCGGCGTCTGCTGGATGAGGTCGTAGAGCGCTCGTTAAAGCATGCGGCCTTGTGGGAAGAAGTGAAGAGCGATCTGCGGAAGAAGTCCGGTGCGAGCCTTTCCGGCGGTCAGCAGCAGCGTCTATGTATCGCGCGAGCCCTGGCTGTGGATCCGGAGGTGCTGCTGATGGATGAGCCCGCCTCTGCTTTGGATCCTGTATCGACCTCGAAGATTGAGGATTTGATTTTTGAGCTCAAGTCGCAATACACCATCGTAATTGTGACGCATAATATGCAGCAGGCGGCTCGGGTAGCAGAGAAGACCGGGTTCTTTCTCAGCGGCAAGCTTGTCGAGTTCGATCAGACTCACAAGATATTCACCAATCCTCGGGACAAACGTACCGAAGACTACATCACCGGGAGGTTTGGATGACACGGATCCGTTTTCATCAGAGCCTTGGTGATCTGAAGGACAAGTTGCTGGTGATGGCCGGCATGGCCGAGCAGGCCATTCAACGTGCTATTGAGGCCTACCGCGAGCGCGACATCAGTGTCTGCGACCTGGTGATGCGCGGCGAGATCGCCATCAATCGCCTGGAGAGGGAAATCGACCAGATGGCTCTGGATCTGCTTGCCATGGAGCAGCCGATGGCAATCGATCTCAGGTTCATCCTTGCCGTGATCAAGATCAATGCCGATCTGGAGCGCGTGGGCGACCAGGCCGTGAACATCACGGAGCGCGTGCGTGATCTGCAGGCATTCTCCATTGCCGATCTCCCCATCGATATTCCACGCATGGCCACCATCGCTGCAGCGATGGTGCGCAAAGCGATACAGTCGTTCATTGAAGGCGACGTGGAGATGGCGCGGGCTGTGCTGTCTATGGATGATGACGTCGATCGATTGAACCGGCAGTATTTCTTTTCCCTGGCTTCGCGTATTCGCGAGAATGCAGCCGAGTCGCCGCAATCGCTGAACGCGCTGGTGATTGTTCGTAACCTCGAGAGAATCGGGGATCACGCGACCAACATTGCCGAAGATGTGATCTTCTGGGTGCAGGGGGATGACGTCCGCCATCATTTTTCAAATGATGTGGCCGGACTCAATAACATTATGCCGGCCACCACTGCAGGCGGGGAAGCGCCGGATAATAAAGAGCAAGGATGACTGGCAGGTGCCGGCCGGCAAAGTCTGCGGATTTGCTCAAGGCTTCGGCGTAGCGCATGAGTTGTGGAGCATAGCGGCTTTGTTCTTCGAGAAGGAAAGAGTCGGCATCCACATCAGCAGTTTTATAATCCACAATCCATAAATGGTCTTGGCCACTCGTCAGCGGTTCTGCCCCGGCAACGAAGACGCGATCGCAGCGGATTGTTCTGAGCCTGCCTTCTTCCTGGATTGTCCAGCTCGCTTCATTTAGTTCATAAGCTTGTTTGCTGAGCATCCAGCGTGCGTTGGGATCACCAGCCGCAGCCGCCAGGATCGCGAGCACTGACTCAGTCTCTGTCTCCACCTCGCGGCGCAGCAGACCTGCATTTCTCAAAAGGGCTGTAGCGATCTTTCTCCAGTAAGCATCGTTTCTCTGGACATTCCATCGATCATCCTGGCCGGGCAGGACGGCGAGTTGTTCCAGCAGGGAGTGCAGGGTTACACCCCTTGCCCTGGAAGCCATGGATGGATGCCGCACCCGTTCGCGGTGCGGATGCAATGCGTGGGATTCCTCCTCTGGCGCCGTAACTTCGACACTTTGAGCCGACACCCAGCTGGATGGCAGCCTTTTCCGTGTCCGAGTATGCTGTTCTGCGCTGGCTGCTACCTTCAGCAAGGCCGGGGGCATGGATGAGCTTGCCGCCTGTGGCATGGACGCATCGCCGCGCGCTGTGACGGCTGGTTTCGACTGACGCCACAATGCGTAGTGTTGTTCTGCTTCCGGATGGAGGTAGTCCCATCCGCAGGCTAGCAGCGACTCTTCTTCCGGTGCGGCAAGGTATCCGGATTTCGGCTCCGGCTTGATATCCGCGAAGAGGTGCAGTGCTGTGCGGGCGCGTGTGCAGGCCACGTAAAACAGTCGCTGTATCTCATCGAGTTCCTCCTTTTCGACCTGCCTGCCGATCCATGTGTAGGTAGCGGACGTGTCCTGTCCCTTTGCGCCGATCGGCGCGAGAAGCAGTTCTCTATCCGTACTGTTCCTTTGCAGTCGCGCCATCCGGCGAAGAAGGGGATGACGGCTTCTTCCGGATTCACGATGCAGTTCAGGAAGCAGAACCACGTCAAAACCCAATCCCTTTGCCTTGTGAATCGTCATCAGTTGAATGCTGCATTGCTCCTGGGCAGTTGGATCGGGTGCCGCAAACAGCTTTTCCAGCCTGGCGTTGAGCGAGGCGCCGATTGCCTCCAGGGGAGAAAGGGTGGCGAGAAGCCTGAAGAATGCATCCACATTCTCCCGGCCGGTTTTATCAATACAGTGTTCACCTCCGAGTGCGATCCACGTCTGTTCGATCCATGTCGCGAATCCGTTCGGCGCAGCCAGAAAGTCTCCCGAGTGCCGCAGTGACAGTGAGCGTTCGATGACCTTCCGGAGGTGCTGAACGCGCCGCTGACCGTCGCTGCTGATCAAGTGAGATCGTTCTGCCAGGAGTTCACGCGTCGGCCTGCCGAGTTGGGTGCGATCATCCTGCCCGGCGAGGATATGCAGATCCGCAAGCGCCACGCCGCACCATGGTGCGCGAACAATGGCGAGCCAGGCCACCCGATCCATGGGCTGCGTCAGTGCTCGTACCAGTGAGACAAGATCCCTGACCTCCTGTCGGTCCTTGAGGGTTTCGATATCTATTGCCCGGAAAGAGATGTTCTCGCTGCGGAGAGCAGCAGCAATAGACGAGACGTGCTGTTTTGCCCGCACCAGCACGCCAATGCGAAAACTTTCTCCGCGTGCTCTTGCATGGTCCAGATGCGGAACATATCTACGGATGGTTTCTACTATGGGCGCTGCCTTGTCGGTGACCCTGCTATCTGCTGAGGCATTCTCCTCGTCAAGAAAGCGGGGGTGGAAAAGGAATGCATTGACGCTTGTGATGGAGGAATGTGCGACGGCTGGAGTGAAGCGCGAGGCGCCTGCTTTTCCAGCTTTGATGGCTTTCTCGAACATCGCATTGATGGGCTCGACAACAGCTTCAGTTGATCGGAAATTCTGGCTCAGGGTCAATCGCTGAAAGTGAATGCCGGGGGCATCCTGGCCGAAGCCATGCTGCTGCACTTCGTCGAAAAGGGCCAGTTCTGCGTGGCGAAAAAGATAGATCGACTGCATTGGATCGCCGACGAAGAAGCAGGTTCGATGCTCTTCCGGAGCCCATTCCCGCACAATGCTCTTCAGCAGGTCGTACTGCTTGCGCGAGGTGTCCTGAAATTCATCAACGAGTAAATGGCGAGTCCTGTGGCTCACATCGTGGCGGACTTCATCATTCGAAAGTGCCCAGCCAGCCGTAAGCCCCGCTTCGACGAAATCCATTTTGCCGCGCTCATTAAAGACCACGCGCAACTCACCGACTGCATGGAGCAGAACAGTGAAGATACTGCGAATTGTCTCCCACTCACTCTCGGTATAGGCAAGTCCCGGCAGAGAGGCAAGTTGGATGAGGGCATCAAGAAGGCCGTCCGACTGGCTGATATTGTCCAATATCGACTTGAACTCGTCGTGATGCTCTTTTCTCCCGCCCCGATTTTGAGGCTTGAAGCCAGGAGCATCGCTAGCCCGCTTCCTCCAGGAGGAGGCATCCGTCAGCAGAATTGATCGCAGGCACTTGAAGTGTTCGAGATGAAGAAGTTCATCCAGAGAGATCATTCCGTGGATCGCTGCGATCTCGGCAGGCAAAGGCGTCTCATCGCAGGCGTCTTTGAGAAGGACTAGCAGACGCTGAATGTCGTTCGCGTGGTTCCGCAGAGTACTTCTGACGAGATGGAGGACAGACCGGTGCTCGCGGAGAAAC
>CAZZVA010000071.1:0-13754 GCA_964657345.1 uncultured Acetobacteraceae bacterium | reverse complement strand
TTCTTCGCTGCCCGCGCTGATCTCATCAATCAGGCTCCGGATGCCTGCCGAATCCCCGGTAAGGGCACGCACAGCATCCGCAACCAGACTCACCCGCTGCTTGCCACCATTGGCGCTCTGTAGCGACTCCTCGATGAGGCCGGCAGTGTCCTTGGCGGCTTGTGCGCAACGCTGTGCCAGGCTGCGCACTTCATCGGCCACCACTGCAAATCCTAATCCGGCTTCTCCCGCCCGGGCTGCTTCCACAGCAGCATTCAACGCAAGAATATTGGTCTGAAAGGCTATCTCATCAATGACCTTGATGATCTTCGAAATCTTCTCGGACGATTGACTGATTTCGTCCATGGCCAGGACCATCTGCTGCAGTTGTTCGTTGGCTTCTACAGATCGAGACTGGGACTTTTCGACGATGTCGGTCGTGGTCTTTGCGCTATCCATGTTGCGACGTGCCACTGCATGCACCTCTTCAGAGGAGGCCGAGGTTTCCTCCAGAGAGGCTGCTTGCGAAGAAGCGCTTTCAGCGAGGGCGTGACTCGAAGCCGAGACCTGGAGTGCGGCCGACGACACGCCATCTGCTCCGTTCGTGAGCAACTCTACATTCCGGTTCAATTGCAGGTTCATCCTGTGAACGACCAGCACGGAGCAGGCGGCGGCAATGACAGCAAGCAGCAGCATCCCGGCCAGAGTCCACCAGCTTGCAGTTACAGCTTCAGACGCTGCCACCTCGTCGCCCGCCATCAGCTCTCCCTGCAGCTGAATCATCCGCGCAACTTTGGCGCTCGTCTGTTCGATCAGGGGACGCGTGTCACTTTCCAATGCCGCAGCTTGCTTCAGCTGATGAGATTTACAGAGACCATACATCTGCTCATCCCTTTCGGCGATGCTGGCAAAGAGGGGCGGAAGATCGTTCATAATCGTCCGCCCTTCCGCCGACACCAGGAGCGGAATGATCGCGGCGATGGATTGATGAACTTTTTCCAGGCTCTGCGAAGAGCGAACGTGAAGGGACTCAATCTGATCGAGGTTCTTTTCAAAAGCACCAAGACGCATGCCACGTTCCAGCGAAAGCACGGTCGCCAGCTGCATCTGCATATCTTCGGCGAGCACCTCTTTCCTGACACTGCCATGGATGGTGGTACGGAAATGCGCACCCAGAGTAGTGATCGAAAGCAGACCTGCCACGCTGATAGCGATGGTGAGCGCAAGCGCCACCGTAGAACTGACAAGCAGCTTTGCGCCGATCGTCCACCTGAAATGCATGGTTGCAGTCCTCCTTGCGTACCGATATTGCATGATTCCGGACAGCCTCCGGTGCGTGGCTGAAGAGAGTCAGTGGCTTTATCGGCGGCTTGAGAGGAAGCTTGAAAAGGATGCAGCCCGGACGAGGCTATTCCTTTCCGTAATAGTTGCCGGTGACAACAGCACTATCCCTTCGTTTCGGTGCCGTGGAGAAGGCCTTAATGGTAAGAGACCTGCCATCGACAACAATCGGCGCGCGATACACTGCCGAGTGGCGAGTCGGCTGCGATCCGTCGACAGTGTAGTAAATGGTCGCACCGGCAGTCTCGGACAGCAGCTCGACCTCCGTTGCCCCGACGTGCTCGCCCGGCGTCGGCGTCATGTGAGGCTCGGCTGTATAGCGAGTGTAGGTCGTGACTTCCACTCCAGGAATAGAGCTTCCCGGCTGCACTGCGGCAGCCTGCGCGGCATGAGCAGCCTGGCTCACCCCGGAATTCAGCGTCCAGCTGAGAATGTTGAAGGTGCCGGTCAATCCGCCGGTGCCGCTGGTGAATCCCGCGAACGCTGTGGACGAGCCCAGTACCGCTGGCAGATTGATGGTGTCGCTGGCAGTGTAACTGGCAGATGTAACCGTGTCCGTCAGCAGCAGCACCAGCTTGGCGCCGTCATAAGTGATATGCGCGTGGAAGATATGGCCGCTCCGCAAGGTCACGCCAGACGCTGCCATACTGAGTGCCGGTATGGTGGGAGAGGCGCCGTTGGTGTAAAACCCGGTCGAGTCCGTGCCTTCTCCGTCATTACTGTAAACATCGAACTTGACAGCTACGCTGGCGGGAATACCCCCGCTGCCGCCAGGCTGCGATGCTCCATAGCCCAAACCGCTGCCGGCCGGTCCGAGAGCAGTAGCGCCACGACTTTGCAGCGTGAAGGTGAATCCGTCCGCCTGCGCACTTAACAGCTGGAAGTTGAAGTCTGCAGTGAAGGTTGCGATGTTGACCGGCGTCGCATACCAGGCAGACCCATGGGCGTAGGTTTGTCCCAGCTTCGCCAGCTGCAGTGCGGCACCACTCCGCACCGCAACGCCGTTAAACGCAATTCCAGTGGCGCCGCTGAAGCCGTTTGGAAAGTTGATGACGGGTGCTCCCGTCTGAATGGTGTAAGCCGCAGAAACCGCCTGGCTGGAAGAGAGGCCTGGTGCAACAGCAATGGCCGTGATGGTTTCCGACGTATTGACAGCGATGGCGCCGGAGTAGACCGGCGATGTCGACACCGGCGTTGAACCGTCGGTTGTGTAATAGATGCTGGCGCCGCTGGCAGAGTCAGACAGGGTCACACTCTGCGCGGATGAGAAGGTCCCGCCGGGCGGGTTGAAGACAGGTGCCGGTGTACTCGCCGGGTTGACAATATAGACCGCACTGACCACGCTGCTCGACGCATCGCCAGGTGCCACAGCCAGGGCCCGGATCGTCGTGGTGCCGAGTCCCGCCTGGAGAGCGGCACCATACACCGGGGAAGAGGTGCCGGGGGTGCTGCCGTCCGTGGTGTAGTAGATGACTGCATTCGCGGTCGCATCACTGATGGTTACGCTTTGCGACGTTGCATAGGTGCCGGCAGCAGGCGTAAATACCGGCGGTGCCGTGGTGGGCGTTGGCGCCTGTGCGGTGTAGGTCCAGCTGAGTATCTTCTGGCTCGAAGAGAGCCCGCCCGTGCTGCCCGTGAACCCGACCCATGCCTGGTTGCTGCCGACCACCTGCGGAATGTTGATGGCCCGGCTGAACGTGAACGTCTTGCCGGAGACTCCATCGGTGAGCAGCATGGTGAGGGTAGTCCCGTCATAGGTCACGTGAGCCTGCATGGAATCACCACTGCGCAGCAGCAGGCCGCTGGACGTCATGTCCACGAACGGGACAGTGGGGGATGCTCCATTTGTATAAATGCCCGTCGAATCGGTTCCCTCCCCTGCATTGCTATAGAGATCGAACTTGAGGGCGACACTCTTCGCAATGCCGGCATAACCAAGGCCGGCGGCACTGGCCCCGAGCGCCGTAGCCGCATTGTTCTGGATGGTGAACGTAAAGCCGTCTGCCACGGCATTCGAAAGCTGGAAAGCAAAGTCTGTTGTGAATGCCTGGATATTGATCGGCTGGCTGTAGAAGACGCTGCCCGCCTGGTTCAGTTTGCCCTCGGTAAGTTGAAGCCGGCTGTCATCCGCATTGGACGTACTGCCATTCAGTGTGAGGCCCGCGACAGAGGAGAATCCGTTGCCAAAATTGATCGTGGTGCCACCGGCTTGGATGATGTAAGCCGCCGTCACCACAGTACTGTTTTGCAGCGCAGGATCGATGGCAATCGCCTTGATGGTCGTGGACGATGCGACCGTGATGGCCCCGGTGTAAAGCTGCGAAGAAGAGGATGGGGTGGATCCATCCGTGGTGTAATACAGCGCCGCAGAGCTGTCTGTATCCGTGAGTATGACCTGCTGGGAGCTGCTGTAGGTACCAGCAGCCGGTCCAACGACGGGAGCGGGCGTCTGCGAGTTGAGAGTGAAGGTCGCCGACGTCACCGTGCTTTGCAGGTAGTTGCTGGCACTGGCAATCGCTTTGAGAGTGGCGGCCGCACTCAACGTGATTGCGCCCGAATACAAGTTTGAGGCAGTTGTAGGTGTCGATCCATCGAGCGTGTAGTAGATGTTCGCCGATGGCGTGCTGGTGGTGAGCGTGATCTGCGTGCTCGGCGAGATAGCGCCGCCGTCCGGGCTGACAACTGGCGCGGCTGCCGTCAGCTGGGTCGTCAGCAGGCCGTAGGTATCCACCTGGTACGCGGCGCCAAGGTAGACTTTGCCATTGGTAACCACCGGCACCGCAAATTTGATAGCGCCGCCGGCAGTGTCACGGGCCGCATTGCTATCACTTTCGTAGAAGAGCCTGCCCAGGTTGGTAGCGTCAAATGCGTACAGTATTTCCGGGCCGTTAGTCTTATAGCTATCCGCACGCACAGCCCAGGCGATTCCGTCCTGGCTGCCATTGGACGAAATGACAAACGAGGCTCCCGGAAAAGCAAAGCTGACCGTGCTCTTGCTGGAGTAGTTGGGGCTCAGCACGCCACTATTGAGGACGAAGGATTTCCCGACATCGCCATTTCCCCAGAAATAGACATTCCCATTCCAGTAGGCGGGCGTACTCCAGAGTCCTTTGATTTTGCCCGGAATATCCTGCAGGGCATTGGTGTTCGAAGAGCCGTTCGGCAGGTAGCCGCCGAGGTTGTCACGGTTTAGATTCAGGATCCGCCCTTCCTTGCCGACCTGGATCAGGATGTGTGGAAAGGAACCCTGTTGGTCCGGGAGCATGAGGATACCGCCGGAGCCCTGGTCCGTATCAGCGGCTGACAAGGAAGCCTGGTTGAATGGCGTGAACGCATCGCTTGCAGTGAGACCGCCATCAGCAAGATCGAACTCAACGATACTATCGCCAAAGTTCACTCTTGAAGAGAAAGGCGGATAACTGCTGTAGGTGCCATTGCCCGTGACCACGAAGAGGCGTCCCGCAGTGCCGCCGCTGTCGATCGGCATACCGGCGCCGGAAGCCCATACCCCGTTGCCAAAGCCGGCCGACGAAAGACAGACTGCTGCTTTTTGTGCCAGCGTGTTCGCGTCGAACGAGAAGACCCATCCATGCCACGGCCCATTGTCGCCATGAGAGCCGAAGGCAGCATACACGTAACCGTTGTAGTAGCTGAGTGCCGGACGATTGGATTGCCAGAGGGGACTGAAGGCTAGATTGCCACCGGAGCTTCCATTCCCGGTACCGCTTACGGTAGCCTGGATGACCGCCGGGCTGTTCGGCTGTTCGGCACCGGTCAGGATATTGATTGCGTGCAGCCGCTGCACATAGGTGCCGCTTTCCTTGGACTTGGCCACAACGTACATGGTGTTGGTGCCGGGATTGATGACCGGGGTGCCGGTGATGCCGATTTCGGGAGTGATGTCGTAGGACGAAACATCCGTGCTCGGCACGGTTGTCGCGCCAGCTGCAGCGCCATGCGCTGTCGATAGCATGCTGGCATGCCAGAGCGGCTGCGCATTGGCGCCGCCATTGGTATCGGCATCGAAGGCATAGACGGAATCGTGACCCGTGGCCACGAAGAGCACATTATGCACCAGGCCGTCTGGCATGGTGAGACCGCTCATGTAAAGGGGCTGCGCGATCACGTAGCCGTCGACC
This sequence comes from uncultured Acetobacteraceae bacterium, assembly GCA_964657345.1. Lineage (GTDB taxonomy): Bacteria > Acidobacteriota > Terriglobia > Terriglobales > Acidobacteriaceae. The sequence goes on along the minus strand of CAZZVA010000071.1, from coordinate 8,295 downwards.
GACCGGGAGAAGAGCTTTCCGAATTCCGACGCATTGACATTCGCGGGGGTCAGCAGGGTCTCCTGCGTGTTGGCTCCTGCGCGCGTGTTGTCATAGCGCCACGTCGGCACATTGACGGGCGTCTGCGCGAGGGTCGGAAGACACAATGCGGCCAGCGCTAAAAGCAGCAGCAAAAGCTGGAAGAGCAGAATCGCCGATGGACTTAAGACATCGATCGGCTGCTCGGAAATCGTGCTGCATGCTTCCAGGGACGCGGAAGTGCCGCGCGTCGGGAGTATCCGGACCATAAGCCACCTTGGCAGTGAGCGATTTTTTTACGGCCGCAAGGGGGGTGTGGCACGTTGTTGCTAGAGGGAGCAGGAGCTACGTCATGAGGTGCAGGTACGCGGGGCCCGTGACGATGGTGCCGACAACTCGCTATCCAGTCCACAGGTCTGTCTTGCTGAATCGTGGAGGTCGAAGGCTTTCATCGCGGGTCTAACTGTACATGACGGGGTTGCATGTTGCTCCATGATGTTGCCGTGATTCGGGTACAAAGTAGTAACTACTCAGCGGTTACGTTTCGGCTGGGGAAAGAGTTCAGTAGCACTGCGCGGCTTGCCAATAAACGCTAGTTGGGGCACGCTCATGCTCACGATGAGAATCTTTCGGCAGCGGCTCCTGGCGGTGACTCTAATGATTGGTGCCGCCCTGGTGCCGTTCAGTGCATGGTCGGCAGATCGCATGGCGTCCCCTGCCGGCATGGCGTGGAAGGTGCAGGGCGAATGGGCCGTGCAGTCTACCGGCAGACCGATCCACTCCGGCGATCCATTGCTGCCGAATGAACTGGTACAACCGCGCGGCCTAGACAATTCCCACTCCTTGACGGTGCTGCTGCCGGACGGGCAGCAATCCTTATATGAATGCTTCACGCCCGAGGACTGCGCACGAGGATTTCGCATACCTGCGCTCGTCGCACCGCCGTCGCCGTTTGCTGTGGACATGCTGTCCCGGATACGCCGGGTGGTCCGTGCCGCGCAAGCCGGCGCACCGCAGGCAAACGCGTTCCCGCTGCAGCAGCACAGGACGAGGCCGGCGATGGATGAAGCAGTCGTGCTCTGGGATGGTGCCGGAGCAGTGCCGGTTGGAGGCTTGCTGACGGCGCTTCCGGATGGCAGGTATACCTACGCCCTGAAGAACGTAAGCACAGCGGCACCGCTGCGTGGTCTGCAGGTGCTGGAGAAATCCAGCGGCACCTCCATGGTGCCGGTGCCCGAAGCCGGACTATATGACATGGTCGTCTCCGATGCGCAGGGTGTGGAAAGAGTCGACATGTTTGTCGCAGTACTCGATGCAAAACATCAATCGTTGACAGGTGATTACAGAAAGGCCAGGAAGCTGATCGATGGCTGGAATGAGAAGTTCACCGGCTGGCCCGAGCATGAGTTGTTGCGGGCCTATTTGCAATCATGGCTGAGCAGCGGGAAGTAGTTCATTCGTCAGGCGGAAGCGCAGATACTGCAGATCTCCTGCCCATAGCGTGCGACCTTGGCAGGGCCGATCCCGTCCACCATCTGCAGATCTTCGACAGTCGTCGGACGTTCGACCGCGATCGAGCGCATGGTGCGATCCGAAAAAACACAAAAGGCCGCAAAGCCCTGTTTCTTTGCTTCCTGCGAACGCCAGCTCCGCAGCTTCTGCTCGAGTGCGCTTGCTTCCGGGGAGATCGCTGCATCCGTAACCGGGGTGCCGGTGGACTTTCCGGCTTTCGGCTTGCGCACCCTGCTGGCGCCGGCGGGCGCGCAAGCGCGAATCTGCAGCGAGCCGGGATGGTGCACATCGACCGATTCGCCATCGCGGGTAAGACTGACACGTCGATACGTCAGGGTCCGCCCTTCCTTCTCGAAGCTGGCATCTTCCATCTTCAGCCAACCCTCACTGACCATCGCGCCGAGCACGGCTTCAAAGCCATCGCGGTTCAATTCTTCCCGCGGGAAGATCTCCTTGTGGAGCTTCCCGGTGGATTTAGCCATGCCGGAACGCAGATCGCGAAGAATGCCGGCGACCGCACGTTCTTCTATCGAGCTAAGCTCGCGAAACTGCTGGGCGATCGCAAGACCGGGAGAGCAGACATCGCAAAGCTCACACGAAACGATGCGGTCTTCCGTATCTCCAAAATGACGCACCAGCGCGGCCATGCGGCATTGATGTGTTTCCGCAAAGCGCTGCATGGCTTCGATCTGTGACTTGCGCTGTAACATTTGTGCCTGGTACGGATCCCGCCATGAAAAATCCGAGCGGGCGCCGTGAGCCTCTGTGAGTGCAATCGCACCGTCGGCATCGATCACGCAGACGCCGAGTAACTCCAAACGCTCGAGCGCGTGGTCGAATTCATCAGCGTCCAATTTCAGACTGCGGCGGAGCGACTCACGACTGCGCGGCTCGCTCGAACACTTGCTGTAGACCCGCGTCAGCAAATCCGCGGCAGGATAGTCGCGCTCAAAGAAAAATTCCTGGGTTCGCCGGTCAGCAAAGGAATACAGCAGGACAGCGCGGCTGGGTTCACCATCGCGACCAGCGCGGCCAATCTCCTGGTAATAGCCCTCGAGCGTACCGGGCATCGCCGCATGGATGACAGTGCGGACATTCGCCTTGTCGATGCCCATGCCGAAGGCAGTGGTAGCAACAACGATTTCGAGTCTGCCGCCGAGGAAGTCGCGCTGCACTCGCTCGCGATCCTCGGGATCCATCCCGGCATGGTAGGCCGCCGCACGAAACTGTTCGCGCAGAATGGCTGCCAGCTCTTCACTGCGCTTGCGCGTGGGTGCATAGACGATGGCGGGCCGGCGCTCCGCGGCAGCCAGCAGAGCAGCGATGCGTGCGGGCCGTTCGGGCACGGGTGTTTCCACCGACTCGATGGCCAGGTTATGGCGGCGGAAGCCATGAATAAAGCGCACCGCGTGATCCAGATGCAGCTGGCGCACAATGTCATCCTGCACTATCGGCGTAGCCGTCGCGGTCAGTGCCATGATGGGCGCAGGCCTTAGCGCTTCAAGATGCTGGCCGAGAACACGGTAGTCGGGACGAAAATCGTGGCCCCACTGCGAAATGCAATGCGCCTCGTCGACAGCAATGAGCTGCGGTTTGCGCCGGGCGAGCATTTCCGGGAAGCCGGGAACCTTCATGCGCTCGGGAGCGATGAACAGAAAATCCAGCTCTCCCTTCAGGTAGGCGACACAAGTAGCGCGCGAGTCCCCGCGATCCATGCCGGAGTGGATCCGTTCGGCCCGGAAGCCCAGAGCCGCCAGCTTGGAGGACTGGTCTTCCATCAGCGCGATGAGGGGGCTGATGACCAGGGTGGTGCCGCGGCGCACGATGCCGGGAAGCTGGTAGCAGAGCGATTTACCCGCGCCGGTAGGCATCACCAGCAGCACATCGCGGCCCTCCAGCGCAGCCTGGCAGACGGCTTCCTGGTTGGCGCGGAAGTCGGCAAAGCCGAAAGCACTCGCCAGCGTCTCTCGCAAATCGTCATTCGCTGCGGGTCGCACACGCTTTCCAGCCACGCCAGGCGACTCGAAGAGTGACACAGCCTGCGGAGCATTCTGCAGCGAAGCAACACGGGTGTCTTCTACGGCGCCAGTGCGCTGCCAGTAGGGATCATGGACGTGGGGACCTTGACTCATGGGTGCTTCTCCCACGTTACTGGAAAAAGCAGATCACGCATGAATGGAACTGTGGATACCCGGGACTAAGGTGCCGATGTGGTTCTCATCCTGTCCGAAATGCTGGAAAAGGGACCTGGACGAAGAGGACTGAATGAGCCGGGAAGGGATTTCCAGTTGATACCGGTGGCTGACAAGAGATAATAGGTATCCACCTATGGCAGACCGAGCGAGTTCCACCCGTCCCGTTGCAAAGGCCGCCCAAGACGGCGGTGATATCGATTTCCTCCATGAGATTGGCAGCCGGATGGCTGCTTCAGACCCGCTGCATGCCGTGCTGGAGCGGATCGTGGAGTTTGCGTCATCCCTGGTGCAATGTGACTCCTGCTTCATTTATGTACTGGAGAAGGATGACCTGGTCCTGCGCGCTTCCAAGAATCCCCATACGGACATCGTCGACCGGCTGAACCTGCAGGTCGGCCAGGGTATCACCGGCTGGGTCGCTGAGCACCGTCAGCCCGTCGTCATCGACAAGGATGCATCGCACGATCCGCGCTTTAAGATGTTTCAGGATCTGCCCGAAGATCATTTCGACGCCTTCCTTTCCGTACCAGTGATGGGCCGCGGCAAACTGGTGGGCGTCATCAACCTGCAGCATCGCCAACCGCACGAGTTCACTCATCGCGAGGTTCAGCTGATCTCCACTATCGGCTTCCTGGTCGGCGCGGAGGTCGAACTGGCCCGGCTGGAAAATGAAAATATCCAGCTTGCCGGTCAGCTCCAGGCCCGCAAAATCCTCGAACGGGCGAAGGGCATCCTGCAGCGCGACCTGAAGGTCAGCGAGGAAGAAGCTTACCTGATGCTGCAGAAGCAGAGCCGTCAGCGGCGCAAATCGATGCGGGAGATCGCCGAAGCGGTCATCCTCGGGGACGATCTGCGCAGGCTGCCGAGTGGAGTGGAAGCCGGTCGCAAATAGCGGCGCCGGCGTCTCCAGGCAGGTTCAATCCTTCGGCAGCGCCAGCGTATTGATTACCGTCGGGTCATCGCGCAGTTTCACATAGAGCGTCCTGTTAGCAGGCCGGGGAACACTCAGCGAGGAGCCGGAGAAGCCCTCCGGAATCTGGATGCTGTGGGTGAAGGCCGCATCGGACGCTACCGAATCGATGAGGAAAAGACTGTTGCCACGAAGAGTGCAGCCTGCTGTGGAGGCATCGCTCGTGACCCCTGCCGGCGCGCTTGCCGACGGCGCATCGGTCTGACTGTTCAGAGCAGCGCCGGGCTGCAGCGTCGCTGGCACCGCTGCAGAGTCTCCGTCCGTCACGGGCGCGGAGGCGGCAGGTGCCGCATCAGCAGGGGGTGCCGGTGGCTCAACGTGGCGCGGGATTCGCGGACAACTGATACCGCTGACCACCGGCAACCGGACAACATTTCCGAGAGGCTGCCAGTCACCCGTGGTGCCATCTTCCGCGACAGGGCGGAAACGCAGCGGACCGAAGACCGAGGGCCCGAAGCTCCTTCGCGGATCCAGCGTGGCCAGCATGGTCGTCGCGTCTTCCAGCACCAGCCCTGAATCGGAAAGGCTGAGGGTCGTGGAAAGCGATCCATCGTCAGAACTGACTTCCAGCTTTTCTGTCCGCGGAAAAATAGCCGGCACCACTGTCTTGAGCGAAAAAGTAAGACCGCCATCCTGCGGCACCTCTTCCTGATCGGTGAGATGAATACTGGCATCGGTGGATGGGATCTGTACATCACGGCTCAGGATGGAGACGCGCGGACGCGGTGCCGCAATCACCGACGGCAGCTCCAGGACGCGGCCGTCCTTCAGAGTGAATTTCGCATTTGCCGGCTGACCCGATGCAAACCCCTGCACTGCCGCAGGATTGGCGGCAATCAGTTGTAGCTGGTCCTGGTCGCCATGCCGGGAGAGCTGCCCGGGATGAAAAACTTTTCCGTTGATATCAGCAGCAGCCACCTCGTCGAGCCGGCTGCCAAAGAGCGAGGCCTCGGGATCGCCTGCATACACGGTCAGCTTGTCGACGTGTCCCGCCTCGGCGTAGCTGTGCAGCGCAACCTCGTCGGAGGTGGGAAGTCCCCACTCCTTCACCAGCAGCGAAATAGAGCCGGGCGTCGCATCCTTCAGCGGCACCTGGACTTCAATCTCGCTGGGCTTGGTGATATGGAAGTCTGCCCGCTCGGTCGCACCACCAGGAGTCTTGACGTCGACCCCACTGACGCAGGCGGCTTCGTCATCCTCCAGGTGAATCGTGTCGCTGCGGCCGATGACCAGTGCGGTCTGTTCGCCTTTCGCCACTTTCCATTGGGAAGCATGCGAGAGGTTGAAGGTGAAACTCGGGCCCTCGTAGGGATCAAAGCCCCACAAGCCTTTCAGAGAGCCGGTAGACGTCAGGCCGAACCGGGATGTGTCTACCTGGCTGCCGTCGACCTTGAAGCCGCCGAGCGTGGCATCGGGAATAGCCGGCAGATCGACGGCCTTGCCCTGCTTGTCTTCGAAATGAAGAAAGAAGTTGTGCCCATACTGGGTCGAGAAAATGGAGGGATCGCCAACCATGCCGAGCAGCGTGTGCGGCTTCTGCAGACACTCGGCTTCCTTCGGATTAACCGGCGCAAGGCGCGGCAGCTGCGTGGGCTCGATCGGCGGCAGCGCAATGATAATCACAGACTTCGGATCGTGAAACGACGGCGGACTGTTCAGCCGCGTATGCATGGTGTCGCCATTCTCGGAGAACAACGCCGGAATGTACTGGTACTTGGCTGTATGCAGCCCGTCGAGAATCTTGGCGACATCAAAGATCGCGCCGACATACGCACTGTAGTAGCCGGCCTGGGCGCCGGTCGTATACGCAAGCTGTGTCGCCAGGTCAGACGTCGCGCCCGAAGTCAGTTGCGCAACCATCGTGGCATTCTGGCCCGCATCGACGACCATCTGGTCGGTGTTCTGGGTGAGACATTGCGCCTGTTCGGCAGTAGCGCGCAGAAAACAATCCTGGTTGATTTTAAGCGAGAGACTGCGGGCCAGCGTCGTCGAGGACTTCTTGATCGCGTCTTCGTCGGTCGGCGGAACCGTGCGCATGGCGGCAAGATAGGCGTCGACCCGTGCGCGATCCAGGCTGGCCTGGTTCAGGTCCTGCACCACTCGCACAAACGACCCCGGCCGATTGCGGACCGTGGTGCGAAGTGTCTTGATGTCGCCGGTGGTCTCCGGCGCAAGAAAGACCACTGCCTGCTGTGCCTCCTGCGGGATGGTCACCTCAATGCCTTCATCCCGGGCCGGCTGTTTCCATGTCTCCACCTTGGTAAACCACTCGGGCGGCGGCGGGTTGGTGACGCCGCGAAGGAAGGCCACAATCAACAGGTAGTGAACGGACTGCGTGTCCGGCAGAGCGGGATGGATCCGCAGCTTGTCCCCGGCACGCAGGGAAGGCACCTGCCCGATAGGCAGTGTCTTGCCGGATCGGGTAACGCGCATTTCCACGTCGGGACCCTTGAGATCAAAGGGATTGTCGGCAGCATGCAAAAGGCCCAGCGAAGAGAACAGGACGGCAGCGACAGCCGTTACGCGTAAGCGACAGCTCATATCCCATTTTAACGATCCTATTCTGCATGCGCTGCCGGCTGCCTGTGACTTTTGGTTGAAAACAGAGAGATGCAAACGGGAAACAATGTCTTCATCCGGGCCGGCCTTGGAAGTGAGGGCAGCGAACCTGATACACTTTTGTTGACCGCAGCAGGCTGTTTCCAACCGCTGCAGCGCGGGTGGTGCGCGTTTTCGCCGCAGCCTCCGCAGCCCTCCCACCTAAAAGGATTTTGTGGATACGCAAACCCGTCACGCACTCAAGCAGGACCCGCTCGTTATGGCTACGCAGTCGGGAGTGGACTGGCTGGCAGCCAATCGCAAAAGAACGATTCGACTGGCCATCCTATGCCTCGCTGTAATCGTCATCGCTGTCATTGCGGCAGTTATCTACAACGCACGGACGACCGCTGCGGATACAGCCTTCGGCAATGCCATGGACACATTCAATACACCGATCGTCTCGGCCGCCCAGCCGATTCCGCCGGGTACGAAAACGTTCAGCAGTGCAGCCGAGCGCGCCAAGGCAGCCAACCCGCAATTCCAGGACGTTGCCAATCGCTACGGCATGACCAACGCAGGACACAATTCGCTGTATTTTACCGGCCTGACCTTTGCCGACATGGGCAATATGGCGCAGGCGGAAGTCTATCTGAAGAAGGCCGCCAGTGCCGGCAGCAGCAATACCGCCTCTTTGGCGAACCTGGCGCTCGCGAATCTTTATGCGCAGACCAATCGTTCTGCGGACGCGATCAAGCTGCTGCAGGACCTGGTAGCTCATCCTACAGCCGCCGTGCCGGCAGGTACCGCACAGCTCACCCTTGCCGGAATCTACCAGACCACCGATCCGGCAAAGGCGCACCAGATCTACACCGTGCTGCAGGACAAGGAGAAGACAACTGCCGCGGGCGAGATCGCGACCGAGAGACTTGCCGGCAAATAAGCGGAACGCTAGGGAGCGATGAAGATTCACCGGTGATGACGTAGGCCGCCTCGCAATGGGCGGCCTGTCCTTTTTGGACTTGAGTTTCCGGGTTCTGCTTGCTCCGAAAGCGTGCATGT
>CAZZVA010000070.1:0-13772 GCA_964657345.1 uncultured Acetobacteraceae bacterium | reverse complement strand
ACGGCGGCGATGTCCATGCCACCAGCGCCGGCGAAGGTCGCGGCACCACCATCCACTTCCAGCTTCCCCGCGCTCTTCCTCATGAAGCCCGGGCCGCATCACAAAACGAATCGGCGCTCCCCGCATGAGCACTCCCCCGCTCACCATCGCCGTCGTCGAAGACGAAGCTCACCTGGCCCAGGGTCTCCGTTTCAATCTCGAAGCCGAAGGCTACCGCACCCTTATCTTCGAAACCGGCGAAGCCGCCCTTCCCGAACTTCTGAACCCCTCCAAGCCCATAGCCGCCGTCATTCTCGATGTCATGCTCCCCGGCCGCGACGGCTTCTCCGTCGTCAAGGAACTTCGCGAGCAGCAGAACTATGTCCCCGTCCTCATGCTCACCGCGCGCAGTCGTCCCGAAGATATACTCAGCGGCTTCGCAGCCGGTGCCGACGATTACCTCCCCAAGCCCTTCGAACTCTCCATCCTGCTCGCCCGTCTCCATGGCCTGCTCCGCCGCACTAGCTGGCAGCGCGACACCGCCGCCCCCGCCAAAGCCACCGAACCCTCTGCCATCTTCCAATTCGCTGGCCGCACCATCGACTTCGCCGCACTCCGTCTCTCCACCGCCGGCGAAACTCCACGCTCCATCAGCCTCACCGTCATGGAAGCCGAACTACTCCGCTACCTGGTCCGCCACCAGGCAGAAATCATTTCTCGCAAACAGCTGCTTGAAGAAGTCTGGCACGTCCGCGAAGACACCGACACTCGCGCCATCGATAACTTCATGGTCCGCCTCCGCCGCTACATCGAGGACGATCCCGCTAAACCCGTCTACCTCGAAACCGTCCGGGGCATCGGCTACCGCTTCCTTCCCGGCAGTCCCGCCTATCCGGAAATCCCTGCAACCGGCAAGTAAATCCACATTGCGGCTGCTATCTTTGTCTAGCCTGCAGTCCCATCCTCAACACCGGAGGCGCACGTGCTCCGCAGCCTGCCCCGCAATCTCTTTCTACTTACGATCACCTGCTTCGCTCTGCTGACAGCAACCGCCCAGCAGCACCTCAAGACGATCGGCTTCATGACCGACTTCGATACCAAAGACGATGCCGTCGGCATCTGCCGCGCTGTCATGCAGGGCGTCGCGCCCGGTGTCACCATACTCGACATCACCCACCAGGTCACACCCTATGACATCGCCGAAGCCGGCCGCTTCCTCGCCGGCTCCGCTCCCTACTTTCCCAGGGACGCCGTCTTCGTCGCAGTGATAGATCCAGGCGTCGGCAGTACCCGCAAAGCGATCATCGCGAAATCAAAAGTAGGTCAATACTTCGTCCTGCCCGACAACGGCATGATCACCCTGCTTGCCGATCGCGACGGCCTCGAAGGCGCACGCGAGATCACCAACCCGGCATGGATGATCGGCGCGAAGCTCTCCTCCACCTTCCATGGCCGCGACATCTTTTCTCCCGCCGGCGCCCATCTCGCGCGCGGCGATGATTGGACCCAGGCCGGCCCCTCCCTCGACGTCACGAAACTCGTCCGCCTCGAAAACACCAGCGCTTCAATCGCATCCGGAAAACTCCACGCGGAAGTCATCGGCACCGACGGTCCCTTCGGCAACCTCGTCCTCAACGTTCCCTCCGCGACCTTCGCCCAGCTCGGCTATGTCACCGGTGACAAGGTCACCATCACGCTCGACGACAAGCCCTACACCATGCCCTTCGTCAAAACTTTCAGCGATGTCCCCGTAGGCGACAACCTGCTCTACATCGATTCACGCGGCCGTCTCAGCATCGGCACCAACCAGGGCAATTTTTACGACCTGCATCACGTCGCAGCCCACGCAAAACTTGAGATTTCAGCCAAGCAGTAACACCCGAACTAGAACGTCAAAGGACGAAAACCCGCCGCACTCGACACCGCCAGTTGGATCGGACGCGGCGGCCCCTCCCGTGGCACCGTTGTCTCCACCCACAGTTCCTCGCCAGCCTTCAGCGGAAACGGAGGATGCGCCGCATCAGGAATGAAGTAATCCACGTACGACGAAACCGGCAGCCGCTCACATGGCTCCAGACCGTGACGCGTGATCATGGCGCCATGACCCCGCTCCCTGTCGACCAGGACCGGCACCAGCTCTCCATGCTCAGCCTTCAGTGACACCGTCCACATCCACATTCCCGGCCCGGTCTTTTCGTTGTAGATCGGCATGTGATGTTCCACATCCATCGGCAGCGAACACCCGTTCACCAGCAACTGCAGCGCCAGATAGCGGCCGCGCAGCGGCAGAGTCGGATCCACCTGCTTCACCTGCGTCCACACCCGCGGATACACCTTGCGTTCGCGCAGGAAATTCGCAGCCACGCTTAGCACCAGCACCAGCTGCACAGCCACAAGAATCAACGCCCGCCCACGCCTGTTCACGCTACACCTCCGGCCATACCGCCAATCAGCACCCGCCGCGTTCGCTCCAGCGCCCATCCACCACCCAGGAACAACACCCCCAGCAGCATCAATCCGAGCGACCGCCCAAGCTTATCCATCAGGCTCGACATGTAGAACCAGAACAGCGTGATTGCGAAAGCCACCATTCCGAAATTCACCACGCCCTTCTTCGCAATGCGCACACCCCACCACACCAGGTACACCGCCGCAGCAGCCACCAGCAGGTAAGTCAACACGCCCGGCTCGGCATAGGTCCACTGATAAGCCCCCGATCCATTCACTATTTTCGTCAATGACCATGGCAGCACAATGCTCAGCCCGGCAACGATCAGAACCGGCTCAAGACTTCTTCTCTCGAGCCTCCAGCCCGCGGCCGCAGCCAATACCATTAACAACAGCGCAGTCGCCCGCAATCCTCCCGGCGCAAAAGGAGATCGACCCATTCCACTGCCAATCCATCCCTCCACCACCAGCGGCACACCCACCAGCAGCAACGCAGCTCCAACCCCAAACAGGATCCCGCTCATCGCCCGCCTCTTCGATCGCAGGAACGCCACCAGGTACACCGCCCCAATCACCATCAGCAATCGACCAACATAAGCCGCCTCGCCGTTGTATCCCTCCGCCCGCTCACCCCACTCGCACACCATCCACGCCGGCACCAGCAGAAGTGTCAACGTCTGCTGAAATTCATCCCGCAACAACACCCATCCCGCCGCCGCACACAGCGCCCACAACAGCACAGCCGAAGCCCAGTGCTCCTGCATATGGAAGATCTGTCCCAGCAGCGCAATGGCCGCACCCGCTGCCACCGTTCCCACCGCATGCATTGCCGTCGCCAGCCCATCAAAACGCTCCTGCACCAGCAGCCCCACGCTATGAAAGAACGCCAGCATCGCCAGCACCAGCAGCATCCGGCCAGGCGGCGACACAGCATCCCAGTGCGCGGCCACAAACAGCAATACACCCGCACCCAGCAGCAGCCCGCCAAGGATCAGCGCAATCCGTACCAGCCAGCCTCGATCGCTGCGATCCACCCGCTCCAATTCCCATTTCCGGATCGCTGCCGCCGTCGGCTCATCGATCAGCCCAGCCTCGCGCCATCGCGCAACATACCCCTCCGCATTCTCCATAGCTCCGCAGTACATCAGAATCTCCTGCAGACGAACAGCGAAATCCTCCCATCAGGATTCCGGTGCAGGGTAACAATGCTTCAGGGGTCCGCTGGCCGTAAACTGGATCAGCACCACCATTTCGCGGAGCCGCATTGCGCATCTTCACCCGCTACATCCTCAGCGAAGTTCTCTCCCACGCACTGCTCGGCGGTGCGCTCTTCACGTTCATCATTTTCATGAAGCCGCTCGGCAGCATCCTCGACCTCATGGTCCGCGAAAGCGCTTCCCTCGCCAACATCACCCGCATCTTCCTCTACACCCTGCCGAACACTCTCACCGTCACCATCCCCATGGCCGTCCTCGTCGGCGTCCTCCTCGGCCTTAGCCGTCTCGCCGCCGACAGCGAAATCACCGCCATGCGCGCCTCCGGCCTCGGCGTGTGGAGCTTCGTCCGCATCGTCTTCATCGTTGCCATGCTGGGATGGGGCGTCTCGCTGCTCAACGCCCTCTATCTCGCACCAAAATCGACAGCAGCTCTCCTCCAGCTCGAAAACTCCATCAAGACCTCCCAGGCCAGCTTCGAAATTCAGCCGCGCGTCTTCTATGAAGACTTCAAAAACTACGTCCTCTACGTGCAGGACGTTCGCGGCAGTGCCGGCTCTTCGCAATGGCACCGCGTCTTCCTTGCCGACCTCTCCGACCACAACGATCCCAAGATCACCACCGCCGAACGCGCCACCGTCGTCAATGGCGGCGACAACACCCTCCGCATGCGTCTTCGCGATGGCACCCAGCATGACGCCTCCACCACCGATCCCAACCAGTACACCGTTTCTACCTTCGCAGAATCGGATGTCCCGCTCGCCATAGGCACGCAGGAAGAAGCACACATCGGCCACTCGGATACGCCGATCCTGGCCATGGGCAATCGCGAACTCTACCAGCGCAGTCACATGCCGAATGGCAAGTGGTATTCGATTGAGTTAAACAAACGCTTCGCCTATCCCGCATCCTGCCTCGTGCTCATGCTGGTCGGCGTTCCACTCGGCATGTCTTCCCGTCGAGGAGGCAAAAGCGCCGGCTTCGTCGTCACCATCCTGCTGGTCTTCGTCTACTACTTCCTCTCGTCCACCGGCATCGCGCTCGCTCGCCAGAACAAGGTCAGCGCCGTGGTCGGCGTCTGGACCGTCAATGTCCTCTTCGCTGTCTTCGGCCTGTTGCTGCTCCGCCAGCTCTCCCGCCGTGGCGGCGTGACCTGGTTCCCCGCTCTGGCCGGCCTTTTCCGCTTCTCCCGCAAACCGGCAGCCGACACTCCCATCTCCGCAGCCGATCGCGAAGAATCCTTCGCAACCAGCGTCGCCGGCCGCCACCGCTCCGGCCGCCGCAGCTTCCCCCTCATCCTCGACGACTACATTCTCCGCCAGTTCCTTTCCACCTTCGCCCTCGTCCTCGTCAGCTTCCTTCTACTGATGCTCATCTTCACCTTCTTCGAGCTGCTCGGCGACATCATCCGCAATCGCACCCCGCTCGTCACGGTCGGCGAGTACCTCATCAACCTCATGCCCAACCTCATCTACAACCTCACGCCGCTCTGCACCCTCGTCGCCGTGCTCGCCACCTTCGGCGCGCTCAATCGCACCAGCGAGCTCACTGCCATGAAGGCCACGGGCATCAGTCTCTATCGCGTCATGGTTCCCGTACTTGTCGTCGCCGCGATCCTCGGTATCTCGCTCTTCCTCTTCGACGAAAGCTACCTGCCCGTCGCCAACCGCCAGCAGGAAGCACTCCGCTCCGTCATCAAGGGCAAGCCCGCACAGACCTTCCTGCGTCCGGACCAGCAATGGATCTTTGGACACCAGCTCGCCGGCAAACCCGGCCGCATCTTCTATTACGAATTCTTCGACTCGGACCACGACCGCTTCGCCAACATCTCAGTCTTCGAATTCGATCCCGAAACCTTCGCCCTCTCCACCCGCATCTTCGCCACCAGCGCCCACTGGGAGCCCGGCCTGCATCAGTGGATCTTCGAAAACGGCTGGCGACGTACCTTCATCGGCGATGCCATGCGCGATTACCAGACCTTCCAGGTCAGCACCTTCCCTGACATCCACGAAGACCCCACTTACTTCAAAAAGGAAAACCGGCAGTCGCAGGAGATGAGCTTCGGCGAACTCAACCGCTACATTCATGACCTCGGCCAGAGCGGCTTCGACACCATGCGCCTGCGCGTTCAGCTCAATCGCAAACTGGCCTACCCGCTCATCACCCTTGTCATGTCGATCCTCGCTATCCCCTTCGCCCTCTCCATGGGCCGTCGCGGTTCGCTCACCGGCATCGCTGCCGCGATTGGCTTAGCCATCGCCTACTGGGTCGTCGACGGCACCTTCGAAGCCATGGGCAACGTCAACATGCTGCCCGCCTTCCTCGCCGCCTGGTCACCCGACCTGCTCTTCGGACTCATCGGCGGCTACCTGCTCCTCCGCACCCCAACCTAGACAATTACCGCTGCAACGCAAAGCCTCACTTCTTCGGCGAGTCATCACAGTGTTTCGCGAAGGCAGGGTTTTCACCCGTGCCGAAACCACTTCCAGGACAACGCGACTTGAGTCGCTTGGATACAAATTTTGCTGCTTCGTTCTTCAACAGGCTCATGCGAGAAGCAGCATGGCTTCACAACTTGATATCCAACCGCATTGGCCATCATCGACAATAGGCGCATGCCGCCGTTCAAAGAGGAGACAACCCGGTTTCTCCAAGCGTGGATGCAGGTCCGTCAGATCGTGCAGGCCTCCAACTTCAATCGCTTCCAGCGCGCCGGTCTGAGCGCTACACAATTCATGACGCTCAACGTCGTCCCGAAGAAGGGCATGACCCTCTCGGAACTAGCTCGTAAACTGAATCTGAGCGCGTCCACCCTCAACGAAACCATCAACTCGCTCGTAGAACGGGCCCTCGTCACCCGCACCCCGGATCCATCGGACCGAAGAAAGGTCATTATCCGTGCCACCCGGCAGGGCCAGCGCATGCAGAACTCGGCTTCGAAAGACTTTCATGAACTCATAGCGAATCTCTTCGCACAAATGAGTGCCGCCCGACGCGATGGTCTCCTTTCCGGCCTCGAAGAAATGGTAAGACTCAGTCAGGCCTTCGTGGATAAACCTACCCGCCGTGCTGGTGCCGCTCCTCCGGCGAAGCGTAATGCTCCCGGATCTCCGCAGCAGTAATCCTGATCGCACTGCCGCTGCAGATAATTGAAGCTATCTCTTCGTCGCTCTTCCCTCTGTCCCGCAACTGCTCGATCTCGTCACTGATCATGCCGACAAATGCCTGTACCGGGAATTGCTCCGGTGCAAGTCCGGCCGCATCACGAAGAGACTTCTGAGCCTTGATTGCTTCTTCCACAGGATAGGTCTTTGTCTCATTCATAGCTGTATATCCTTTCGTAGTACGAAGCATTTATAACAAGCGCTCGCAATCTTCGTCAAACCCCTTCTGCAGGGACTCTTTCAGATTCGCCAGCCATCCTCGTTCGACGCGCCTTCCACCTGGGAGGAGGCTGTCACTGCACTACACAAACCCTCTAGAAAATGCGCACTCTCGATGAGCCAGGCCGGCGACCGCCCCGAAACGTTTCCACAAGAGCACGGCCCGCTCTCTACCGCGTCCGCAGCAATCCCATCACCCCGCCAGACAACACGGCCGTCACCACCATCAGCAACACACCCGCCATCGGCTTCCCGGTCAGATCCGTCAGAAACCCGATCGCATACGGACCCACAAATCCACCGACATTCGCCAGCGTGATCAACCCGCATGCCGCAGCTGCAATGCGCGGGTTCAGCAGTTTCGTAGGCAGCGCCCAGAAGCTGGGATAAAAACTCATCACACCCATCATCGCCACACAGTAGCCCGCCACCACTATCGTGCCGCTGATACCGTGCCACTGGCTCATCCCTAATCCAATCGCTGCCACACCCGCAGCGATCATCGCATGCACCGTGTGGCGCCCGGTCCTGTCCGCATTCCATCCCGCCACCAGCATCGCCGGAATCGAACACAGATGCGGCAGAGACACGATCAACCCGATCTCCCACATAGACAAACCAGGCAGTCTCTGCACCATCTTCGGCAGCCACAGGTTCAACCCGTACACCGTGATGTTCATGAAGAAATAGCCAAGCCACAGGATCACCACCACACCCGTTGCCAGTCCGCGCATCAGGCTCATCTCCGCATGTCCCGCTACCGTCTCCCGGTTCTCACGCTCAATCTCACCACTGATCCATGCCTTCTCGTCATCACTCAACCAGCGCGCCTGCTGAGGCCGGTCCGTCAGGTAAAACAACGTCACCACACCGCAAAGAAGGGAGGGAATCCCCTCCAGGATCAGCAGCCAGCGCCAGCCCGAATACCCCAGCCAATGCACACTCAACAGCCCGCCCGCAATCACGCCGCCCGTTGCACTCGAAATCGGAACCGCCGCCATGAAGAGCGCCACCGCCTTCGCCCGATCCCCTTGCCGGAACCAGTGCGTCATGTACACCATGACCGCTGGAAAAAATCCTCCCTCCGCCGCACCCAGCAGAAAACGAATGATGTTGAACTGCGCAGCTGTATGAATCAACCCCGTCAGCGAAGCCAGCATGCCCCAGGTCATCATGATCGTAGCCAGCCAGCGTCGCGCACTGCGACTGTGCGCAATCATCGCGCCGGGAATCTCCAGCAGGCATAAACCGACAAAAAAGATGCCGGCGCCAAACCCGAACACTTGATTCGAGAAATGCAGTTCGCGCGTCATATCCAGACCCGCAAAGCCGACATTCACTCGATCGATAAACGCTGTCACATAAATCAGAAACAAAAACGGCAGCAGTCGCAGCGCAATCTTGCGCCGTGCCGTACCAGCAGATGTCGCGAGCACACTCGTCACAGGGAACTCCGCCAGTCCATCAGCCTGAAGTGTGAGGGACGCCCGTCCAGCCTACATGACTGGCCAGTCTTCAATGACAGCTCCGATCGCGCCTGCTGTTTCTAACTACCGAATCGAAGCTCGGGAATCCCGCAGCTCAGCAGATAGTCGAATGTCCCGTCATAGAAAGCCGGAAGCCGCGTCAGATCCGCAGCATTCCCATTGGGCACGAACAGAACCATCCCCTGGCGCGCCCGTGTCAGGATCACCCGATAGGCATTCTTCAGATACAGTCGCCGGTTCTCATCCCGCAACATCAGCCACTTCGTACCTCGGAATTGGCGGTAGTTCCATGCGCCATCCCGATGATGAAAATCCCCATCCCAGCAAACTCCCACCCAGTCGAGCTCCAATCCCTGCACCGCAAACTCCGTCGCCACATCTTCAAGAGAGTAGGACGACCGAACATCCGTCCTGTCATTCAGGAACCAGTCCGGCGGTTGTAGGTCGGCTTTGACATGAATGCCTTCGGCCCGCAGACGCAGTGCTCCCGAAGAAGCGACTAAACCGAAACGCTCAGTCCCTCGTGCCTTGTGCCGAAGCCACCTTCTCGCGACGGTCAGATCGCGAGTGACATAAAGGGGATAGCTACTTTGAATTTTCTCAAAAGTGGCGCGAGCAGCCTCCGGCGCATTGTCAATCACCTGACCTACCAGTGTTGAGAGCGACTCTGCACGAAACGAACGCATCGATACCGACAGATGAAGATGATCATCGGACTGCACCTGTTCGGACGCAAAAAATCTTTCCATCTGGATCTGCGAGCCATACTCCGGCAGCGCCATCCTGGGCGAGATATAGACCTTCCAATCCCTGAATCTTGTCTCCAGAGCAGTGATCCATTCGGAAATGCCAGCTTCCCCGGTATTGATCTCCTGCCCCCCTCCAACCAGGCAGACCACGGTGCACCAATCCTTATGGCGATTCATCACACTCAACAGAAACTCCGGTTCTGACATGTCAAAGTCGGAGATCGCATGTTTACGCAACATGAAGCTCGTCGCCTGTTTCCGGGTCCACGCCCGCTGTGCTTCATCAAAGACCACTACCTTCTCAACGGGGACAGCGTCGTTGCGAACATATTCATCCCTGAAATGATGAATGTTCTGGATAAAGCTTTTCACTTCCCGCTCAGCCTTGTTCTTCGGTATACGGTCGCGCAAAGCCTTGTCCCGTGTGAGTGCTTCGCGCAGAACATCCACCAGCGGACCGTTCCCGGAAAGAAACACAGCGTGCTCTTGCGCATGTTCTTTTGACCGTCGGGTCGCTAGATTCATCCCGGCCAGGGTCTTCCCCGATCCCGGCACGCCTGTCACAAAACAGATCGCCTTCCGGCCATCCGACCGGCAACGATCAATCACCGCACTGATGCTCAAGCTGGTTTCTTCCAGGTTCCTGGCGCCAGCATCGTTGCGCCGGATATCCGTCACGCTGTGCGTACGATAGAGAATCTCGGCTGCCTGAATGATCGTCGGGGTCGGCCGATAACCCTTGGCTTCCCAGCTCTCGATGTCTATGGTCGGAAAGGAATGAGTCAAACAAACGCTGTCGACCAGAGCGCCGAGCCCTGCGGTGTTGGTCACGACTGGTCGCGCCACCAGATCGTCTGCAAACCTGATCGCAAAGTCTCTTGAGGGAGCGTGCGTCGATACCAGCACCGGAACGATCGGAACATTATGGCTGCCCTCATGAAAGTTCTTGAGATCCAGCGCATAATCCTCAACCTGTCGGAGATCACTTGCCTCATACTTTTCCGCACGGACTTTGAATTCAAGCAAAAAGATTATGTTCTCTGCAATCAAAGCCACGTCCACTCGCTTGCCCATCCTGGGAATGTAAAACTCCAGGTAAATACGCGCGGCCCCTTGTCGACAGAGCGCTTGCTTCAGGATAGGAATCTGCTGCAGCCACGCAGAACGCTGTTGCTCCTCGAGAGCATGAGCATGGTGTGTGGCGAGCACTCCGAGAATGCGCTCAGTGTCCTCTCTCAGAAAGTCTGATACGCGTGCGCTGTAGTAGGCCCTGATCGACATCGCTTCCGCAGTACCCTATCACAACTCGGCGCGCCCACTTCCGCGAGGAGCCAACGTCGCATCGGTGCCGCCTGCGACGGTCCTGCTGCCCACCCGATACAATAAAGACAGCCATGCTAGACAAGCTCCGCCCGCTCTTTCCGTACCTCCGCCGCTACCGGCGCGACTTCTTCTGGGGCGGTCTGGTCGTTCTCCTTTCGAATGCTTTCAAAATCGTCATTCCGCTGGTCATCGGCCGTTCCATCAGCAACCTCAATCACGGCGTCACTCTTTCCGCCGCTCTGCGCCTCGCAGCATTGCTGGTCGGCCTCTCAGCAGCTTCCGGCGTCTTTCTCTTTCTCACCCGCTGGATCATGATCGGCATCTCCCGCGAGATTGAGTTCGACCTGCGCAACGACCTCTTCGAACATCTCGAAAAACAATCCGCTTCCTTCTATCAGGAACACCGCACCGGCGACATCATGGCGCGCATGACCAACGACCTCAACGCCGTTCGCCAGCTGCTCGGGCCCGCCATCATGTACAGCGCCAACACGGTTATCTTCTCGGTCGGCGCCGTCTTCTTCCTGCTGCGCATCAGTCCGTTCCTTACTCTTGTCGCACTGGCTCCCCTGCCCCTCGCCAGCATCCTGGTACAAAGCTTCGGCCGCCGCATTCATGAACGCTTCGAGCGCATCCAGGCCATGTACTCGGAGATCTCCGCACAGGCGCAGGAAAACTTCTCCGGCGCCCGCCTGGTCCGCGCCTTCGCCCAGGAAGAAGCACAGATCGCGTCCTTCGAAAAATCCAACCAGGAAAATATCCGCCGCGGACTCCGCCTGGTCCAGCTCATGGGCATGCTCTGGCCGACACTCGAATTCATCCTCGGACTGGCCATGGTCGTCTCCCTCCTGGTGGGCGGCCACGAAGTGCTCTCGCATCGCATCGGCGTTGGCGATTTCGTCGCCTTCAACACCTACATGGTCATGCTCACCTGGCCCATCATCGCTCTCGGCTGGGTCGTCAACCTGGTGCAGCGCGGAACCGCGTCTGTCGTGCGCATCGACGAACTGCTCAAGGAGAAACCTTCCATTGATGATGCCCAGGCCAGTGCGTCCTTAAGCAAAGATCTGCGGCTGCGCGGCGACATCAGCATCCGCGACCTCAATTTCTCCTATCGCGACACCTCCGGGCAGCTGGTCGAAGCACTGCACCATGTTTCACTCGAAATACCAGCCGGCTCCAGCCTTGCCATCGTCGGTCCCACCGGCTCCGGAAAATCCACGCTGGTCAGCCTTCTGCCTCGCATCTTTGACGTGGATCAGGAGCCCGTAGAATCAGCTTCCAACGGTCATGCAAGCGGGAAGCCATCGCAGGAACCTGCGCACAGCAGCTCAGCCGGCAGCAATGGACATGCCATTGCGGGAAAGATGGACCAGGCGTCAGGCAGCATTCTCATCGACGACCGGCCCATTCGCTCCTACCCTCTTGAAGTCCTTCGAACCAATATCGCCTTCGTGCCGCAGGAAACCTTCCTCTTCAGCGAAAGCATCCGTGAAAACATCGCCTTCGGGACACCGGACGCCACCCCCGATGCCATCCTTGCCGCCGCGGAAGCAGCCCACATCCGTACCGAATTTGCAGAGTTCCCGCTCGGCTTTGAGACCATGGTCGGCGAACGCGGGCTGACACTCTCCGGTGGACAGAAGCAGCGCGCCGCCATCGCCCGCGCCCTGGTCCGCGATCCCGCGATTCTCATCCTCGACGATGCCCTCGCCAGTGTCGACACCTATACCGAAGAACGGATTCTCGAACATCTTCGCGTCGTCATGCGCGGTCGAACCACCATCTTCATCTCGCACCGCATCTCGACCGTTCGCAATGCCGACCGGATTGCCGTGCTCGATCACGGCTCCGTCGCCGAATATGGCACCCACGAAGAACTCATTGAGCGCGACGGCTTCTATGCGCGCCTCTTCCAGAAACAGCAACTGGAAGAAGAGCTGTCCGTCGCCGGCTGACAATTTTTCTTCCAGTCCCGCAAAGCATCCGGCAAAGCCCTTGTTAAGCTATCCAGCCAGATGCCGCCTCTTTCCCGCTATCACTGCTCACTGCCGGCGGCCGCACCGGCCGGCTTCGCGATCGTTGTTTCTCTGATTGCGTCTGGAGGTCACGCGACATCATCGGTGCCACAGCGGGATCAATGGACACCTGGTACCAGGCCTCCCGCACCGTACGCACGCAGCGCGCCGCATGATGAAATTCGCCCGGCGCAGCTGCCTGCGAGGCTGTCAGAATGTTCGCGAAGATAGCAGCATAAAACTCCGCGAGCACCTCGGCCGGACGGCCGCCCACATCCGGCCGCAGCGTCGCCTGCAGATGGATCAGGATATCGAGCGATCGTCTTGCCGCGTCCCGCCGGCCGGCAACATCGCCTCGCTCGGAAGCCTCCGCTGCATCCACCAGAAAGCGGATCAGCCCGTCATACAGCGCTACTACCAGTTCCACGCCACTCGCATTTTCGAGGGCAGCATCGCGATAAGTTCTAGCCATGGGATTGTCCGTATCCTGTAATCGCGCTGTAAAGTTCATTGACAATATCCAGCTGCGTAGGCAGCAGCTGCAAAGTCTGGTTGGCAGCATTGAGCGTAGTGGTCAACTGCGCCTCCTGTGCCGTGATACTGGCCGTCATGGTTGTCAACGTTGCATTCAGGCTTGCCTCTTCCGATGTATTCTGTGCTGCGGCCAGGGACAGTAACGCGTTCGGCTGGCTGTTTCCCAGATTCGTCACTTCGCTTGATAGCGTCTCCCCGACTCCGCCGCTCTCCTGAAACAAATTCACGATCCCGGTAAAGTTGGCATTCAATGCCGTATTCAAAGCATTGCTGTCCAGGCTCAGGGTGCCATCCTGCTTGATCGAGATTCCTGCCGTGGACAGGTTGACCGCGCCGGTTCCCGAGCCCAGGCTGCCGGAGATGGCTTCGTCCAGTTGGGTCTGGATCGTCGACACAAGAGGATTGCCATACAGTGGTTGGGCCGCTCCTGTGGACGTCTTGCCCTCCTGCGCACTGAGCGCATTCACCACTGCGTTGTAGTCGCTCACAAACGTGGAGATCTGCTGGCTCACCGCGCTGGTGTTGTTGGTGATCTGCACATTCACCGGTGTAGCCAGCCCGGTCGATGCATCCACCGGGCTCACATCGAGCAACTGAAATGTCACTCCCGGCAACACGGTGCTCACCGTGTTGCTGC
>CAZZVA010000069.1:0-13836 GCA_964657345.1 uncultured Acetobacteraceae bacterium | reverse complement strand
AGTATCAAGGTGATCGTGTGTTGATTAGTGGGAAGGCGGTGTTATACATGCAGGGTATGGTTACCATTGGACATAAATAATATGAAAATTGTATATGAAGCAAATCCGCACCATGATGAAGCACAGGCCTCGGATGCCATCGCGGTGTTCGGAGCAGCCGAATACGATGGGCATCCTTCGCCAGTGTTGCGCGCACGGCTCGATCACGCCTTGACACTGTACCGGAGGGGCCTGGCCTCCATGGTGATCACGCTGGGTGGCCAGGGAGATGCCTATCACTCCGAAGGCAGTGTCGGCCGCGACTACCTTGTCGCCAATGGCATTCCGGAGAGCCATATCATCGCCGAAACCCGCAGCAACAATACGGAGTCTTCTGCAGAACAACTAGCAGTCATCGCCCGGGCCAATGACCTCACTCGTATCATTGCCGTTTCTGACGGAACGCACCTCTTCCGCATACGCGCTCTGTGCGCTTCCTATGGAATGCAGGTGTACACGTCGCCCAGACCCGCGGGCCATGCTATTCGCCCCGCCCGGCGACTGGAGAGGCTGACCCACGAGATGTTCAGCTACACCTTCTGGCGGCTCGGCTCCTGGTCGCAGCACCTTCATCGCCAGTGAACCATTCGCTGATCCTTCGAAGCGACGCTTATGCAGGTGAGCTAGGATACAATCGACTCTGAACAAAGCTCTCTTTCAAGCAGTGCGAGGTATTTATAAGTGTCGAGTATGGCAGGGGCGAAGCGCCCGTGGCAGGCAGCTGGAATGCTGCTTTTCGCTTTATCAGGCTGCGGTGCACAATACCGTCCAGTAGTCACTCCTATCACTCCGACCGGCCCTGCTTCGCAGCCTACGGCGTACTTCGTTGCCGTCACCTCTCCCAGCCCTACGGCAGCCGGACTGGTGTCTATCGCGGATGCCTTTGGAGACACCATCGTCGGACAGGCCGCCCTGAGCAATGGCCCCTTCAGCTTTGTGCTGAATGCGAGCGGGTCGGTCGGCTACAACATCAACAGCGACGCTACCCCTGCGGGTATCGCTTCAGGAACTCCCGGAAGCTTCGTTCTTAACTCCTACGCGATCTCGGTAGGAACCAGCACCGGTGGCGGCCTGCGTACGCAGAACATCAACACGTCCACGATCCCTGCGGCTGCTTTTCCGTTTAATGCCTTTACCACGACGACGGGCCTGTACCTGGCGGAACCATATGTCAATCCAACCACGATGACGTATACGCAGAGCCCGAACACTATCTCACCGCCTGGGAGCGGGTTCGTGGCCGAATTGACCGGCTCAGTTCCGGCACTTCAGCAGGAGATTCCTGTCGCACCCAACCCGGTTAACTTTGCCAGCGCCTCGGGCGCTCCGCGTCTATACTCCATCAGCCAGGGAACCACCAATGGCGGCACCGGTTTTGCCCCTCTGACGGCTCCGAACGCCTGCGCAACACCACAGTCGGTGGCAACGGTCGGCGAAGCTGATTCGATCGAAATCACTACCAATACCGTCTCCAACCGTCTGCCGCTCGGCGTATGCCCGGTATTTGGCATCATGTCCGCGGACTACTCCCGCGCCTATGTTCTGAACCGTGGCAGCGGTACGGTCACGGTCATCAACAGCCAGAGCAATGTCCTCGACCGGAATGCCAATGTGGCCAATGGCAGCTCGGGGTCGGATATTGCAGTCGGACTCACACGCAAGTCGGGTCCGGTTTTTGCTGATCTCTATACCCCGTCTTCACTGCTCGTGACCGCTAACTACGATGAAGGCACCGTTAGCGTCATCAACGTGCCTACGGATGTCTATGGGAACGACGGACCCACCTTCGGGACGGTGAAGACCATCCCCGTGGGCAACGGTCCGGTAGCGGTAACCATCCTTCGCGATGGATCGCGGGCTTACGTAGCCAACCAGCTGGATGGGACTGTCTCTGTCGTCAACCTTACGAGCTTCGTAGTCACAAAGACGATCTCACTGGGGCAGACGGGCGGCCACCCCAAGTCCATTGCTTCGGTCTACAGCACCCCGAACGGCAAGGTGTACATTGCCTCGTCCGATTCACAGACGATGACTGTCATCAGTACCGAGACCGACACTGTTTCCGCATCCGTCCTGCTGCCCGGGAACGCGGTTGCTGTGTATAGCACCACCCAGAATGCAGCGAATAGTGTCAACAGTATCGTGACCAGCAACGCAAGCGGTCTGGGCGTGCCCTGCTATACCGGGGACACGTCGCCGTTCTGCACCGTCGTTCCGTAGTTTGCCGTTCTGTTGAAAGACAGGCCGCACATAGCAGCGGCGACTCCCGCAGAGTCGCCGCCTTGTTTGAGTCTCTCGACCTTCGGTCAGAATTTTACAGTCGGCGCATTCCGCGATCCGGCGCTTGCCTCGAAGTAAGCATTGTTCGGCGCAAAACCTGCCATCCCTGCCCAGATACTGTTCGGAAATTGCCGAATAAAGGTGTTGTAGTCGCGCAGCGTATCGTTGTAGCGGCGACGCTCCACGGCGATCCGGTTCTCACTGCCCTCCAACTGGTCCTGCAAACTCAAAAAGTTCTGATTGGATTTCAGATCCGGATAGTTCTCCGAGATCGCCAGAAGCCGGCCGAGAGCACCGTCCAGCTGACCATTCGCCTGTATCTTCGATTGCGGATCGCGCGCATTCAACAACCCCGCGCGTGCGTTTGCGATATCTCCGAATACCTTTTCTTCATGGGTGGCATATCCCTTTACCGTCGCCACCAGGTTTGGGATCAGGTCAGCCCGCCGCTGCAGAACGATGTTGACCTGCGACCAGGCTGCTTTGACGCCTTCATCCTTCGCTACCATCTGATTCTTTGCGCTGATATAGCTGCCAAAGACGAGCAAACCGGCAACAACGACAATCACTGCCAGGGCGACTACTGCTAACACTCCACGCTTCATCGATCCTCCAAAATTGACTACTTATAAAATTATTGCGAGAGTCGCTGACCGACCTCACGCTACAAAATCACCAACTGCCGGAAGCCCCGCCGCCGCCTGAACTGCCGCCGCCGAATCCTCCGAAGCCTCCACCATCACCACCGCCGCCGCCCCAGTCCCCGCCTCCACGGCCGCCCCTGCCACCGCCGCCGCCACCCAGCAGCATGCCGATGATGAAGCCGAGAATCCCCGAGCCCCCTGAACGGGCAAGAAAGAAAATTAGAAGCAGGAGGACAACACCCATGATCAGGAGCTCACCCAGGGTAAGCGGCCTGGCCTGCACCTGCTGACCTGGAGGTCCGCGGCGCGGAGCCTGCAGTGTTATGCCCGCGTCCGCTGCGATCCTGCTCGCAATCTGCTGGACGCCGAGCGAGATCGCCCCGTCATAGTCTCCCTGCTGGAGGTCCGGTACCATGGCCCGCCCGATCTCCCCGGCAGTCTGGTCGGTAATTACACCTTCCAGTCCGTAGCCGACCTCGATCCGGCGTTTGCGGTCTTCGGTCGCAAAAATCAGCAGAATGCCCTTGTCGGTCTTCTTAGGACCAACCCCCCATTTCTCCTCGAGCTGGGTGGCGAAGTCTTCAATCGGCACATCGTCCAGTGTTTTTATGGTGACGACGGCAATCTGCGCATGGGCCTGCGAATCCACCTGGTAGCAGAGGCGATTGAGGTCGTTGGTTGTCTGGGCAGAAAGGACGCCAGCAAAATCACTGACATAGTTGGTTGGCTTTGGAAGGTCCTGTACGCGCTCTGCTGCCAGAAAGGACGTCGCAAGGAAACACACGAGAAGGGCAAATACGCGTTTGGCAGCCGACGTCACGAGCTTGATTCTATCCGCAAATGGAAAGAGGGGCCGATCAGGGCCCCTCGTCACGCTTGATGAAGATCAATCAGGACCACCTACATACCCGATCCAACATTCATCGACTTCGCGATCTGCTGCACCATCTGCAGGTGGCTGGCGATGATCGGTTCTCCCTGGGAAGCGAGGTCCTTGATCTGTGGATTCTGCCCCGACGATGCCTCGGTTTTGAAGTCATTGTCATCAGCCTTATGGTCCTTCACCATGTCCTGTATGTAGGCCTTGTCAAAGGCATCACCCGACAAGCCCTGCATCTTGGCCATCATGGCTTTGTCCTTTTTGCTGGGACCGTCCGGTACAGAAACCCCGGTTTGTTGAGCCACTGGCTTCGCCTGCTCGTTCAGCTTGGTGTGGTCATCAATCATCTTCTGGGCGAACTGCTTCACCTGGTCATTGCTGCTTTTCGACAATGCAAGCTTGCCGAGTTCCACCTCAGCCATGCTGCCCTGCATTGCCTTCTTGAGAAAGGCCTTATCGCCCATATCATTCATGGAGCCCTGGGTCTGTGCCATGCCGTTCATCGATCCAGCCTGCGCTGCAGATCCATTCTGCTGCATTGACCCTTGCGGGTTCGACCCGGTCGACCCCTGACCTGTCTGGCCGAACCCGGCCGTCGTGCAACAAAGCATTGCGGCAGCCGCCAGCGTTCCAAGCCCCTTACATGTCCAATTCCTAGTCATAGTGACATCCTCCGTCACTATGTTGGTAGCGATGAAGCGGGGCAAAGTTGCATGTTTTTTCTGCCCCTAGAAACGGGCATTGGCACGGCGAAACGGGCTCTGCAATATCACCCCGCCGGGCAACCTCACTCACGCATCCAAAGGCCGACAGCCGAGGATGTTCGAGCACAACCATGGTTTCCGGTTTTACTGCCGTATGCCCATCAGCCTATCCGGAAACAAACAGTTTTATCCTTGAGACATGACAGATTCACTTACGAACACTCTTCCAGCCGAACCACCCGTCGCCAAAAGAGTTCCAACTGTAAATATGCGAGGGCCCAGGCCGCTGCCGGATGATTACGCCTGGCTGCAGGATAGGAATGATCCCGAAGTCATTGCCTACCTTGAAAACGAGAATCGCTATTCCAATGCCTGGCTGGCCCCGACCGTAAATCTGCAGAAGCAGCTATATGACGAGATGCTTTCGCACATCAAGGAGACCGATGAGTCCGTCCCCTACCGCCATCGCGACTTCTTCTATTACTCCCGGACTGTGGAGGGTAGCCAGTATCCCATTTACTGTCGAAAGTTCCGCTCCCTTGAGGCTGCTGAAGAAATCATCCTCAACGTGAATGAACTCGCAAGAGGGGAGCAGTACATGGCTGTCGGTGCCCTGGCGATTGCCGATGATCAGTACCTGCTCGCCTATTCGACCGACAATACAGGTTTCCGGCAATATACCCTGCGTATCAAGAATCTGAAGACTGGTGATCTGCTCGCTGATACTGCCGAGCGTGTAGGTTCTATCACGTGGGCACTGAATAGCAGCACGCTCTTCTATTCCATAGAAGATGAAGCGACCAAGCGCCAATATCGTCTTTACCGCCACAACCTTGGCGACCCGCAGTCTGCAGATGTGCTGGTGTTTGAAGAAACAGACGAGCGCTTCAACATAGGCGCCGGCCGCACCCGCGATGACCAGTACCTGGTGCTCGAAAGCTCGAGCCATACTACCAGCGAGGCTCGCTTCCTCCCCAGCGACAAGCCTGAGAATGAGTGGACCTTGATCGAGCCCCGTCGCGAAAACATTGAGTACTATCCGGATCATCGAGATGGTCTGTTCTACATACGCACCAACGATCTCGGAAGAAACTTTCGCCTGGTGACTGCACCGGTTGCCACACCATCCAGCAAACACTGGAGCGAGAGGATCGCTCATCGCAACGACGTAATGCTGGAAGATGTCGACCTCTTCCAGGACTTTTACGTTGTAGAGGAGCGTTTCGATGGCTTGCCGCACCTGCGGATCGAGCCATTCTCCTCAGCCGTGCAGCCGCGCGTTTTGGACTTTCCCGAGCCCGTATACGCTGCACATGCCCATGTGAACCGTGAGTTCTCGACCAGCAAATTTCGCTACAGCTACCAGTCCCTCGTCACTCCCGGCTCAGTCTACGAATATGACATTCTTTCCGGCGAGACGATTTTGCTTAAGCAGCAGGAAGTTCCCGGCGGTTTTGATCGCGATCTTTACCGATCAGAACGCATATTTGCCAAGGCAGAAGATGGCACCCTGATCCCGGTGTCGGTGGTTTACAGGCAAGACGCAAAGACGGACGGCAAAAATCCACTGTACGTCTACGCTTATGGCTCGTATGGCTATTCACTTCCGGTCGGCTTCGGGGCCAATCGCCTCAGCCTGCTTGACCGCGGCGTGGTCCTCGCTTACGCACACATCCGCGGCGGCGGTGACATGGGAAAACCCTGGCATGACTCTGGGCGGTTGATGCAGAAGAGGAACACCTTCACCGACTTCATCGCAGTCGTGGAACACCTCACTGCGTCAGGCTACGGTGATCCAGAGCGGGTGGCCGTCGAAGGAGGAAGTGCGGGCGGCCTGCTCATGGGTGCAGTCACCAATCTGCGGCCGGATCTGTTCACTGCTGTCCTTTCTCATGTCCCGTTCGTCGACGTGATGAATACCATGCTCGACGAGACTTTGCCGCTCACGATAGGAGAATACGAAGAGTGGGGGAATCCCAATGAGCCGGCTGCTTTCGACTACATGCTCGGCTACTCACCGTACGACAACCTGAAACCCGGGAGGTATCCGGCGATCCTGGTGAAGACTTCGTTGAACGACAGCCAGGTCATGTACTGGGAACCAGCGAAGTACGTTGCGAAACTGCGCACTTTGAAGCAGGATCAGAACCCACTGCTGCTCCATTGCAACATGGCTGCGGGACATGGCGGTGCATCAGGTCGTTACGACTATCTGAAGGAAATAGCCTTCGACTATGCGTTTCTGCTGAAAGTATTAGGTGTGGAAACGAACAGTTGATGGCGGCATCATCGGGAAAAGGCAAAGGGCCGCATCAAAGCGGCCCTTATCGCTGCGTCGAAGAGGTTACTTCGAGAAGGAACCGATCGCTGTGGCTTCATCGTCCTTTACATCGAAGACGGTGTAAAGCTTGGTGATCTGGAGAAGATCATGAACCTTCTTAGTGAGGTTCAGCAGCTTCAGCTCACCACCCTGGTTCTTGACCGTGGTGAACGCGCTGACAAGCTCGCCGATACCGGAGCTGTCGATGTAGCTGACATCGCCGAGGTTCAGCAGTATGTGCTTCTGACCCTTGGCGAGCAGGTCGCGCGTGGCGTCACGAAGCTGTACGCTGCCTTCGCCGAGTGTGATACGGCCGCTTAGGTCGAGGATGGTCACTCCATCCACCTGACGAGTGCTGATCTTCATGCTCACGAAAACTTCCTCCTCTAAAAGCTTTTCTCAAACTGCCGGTAAATGTTTGATGAGCGTCAACTCCGTACCCGGGTGAAGCTGACGAAACTGCACATCGTCCATAAAGGATCGAATCAGAAATATACCTCGTCCGGAGCCGCGCAGCAGATTTTCAGGAGCGAGGGGGTCGGGAAGAGTCTCCGGATCCAGCCCTTTACCCTGATCCGCAATGCGAATGACCAGGTCGTTATTCAGTGTCTCAAAGGAAGCTATCACGTGTTTACTTGCGTCGTAGGCGTTTCCATGGAGCACGGCATTCACGGCCGCTTCGCGTACGGCCATGGTCACACGGTAAATTTCGTCTTCATCCAGACCAGCTTTCTTGGCTACCTCTTCGGCTGTCTTCTCGATACGATCCACGCTGTCCAGGGAGGACTCGAGGGTGTAGGAGATCTTGTCTGCCTGCGATTCGGCCAATCGACTGTCCTCGTTGTGTCGCACCCGTCTTAAGCGGAATGCGGATGAACATGTTAGGGAAGTGTGCTTGCAGGCAGCCTTCCATGTCAAGCAAAGAGGAGCCAGGCTGCGAGCAGCGCAGAAGCTGGAAGACTGGAAAACTCGCAGTTCTCCCCGTCAATGCGCAGGCTCGGCGGAATGCGAGTACTGCCCCCGGCAGGCCGGCCTTCAGAGCGCAGCCTGATTCATTCAACAGACTGCTGCGGCTGGCAAATCCGGTGAGCCACTCCACTTGTTAGACTGCATGCACCGAACGCATGTCAACCCACCTCACCCCCGAGACGAGTCTCTCCATGTTGGAAGGCGCCCCCGTGAATGACTCCCAGGGGCATCTCTGCGGAAAGGTCTCCGACATCGCCGTGGGAACGGGTTCGGATGCGGGCCGCGTCACAGGGCTGGTTCTCAGGACACGACGAGGGCGGCGGATGGTCGATGTCCAGCAGGTACAGACATCGTCAGCAGGTTCACTTCAGCTGCACGAGGGAGCCATGCTGCAGCCGATCGAGACGCTTGAAAACCATCTTCTGCTGCGGCAGGACATCGTCGATAGACAGATTGTGGATGTTCATGGTCGCAAGGTCGTTCGCGTGAACGATGTCGATCTTCGGTGGTTGAGTGGGGAAGGCAGCCAGTCCGGCCTTCATGTATCGCAGGTCGAGGTCGGATTGAGAGGAGCACTCCGACGGCTTTTGAAGGGAGCCCTGCCCGCCGCCCAGATCGATCGAATCACCCGACACGTGAGTGCACGCGTCATCCCCTGGGAATTCGTCGATTTCATCGAGGTGGATCCCGCGCGTCGGGTCAAGCTGAAGATCGAACACCAGAGGCTCGCCAGTCTGCATCCGTCGGACATCGCCGACATCCTCGAGGAACTCGCTCCGGCAGAGCGCTCAGCTGTCTTTGTCTCGCTCGATGAAGAGACCGCCGCGGAAGCACTGGAGGAAATCCATCCACGCCTGCAGCAGGCTCTGACCGAATCGCTCGATTCAAGTCGGGTTGCCGACATCGTCGAAGAAATGGATCCCGGGGCCGCGGCTGATTTCCTTTCCGAGCTGACCGAGGAGCGATCTGAAGCCATCCTCGAGCAGATGCAGCCGGAGGAACGCCACGAGGTGGAAGAACTCCTGGAGTTTCGCGAGAACTCCGCCGCGGGTCGCATGACCACCGAGTTTCTGCAACTGCCCGAGCAAGGCACCGTAGCCGATGCGATTCGCGCGTTGCAGGCATTCGACGGCACAGCCGAAACTCTGACTGATCTGTACCTGGTGGACGACAAGGACATCCTGAAAGGCACTGTGCCCGTCGGGCGGCTGCTCCTGGTAGCGCCTTCCACCTTGCTGACAGATGTGCGGGATGAGCAACTTATCTCCTGCGCAGCCGATGCGCATGAGGATGACGTTGCCGAACTATTTGACAAATACAATCTGCGGGCTCTCCCTGTCGTCGGCAAAAACAACCTGCTGGTCGGGATCATCCAGGCCGACCATGTCATCGGCTTCCTGCGCAATCGTTCCTGATCGATCGCCGCAGCCAGCCGTCCAAGATGACAAATCGCGTGCACTCCGCTACGGTTCGAAAGTAGATCCCTAAAATAATGCGAGTGTGAATGCTGAGACGCTGGCGAATCCGGATCATGATCTTCCTGGCCGTCCTGGGTCCGGGATTCATCACTGCCAATGTCGACAACGATGCCGGCGGCATCCTCACCTACTCACAGGCCGGCGCGCAGTATGGCTACTCGCTCCTGTGGACGATGATTCCCATCACACTGGCTTTGATCGTCGTACAGGAGATGTGCGCTCGGCTGGGCGTGGTCACCGGCAAAGGACTCAGTGATCTTATTCGCGAAGAGTTCGGTCTCCGCGTAACTTTCTTTACGATGGTCCTGCTCGTCCTTGTCAACTTCACCAACGTAGTCGCGGAATTCTCCGGTATCGCCGGCAGCCTGGAACTCTTTCACATCAGCAAATACATCGCGGTGCCTATCTGTGCCGCGGTCGTCTGGCTGCTGGTGGTGAAAGGCGATTACAAGGGAGTTGAAAAGATTTTCCTTGCCGCCAGCGTCTTCTATGTTGCCTACATTGCCGCCGGTGTACTGGCTGGTCCTGACTGGCACGAAGCCCTGGTCGACACCATCAAGATTCCGGAACGCTCGCAGTGGAGCAGCACCAGCTACGTGTATGCGACCATCGGTGTGATCGGCGCGACGATCGCTCCCTGGATGCAGTTCTACATGCAGTCGTCCGTGGTCGAAAAGGGCGTCAGCATCAAGAACTACGCGGCAACGCGTCTCGACGTCATCGTCGGCTCCTTCTTCACTGACATCGTTGCCTGGTTCATCATCGTCGCCTGCGCGGCCACGCTTTACGTTCACGGCATGGGGAACATCACGGTAGCTGCCGATGCGGCTGAAGCCATGAAGCCCCTCGCCGGCAAATATGCCTACCTGCTCTTTGCTGTCGGCCTGTTCAATGCTTCCTTGTTTGCCGCTTCCATCCTGCCACTCTCGACGGCGTACACCGTGTGTGAGGGACTGGGCCTGGAGTCCGGCGTCGACAAAAGCTTTGGCGAAGCACCGGCTTTCTACTGGCTCTACACACTCCTGATCGCCGGTGGTGCGGGCGTTGTTCTGCTGCCGAATTTCCAGGTCGTCAAGATGATGATCCTGTCGCAGGTACTGAATGGCCTGCTGGTGCCATTCATCATCATTTTCATGCTGCGCCTGATCAATCGCAAAGACCTGATGGCGAGCCACGTTAACAGTCTCTGGCTGAACATTGCAGGATGGCTGACCGCCGTCATTATCATCGGTCTTTCACTCATGTGGTTCTACATGACGCTGTTCAAGCCGGATTAGGACCTCGACAGGAAAGCGACTGGTTGCATTACCATGAGCACGATGGAAAAACTTACCCGCCGCTCGCTCCTTTTCGGTCTCTCGGCCGCAGCCCTTTCGGGACCGCTATCTGCCGTTGAAGGTGCACTCGCCGCGAACCGACCTGGCACCCTGCTCTACGTTGGCGTGTATACCGACCAGGGCAGCAAAAGTCTAGGCATTTACAGTTATCGGTGGAACGCGGACAAGGGAGAGATGACCAGTCTCGGCCTGGCTGCGGCAACTCCCAATCCTTCCTTCCTCGCTGTTTCGCCAGACCGGCAAACGCTTTACGCAGCAAACGAGATCAACAACTTTCGCGGTGCGAACGATGGTGCAGTTTCCTCCTTTCAGCGTGATCCCGTAAGCGGCAAGCTCAAGGTGCAGGATGTTGTTTCATCCGCGGGCAGCGGTCCCTGCAACATCAATCTGGATCATTCCGGCCGCAGCGTTTTCGCTGCGAACTACACCGGCGGCAGCGACGCCTCCTTCCGAGCAGACGGCAGCAAACTCAGCGTAGCCGTCTCAAATCATCATTACGATGGACATGGACCGAACCCGAAGCGTCAGGAAGCCGCGCATGCTCACTGCGTGACCGCCTCACCCGGCAACGGCTACCTCCTCGTAAATGACCTCGGCCTCGACAAGATCCATATCTACAAGCTGGATGCCGCGATAGCCGAGTTGACGCCGCACGCGCCGGCAGCTTATGAAGCAGCGCCAGGTTCCGGTCCGCGCAGCTTTGCGTTTCATCCAAGCGGGCGTTATGGCTACTCCACCAACGAGCTTGCCAACACTGTGGATGTGCTGCACTGGAATGAAGCCAAAGGAACCTTGAGCCGGATGCAGCGCATAGATTCACTGCATCCCGGCACTCCCTATGACAGTGCCGTCACAGCAGCCTCCGTCAACGTCTCTGCGGACGGGCGCTTCGTCTATGTTTCGAACCGGGGAGCGAACCAGAACAGTCTCACCGTCTTTTCAGTCGACGCTTCCTCGGGCAAGCTGACTTTTGTGCAGAACATTGCAAGCGGCGGTAAGATCCCACGGCACTTCGCGATCGATCCCACCGGAAAATGGATTGTGGTGGCCCACCAGGGCTCGCACACGCTAGTCGTCTTCTCGCGAGATGAGAAGACCGGGAGGCTGGCTGCTACAGGCCGCAGCTATCCGGTCGACTGGCCGACCTGTGTTCTCTTCGTCTAGCGATTAAAGCAGCTTCCCATTTGCCAGGTTCTGCACCAGGTCGCGGTCAGCTGCGAGAAAGTCGTAGCGCGGCAGATCTTTCAGCGCACACCAGCAAAAATGATGAAAGATGTTGTTCTTCAATTCACCGGTGTACTCATGCACCTCAAAGAATTGGAGATCCACCGCGCCGCCGCTCCGATAGGTGTGGCGAATGTGTGAAACACGGCGGCCGATGGTGGCGTCGATACTCAGCTCTTCTTCGAGTTCGCGCTTCAGGGCTTGCTCTGCTGTCTCGCCCGGCTCCATCTTGCCGCCCGGAAACTCCCATTTCAGCGCCATCGGCTGGTCCGGCCGACGCTGGCAGATCAAAACGTTGCCGCCTCGCAGGATCAAGGCAGCGGCGACCATGCGGACCTGCTTCGTTCCAGCGTCGGCTTGTTTGTTGTCTGCCACTCTCCTTCTATTCTAGATGGAAAGTGCAAGGCTTACGGCGCTTGTAGTCGCCTGGATGTTGGCTGCTCTGCAAATATCTCTGGATGAATGGCTGCTGCGATTGCCCATGCACCTTTCAGCAGAGTCGGCGCAGGCGTGTTCAACCATTCATCCGGAATGCAGTACACGCGACCAGTCCGCGCAGCCCGCGTATCCATCCAGCCGCGTGATCTCACGATCTTTTCCAGAGGCACACGATCGCCTGCGCCACACCACGCAAAGATCATCACGTCCGGATCGGCATCGCGAATAGCCTGTTCGTCCGTAGTTGCTCCGGGTTTCCCGAACGTCCTGCCGCCTGCAACTTCTACCAGCTCATCCACCCACGATTGCGAGTGGATCAGGGGCTTGCCCCACTCTTCGCAGTAAACCAGTGGCCAGTCGCCGGTGGAAGGCACCCGAAGATGAATCGCCTTCAGCTCCGCCTGCATCTTCCCGACAATTTCCGATGCAGTTTCACCTTTGCCGAACATGCTGCCCAGCAGTCGAACATCAGCCAGAACATCCTGGAGGGTGTGCGGCGCAAACGTGACGACCGTGACGCCGGTTTTCAAAATGGCAGCCAGTGACTCCATGCGATAGGGAACCGAGGCGAGCACCAGGTTCGGCGCCGCCGTCAAAATTTCTGCGGCATCGGCGGACCATGAATCATGAATCACCTGCACAGGAAGTCGAGCCAGAGAGGGAACGGCTTCGACACAGTATCGGGTGCAGGCAACCAGCAGATCGAGACATCCCAGTTGTTCAAGCACGATACTGATGCTCGGCTGCAGCGAGACTATCCGCAAAGGCTCCGGGCCTGGTGCCGACCACGCAGCAAGCGGTGTCAAACAGTCGGGAAATACAGCGGCCAATTGCGCTGGGCTGCTATGGCCGCCAGGGCCGCCGTCGGGTTGACCGGATACGCCTGCAAAGCGGTTTCCATCATCGCAGCATCATGCACCGAATTGCCGAAGACTGCATCCGGCCTTGAAACCCCGGCGCGATCCAATGCTTCTGCTTTGCCTTCATCTGTAGGCACATCAATCAGGTTGCTGGTGATGCGATTGTTGTGGACCTCAACACGCGCGCAAAGCACCCGCTCAGGGGGAATGCCGAAACGCTTCACGCCTTCATCAATCACCCAGTTGTTGGTCGAACTGACCGCCCACAATTCGGTGTTGCGCTCGCGCAGAGTATCCACCAGCGATCGCATCGATGGAAAAATGTTCTTCTCAATTTTCATCTTGAAAAACTCGGCTGCGCCTCGCCGGAGTTCTGCCTCATCCAGCCCCGCATACATCTGCGTCATCTCGCCACAGATCCCGCGTTCCGAAACTTCTCCGGCCATGTACAGGCGATACCGCGAATCGATCCAGTCGCTCGCGTTGCGCGACACAAGTCCTGTTTCGATCGACCAAAGCATGAAGCCATAGCCGGCGTCGCCGCTCCACAAGGTACCGTCACAGTCGAATACTGCTACCTGCGGCTCTCTGCTTAGAACAGCTGCGTGGAACTCTGCGGTGGTGAGACGGGCCGGCATGGCGGACAATTCAGTAGCAGATGTC
>CAZZVA010000068.1:0-13839 GCA_964657345.1 uncultured Acetobacteraceae bacterium | reverse complement strand
ATGGATAAGTTGAAGATGCTGTCGGAGATATTGGCACAGAACCCGGGCGACGCGTTCGCGCGGTATGGACTCGCCATGGAGTATGCCTCGCAGGGCGAATTGGACTCGTCGCTGAAAGAATTTGACCAGCTGCTTGCGACCCATCCCGAATACACACCCGGCTATTTCATGTGCGGGCAGACTCTACTGAAGGCAGGCCGCACGGACGAGGCGAAAGCTCGTCTGGAGCAGGGCATTCTTTGTGCGAGACAAACAGGCAATCAGCACGCCCTGGGCGAGATGCAGGCCGTGCTCGATGAGCTCGGCTGACGCCTGATTGGACGCATGAAAATCCCTATCTTTCCCCTGGATGTGGTTTTGTTTCCGGGTGCTCCGCTCCCGCTTCATATCTTCGAAGAACGCTACCGTACGATGGTGCGCCTCTGCGTGGATGAGAACAGGGTCTTCGGCGTGGTGTGCGCGAGCACCGAAGGGCTGTCTGTCATTGGCTGCACGGCGCGGATCGTGCGCACCCTACAGGAATATCCTGATGGACGATGCGACATCCTGGCGGAAGGCAGTGAGCGGTTCGAAATTCAACATCTGGACGACAGCCTGCCCTATCTGCAGGCAGATGTCCTGATACTGGCCGACGAGGGTCCGACCGCGAACCGTGAATTGCGGGAACACTGCCTGGCATTGCATTTTGAGGTTCTCGAATTGGCGGGAGCCGATGTGCGCCACATCGGCGTCGATCTCGATGAACCGTTGTCTTTTCAGATTGCGTGGTCACTGCCGGCCGAATTGAACTTCAAGCAGGAATTATTGACTATGCGTTCGGATTATGAACGCACAGAGAGGCTGATGGCGTTTTACCAGGCAGTGCTGCCAAAATTGCGCGGCGGCATGCAGACGCGAAAACATGCCTCCACCAATGGCCACCATATCAATTAAGGGATGTGCTCTGCTGTCGTGTGTCGTTGCGCCCGTCCCTGAATGCTCTAAAGTAAAGCTAGACGTCCTTCTTCCCTGCGAAGAAGGACACAGACTGGAGTTGTTGAATGCCTGACTTGGCCAGTACCGCCGCTTCCACCACACCTGCAGCAGCCAGGCCTTCCACATTAGGGCAGTTGCGCCTGAGCAAGCAATTTTCAGCAGAACGCATTGCCCACCGCAATGTGAAAGAAGAGTTGCGGGACAACCTGATTACCCGGCTGCGTGCGAAGCAGCCGATCTTTACTGGCATCGTCGTTTACGATGACACGGTTGTGCCGCAAATTGTCAATGCGCTGCTATCCAAACAAAACTTTATCCTGCTTGGCCTGCGCGGCCAGGCGAAGAGCCGCATCCTGCGTGCTTTGACCGAGCTACTCGACGACACAACGCCCTATATTGCCGGATGCGAAATCCGCGACAATCCCTACCATCCGATCTGCAAACGCTGCCGCGACCTGCTTGCAGCCAAAGGTGATGAAACACCGATCGCTTACTTGTCACAATCGGATCGCTATGTGGAGAAGCTGGCGACTCCGGATGTAACTGTGGCCGATCTGATCGGCGATCTGGATCCGATCAAGGCGGCAAAGAGCGGCGAAGACCTTTCGAGCGAGCTGACCATGCACTATGGGCTGCTGCCTCGGGCCAATCGCGGCATCTTCGCAGTGAATGAACTGGCAGATCTTGCGGGAAAGATTCAGGTGGCGCTGTTCAACATCATGCAGGAAGGCGATGTGCAGATTAAGGGCTACCCGGTTCGGCTCGAGCTCGACGTGGCCCTGGTGTTCAGCGCAAATCCTGAGGACTACACGGCTCGCGGCAAGATTGTGACGCCACTGAAGGATCGTATTGGATCCGAGATTCGGACGCATTATCCGGCGACCATTGAAGAAGGCATGGAGATCACGGCTCAGGAAAGCTGGAGCGATCGCGGTCTTGCGCCCACGGAAGTGCCGGCCTATCTGCGGGAAATCGTTGAGCAGATTGCTTTTTCTGCGCGCGAAGACAAGAAAGTCGACAAACGGAGCGGCGTCAGTCAGCGGCTTCCGATCTCGACGATGGAGCTGGTCATCTCGAATGCTGAGAGGCGTTCGCTCCTGCATGACGAGACGACGGTCTACCCGCGCATCGGCGATATTTATGCTGCGCTGCCGGGAGTTACCGGCAAGGTGGAGCTGGAATATGAAGGCGAAATGCGCGGCGCGGACACGGTAGTACGCGAGCTGATACGCGGCGCGATCGCCAAGGTCTTCGACAAATACTTCACTGACACCAACACGCAGCAGATCGAACAGTGGTTCAACCTGGGTGGGTCGGTGAAGATTGAAGACGATCAGCCATCGAGCGCCATTCTTGCCGAACTGCAGGGCATCCAGGGTTTGTTTGACAAGCTGGCTCCGCTGAAGATCAAGAACAGCGACTCTGCAGAGAAGCGCGTGGCAGCAGCAGAGTTTCTGCTGGAAGGCATGTATGCACATCGTCGCGTGAGTCGCAGCGAAGAGCGAGGCTTCAGTGCGCAGGAGCGGTCGCAGCGCAAGGCTGAGCGTGCAGTGGATGAGCGCGAGCAGCAGGAAGTATGGCAGCAACGCCGCTCACGTAAAGGTGGATTGAACTAGGCTGGTGGTGGATCGAGAGGGACTGAGAAGGGTCTATGAAGAGAGTTCGCTATACCAAATACAACGGCGACCTGGCTTCCGAAATGGAGCTCGACGACCTGCTCAAGGCCTTGTCTGATTACCTTTTGGACTCGGGCTTTCAGGATCCCTTTTCTCAATTTGCCGAACTGCAGGGCGACCAGACCATGGACAACCTGCGGGAGGCCATCCGGCAGGCGCTGGAGGCAGGTGATCTGGATGCCGATCAGCAACAGCGCCTGGATGATATGTCATCCGAGCAGAT
Source organism: uncultured Acetobacteraceae bacterium (assembly GCA_964657345.1). Taxonomy (GTDB): domain Bacteria; phylum Acidobacteriota; class Terriglobia; order Terriglobales; family Acidobacteriaceae. The sequence continues at coordinate 10,965 of CAZZVA010000068.1, read as the reverse complement.
GGAGCAGCTGATCGACCAGTTGATCCAACGCATGGAGCAGGAAAACTACATCTCCATCGACAAGCCGCATGATCCGTCACGACCCTCGTCGCTGCCCGGCAATGTTGGCGAAGCGCAGACCGAGACCCGCTTCGAAGTGACGGACAAGAGTATGGACTTCCTCGGCTATCGCACGTTGCGCGACCTGCTTGGTTCGCTGGGAAAATCGAGCTTTGGCCGACACGATACGCTCAACCTTGCGACCGGCATTGAAGCTAGTGGTTCTTCGAAGCAGTATGAGTTCGGCGACACGCTCAATCTCGACAGCGTCGCGACTTTGAGTTCGGCTATCGCCCGCGAGGGACTTGCCACTCCACTGAACATCGAGTATTCCGATCTTCAGGTAAACCAGTGCGAATATCAAAGCTCCTGCGCGACGGTTGTCATGCTGGATTGTTCGCATTCGATGATCCTGTACGGCGAGGATCGATTCACGCCGGCAAAGAAAGTCGCGATGGCGCTGTCCCACCTCATCCGTACGCAGTATCCAGGCGATTCCCTTTCGCTCGTGCTTTTCCATGACTCCGCAGAAGAGATTCCGGTCTCGCAGATTGCACGCGTCAAAGTCGGGCCGTATTACACCAACACCCGTGAGGGACTGCGTGTGGCGCAGCGTTTGCTGGATCGTCAGCGCAAAGATATGAAGCAGATCGTGATGATCACGGATGGCAAGCCATCAGCCCTGACGCTGCCGGACGGACGCATCTACAAGAATGCGTTTGGGCTGGATCCCCTGGTGATCAGCGAGACTCTGGAAGAGGTCTCGCGCTGCAAACGCAAGAACATCATGATCAATACGTTCATGCTCGCGACAGACTGGGGCCTCGTCGATTTCGTGACGAAGATGACCAAGATGTGTCGCGGCAAAGCCTACTTCACGCGTCCCGAAGCACTCGGCGAAGCCCTGTTGATGGACTTCATGTCCAACAAAATGAAAACCGTCCACTAGGTACTGGCCGTGCCGCGCTCGGGCGCTACTCGTAGTTCGCGAGGCGTATTGATGGCCGGAGCGGTTTGCCCTGATCCGCGTTCAGCGGAGGCCCTCGATAACGGAAAAGCTTTGCGCTTTTTCGAAGCATCATTACTCTTCAAAGATGTTCCGCTATGCCCGTACTGCATCCCTGCTGCTTCTCTTCCCTGCGTTCCTCACCGCGACTGCTGAGGACACAACTGCGAAGTTTCCCACCAACGAGCAGTTGCGTCATCTCAAGGCCATGGCCGATCCGCGTCTCTCCCCGGATGGCAAAGACATTCTTCTGCAAGTCAACGATGCGACTGCCGATGGAGCGAAGAGTCACATCTGGCTGACCACGACGGGCACCGAGGAGCCGCGCCAGCTTACGTTTTCACCCGACGCTGATAAGCGCGGCGAGCACGATGCCGAGTGGATGCCGGATGGTGAGAGCATCCTGTTTCTCGCCAAGCGGGGCGAGCACCAACAGCTCTTCCGGTTGCCGATGAACGGCGGGGAAGCGAAGGCTTTCGACTTGAAGACCACTCCGGTCGTCGACCAGTCGAAGCTTGCGGATGCATTGCCGCCAAATGATAGGAAAGCAGCCGAGGGCAAGCCGGATGCCAAGTCCGATGAAGTCGCCATCGATGTCTCGCACTTCGCGGTCGCGCCGGATGGAAAAACAATCGCGATTGTCGCCGACGATCCGGAGACGGCCGGAGAAAAGGCGCAGAAAGAGGCCAAGGCGGATGCCGAGTGGGTGGATCACAACCCGCATGGCTCGCGTCTGTATCTACTAAACGTTGCGACCAGCAAGCTGACGCTCACGCCGGTCGACCCGGACGTCCGTAACGTGGCCTGGAGCAGTGATTCCAGCAGGATTGTTGCGATCGCCGATGGCGTGAACAGTGCGGGTGACCTTGGTCCGGCAAAAAGCACGTGGCTGCTGGCTCTTTCGGATACGACACATCCGCACATCCTCAGTAGTCTTCCGCCTGCCATCGACACCGCGGCCTGGACCATGGATGGAAAATCAATCGTGTACCTGGCGCAGGCGAAACACGACGCACCGCCGGGCTATTCAGACCTTTTCCTGTATGACACGGAGACGAAGGCCAGCCGTAATTTGAGTGACGGGTTCAAAGGCTCCCTGCGCGGCAGTGAGCCGATCCCCCTGGAAGACGGCTCTATCCTGCAATCAGTCGAATCCGGATTCAATGGCAAAGTCACGGTGTACGCAGCCGGATCAACCGAGCCGAAGCCGCTCGCGCTGCGCCCATCGGACATCACGTCTGTCAGCACCAACCTGAAGCGCTCAGGATGGTTATTTCTGGGTAGCAGCGGCGGCCAGACTCCTGCTCTCTACTACAGCGCCGACCTCCAGAGCGAACCGCGGGTGGTGAAGACGCCGGAGCTCGGCACGGATCACCTGCTGAGTGTTGCGCCGAAGAAGATTGAATGGAAGAGCGACACCTTCACGATCGAAGGACGCTTATATCTGCCGCCGGAGGCAGCGTCGAAAAAGGTGCCGCTGATTGTGGAGGTACACGGCGGCCCGCTCGGTGCTTACGCGGATGGTCACGAGCCATGGATCGATTTTCTGCTGGGGCATGGATGGGCCGTGCTGCGGACCAATCCTCGCGGCAGCTCCGGCTACGGCGCAGTTTTTGCGGCTGCCAACAAGAACGATCTTGGCGGTGGCGATTACCGTGACATCATGGCGGGTGTCGACTACGTATTGAAGACAGAAGCGATCGATGTTAATCGGATGGCGCTGATGGGCTACAGCTATGGCGGCGAGATGGCCGGGTTTGTCGAGGGCAAGACGACGCGCTTCAAAGCCATCATCAGTGGTGCTCCGGTGATCGATCAATACAGTGAATACGGAACAGAGAGCGACTCCTGGTATGACCGCTGGTATTTTGGCAAGCCATGGGAGCACCCTGCTGACACCTGGCGGCAGAGTCCGCTGGCCAATGCCGGCAAGGCGAAGACCCCGTTCCTGCTGCTGCAGGGCGAAAGCGACACGACAGACCCACTCGGCCAGTCGCAGGAAATGTATCGATCCCTGCGACAGATGGGCGTCCCGGTCGAACTGGTCACCTACCCGCGGGACAACCATGGGCCGCTGGCGCGTGCACTCTACGGTGCCCCGGTGCCGGAGCCGTGGCATGGCTACGACGCGCGACGCCGGGTGGTCGAGTTCATCGAGAAGAACTTTGCGACTACGCCGAAATAGGAGTGCGAGCTGCTACTGCTCGAGCGTCTTCACGACTTTCCCCGCTTTCATCACCCAGGCGACATGTTCCATCGTGGTGATGTCATCCAGCGGGTTGGAGGGCACGGCAACCAGGTCGGCAAACTTGCCCGGCTCGATGGTGCCGAGGTCCTTATCGAGCGACAGCAGTTCTGCGCCGTTGATGGTGGCTGCCTGCAATGCCTGCAATGGGGTCATCCCGCCGCGCACCAGTGCTCCGAACTCCATCGAAACGGATTCGTCGACATCGTCATCATCGACCCCGTACGCGATTTTCAGGTGGTACTTCAAGGCACGCTGAAAGGCAGGCCCCTGCTCCTTTACGATGGCGATGCCTTTGGCCATGCTGCTAAGCTCGCGACCCTTGGAGAGGCCGGTCTGTAGATCATGCTGGAAGCAGTAAAGCGTGGGTACCAGCCAAGTGCCGTGCTCGGCCATCAGCTTCGCACCTTCGTCGTCGAGCACGGTTCCATGCTCGATGGAATCGACACCGGCGCGCACGGCTGCCTTGATGCCGGCTGCGCCTTCGGCATGTGCCATCACCTTGTGTCCGGCGCGGTGGGCATCGGCAACGGCTCGCGCCATCTGCTCGTCGCTCAACTCCTGCACGCGGTAGTCGCTGATCGGGTCCATCACGCCGCCAGTGGCCATCAGCTTGATCCAGTCGGCGCCATACTTGATGTCGCGTCGCACAATGCGGCTGACGTCGTCGACGGTGTCGACTTCGTTGGGCTCATGCAAGCCCGGCTTATCGGGCGAAAGACGATCCGCATCCCCATGGCCGCCCGTAAGAGACACGCAACTGCCCGCCGCGATGATACGCGGACCGGATATCAGGCCCTTCGCCACTCCGTCTCGCAGTGCGAACTGCGGATAGGAGGGATACGACTCGCAGGCATCGCGCACGACAGTGAAGCCATGTTTGAGCCAGAGCTGCAGATTGGCCACACCGCGAATGGTCGCCTCGGGTGCCGAGGTCATCAGGTAAGCTGCCGACGACTGCGTTGTTGGATCGGAAAGAATGTGACCATGGGCATCGATGAGGCCGGGCACAATGGTGTACCGGGTAAGGTCGAGGACGGTTCCGCTGGAGGGTGGCGCCGTGGTGGAGATAGAGATGACTCTCTCCCCGGCAATACTGATGTAGGCATCCTGGGTCACATGACCGTCGCGCACATCGATCAGGCGGCCGGCATGGACTACCTGCGTCGCGGCAGATCCGCCTTGCGCCGAAGCGGGAGGCAGCAGAAGAGCTGCTGCAGGAAGGATGGACAGGAGGCGGCAGCAGAGCTGCAGACGATAACTCAAACAGGTTCCTCACACGGATGCGGGCTTGTGCGTCATGGTAGCAGGCCCTTCCAGGATGGCTGACCGCTAGCGGGCATGGTGCCAGGCAAGGCGCCGGATGAGTGATTCTCGGATGCCCGTCGGGACCGCGCTACAGATCAGCGCGCGGTTTCCCCCGTCCCGGGAACCAATTCCTTGAAGGCTGCGTACAAGCTTTCATGAGTCTGGCGGCTACACTACCGTGGAATGGTTTTGCGATGGCCTCGGCCGCTCCTCGTAAGGTAGAGCGGGTCTGGGCGCCGGAGAAGAGCCTTCCAGCCTCTATGAGTCCGGCACCTGACAGTACGCGGCGCGATACCCGGCCTTTTCCAGGCTCGGCAGCAGTGCCCCCTGCCGCGGCGAAGATCAGTGCTGCGCCGGATGTCGACTGGGTGCTGATCGTCAAGCACTGTATGGACGGTGACAACAGTGCCTGGTCCGAACTGGTCCGCGGACAGCATCGAAGAGTGTATGGGCTTTGCTATCGCTTTACCGGATCAGCCCATGACGCCGAAGACCTTACCCAGGATCTGTTTCTCAAGCTGTACGGCAACCTTAAGAACTTTGACGCTGCCAAGGGCGGTTTCAATACCTGGATTACCACTCTGACACGCAATATGCTGGTGGATCATTTCCGGAAGACGCGGCTGGAACGGGCAAGTGATTCTTTTGATCAGGGATGGGATCAGGCAAGCGAAGACCAGGAAGGTTTGAAATTAAGCGACCGCATGGCGTCGCGGGCACCTTCTCCGCACGACCAGGCGGCAACCAAGGAACTTGGCAGTATGGTGCAGGCCGCGCTGGCGCGGGTATCGCCGGAGTTGCGGGAGGCCGTGATCCTGCGGGATCTGCAGGACATGGATTACAAAGAGATCGCAGCAGTGTTGCGCATTCCTGAGGGCACAGTGAAATCCCGTATCAGCCGTGGCCGTGCGGAACTGGCACGGCTGCTGGAACGCAGCAAAGGGCAGGTGATGTAGATGTCGACCTTTGACCCAAAATCCGAGGTGCCTAGGGGCGAGACTGGAGGCAAACCACGCCGGTTGGATTGCTCCGAGTGGGAGGCGCTGCTGGTAGACGCTCTCGATGGGACCCTGTCGGCAACCGAGTCGGCGGCCTTCGAGACCCATCGCGAAGGGTGCCTGGCTTGCGCCCAGTTGATGGAGGAAGCGAAGCGCGGCAGCGAGTGGTTGAGCTTTCTGGAAGCGGAGCCGGACGTTCCGCAAGACCTGGTGGGACGGATCCTGGCTCAGACCAGTGGTACCGAACTAGTGCCAAGTACACCTTTGGCGGTGGCGGGCGAAACTGCCGCCAGCGTGCCCCCGGGATGGCTGCCGGGGCTGGAGCGTCATGCCGCACAGTCACGCTGGATGATGACTGCCGCGATGGCCTTCTTCTCGATCGCCTTTACCCTGAACCTGACGGGTGTCCGTCTGAATGGTTTTCATCTCAGCGACCTGAAGCCGGCTGCGATTGCCAGCAGCCTGACGCGGCAATTCTATGTGGCCGATGCTCACCTGGTCCGCTATTACGACAATCTTCGATTTGTGTACGAACTGGAGTCCCGGGTCCGCGAAATCCGCCAGAACACGGCCCCGTCCGACAGCACGCCGAATGCGGCACCTGCGAACAAGAACGTGCAACCGAAGCAGAAGAAGCCAAACGACGGGAGTGCGCAGAAGAGCGACCCAGGTGAACAACTGCCGGTGATCCAGGCGGCACCGGGTACGCCGCGGCAAGGTGCGTTGACTGGAGAAGCAGTAACAGCCAGTCTTCGCAGCGATGCTTTCGAGACGGAGCAGCCTCATCTGCACAGTGTGTGCCGTGATGGCGGCTCGCACCTGGAACTGAAAACAATCTTTGTTGTGAAAGCACGTACCGGGAAGCAGGCGGTCGGACTATGCACCATGCATCGTTCGAGACCTGTAAAGAACGACATCACGACCGGACGGGAAGGAGTCTAAGATGAATTGCGCCAATCACCCTGCAACACCTGTTTCTGCCTATTGCCAGATTTGCGGCAAACCTCTCTGCCAGGAATGTGTCCGCAACGTAGGCGGTATCGTCTACTGCGAGCCCTGCCTGACAGCCCGTGTCAACACACCGGGGGCTGCACCCGGCTCTCGTCCTACCTACGTCGGTCTGCCCGCGTCGGGCGCACCAAATCCCGGCCTCGCGCTGGGACTGGGTTTCATTCCCGGAGTCGGTGCGATGTACAACGGCCAATTTGTGAAGGGACTGGCGCATGTTTTCATCTTCGCCCTGCTTTGCAGTTTCTCGGCGCATGAGAGCTTCTTCGGCATCCTGATTCCCTTCTGGATCGCCTACCAGGTCTTTGACGCCTACCAGACGGCGCGTGCGCGTCGCGATGGAACGCCGCTGCCCAATCCCTTCGGCCTGAATGATCTTGGACACCGGCTTGGTCTGCAGCAGCATCCCGAAGGCATGGTGCCTCCGCCAGTTCCTCCTGGAATACCGTTTACGCCGGGCACCGGACCGGCGCCATCGTCCGCACCCTTCTCGGGAGAACCGCCGGCAGGTGCTGCTGGCGCCTACAGCGCCTACGTCCCGCCGACTGCAGGCTTCGCCGCCGGATTTGTCCCTGGCACCTATGCCGGGGGTCCGCCGCCACCAGCGGCGCCTTATGTGCCGACGCAGGTGCCACTTGGCCGGAATGACGTGCCTACCGGCGCCATCGTGCTCATCGGACTCGGTGTCCTGTTCCTGCTCGGCAGCCTGGGCATATTCCACGAAGACTGGATCGGGCGCGGCTGGCCGCTGCTGATTGTCGGCGTGGGTGTATGGCTCGTAATCCGCCGTACGCGCGAAGCCGGACTTCGAGGTGGGAACGGAAATGGACAGGGAGGCTCATTATGAACGCCCGCTGGCTGTTGATCCGCCGTTTACGCGGACCTGCTTTTCTGCTGACCTTTGGCCTGACGGCGTTGCTGCATCAGTGGGGTGTGCTGAGCTTTGGACAGAGCTGGCCCCTCTACCTGATCGTGGCGGGCGTGCTCACCTTGCTGGAGCGTTCAGCATTGACAGTCGCTGATCCATCCGCCTACCCAACCGGTAGCTTCAGCGGAGGGTATCCGGGCAGTGTGCCGCAGCAGGGCTGGACGCAACCTGGCCCGCCGGCATCACCATCCACGTCCATCGTCCCTATACCACCAGCGGATATCACTCCAGAAGGGAGGCTGTAATGGCGACCATTCCTCCACCCTATTCAGCGCGGGATGCTGCCCGCGCCCAGCGCGATGCTTACAAGGCGCAGCGCGACTACTGGCGAATGCAGCGCCGGCCATCCGTCGTTCGCCCCATCCTGCTGGTGCTGATCGGCATCATCGCCCTGCTGATCGAGGCTGGAAAGATCAACGGCCTGGCCTTCTGGGAGTGGTACAGCCGGTGGTGGCCGCTCCTGTTGATCGGCATCGGTGTGCTCTCACTCGGAGAGTGGTGGCTGGAACGCGATCGACCCTACGGTGCTCGGCGCGGAGTTGGCGGCATCGTCGTCCTGATCATCATCCTCGCGATTGTTGGCTCGAGCTCGCACATGGGCTGGCAAAATCACCGGGGCTGGCAGCCGTTCAACTTCTCTGACGGAGACGACGACCTCGCCTGGCACCTGTTCGGCCAGCAGCATGACGCCACTACCGAGCTCGAACAAGCGATGCCGGCAAATGCCTCGCTGCGCATCGTGAATCCTCGCGGAGACGTGACCATCTCTGCCTCGCAGGACGAGCGCATGCACGTATCTTCCCGGAACGTGGTCTATGCATCGTCCGACCGCGATGCACAGAAGCAGCTCGGCCGCATCGCACCGCATATTACTGTCTCCGGCTCACAACTTCTTCTGCAGACCGCCGACATCAACGCCGCGCATGCTGATCTGACGATCGAGATGCCAGCGGATGCTTCTCTGGACATCAATGCCGGTCACGGCGACGTCACGGTCGACGGAACAAAGACCAATGTGACCGTGTCGGCGGGCAAAGGCGACGTCAAGCTGGACAACATCAGCGGCAATGTACATGCCCACATGAGCAAGGGAGATTTCTCGGCCACGACGATTGGCGGCGAAGTGATCGTGGAAGGCCGCATGGACGATGTATCGCTTTCGGGCATCAAAAATCATGTCTCGCTTAACGGCGACTTCTTCGGCGATATGCATCTGCAGCAAATCTCAGCGCCGTTGAATCTTCATTCGAGCCGCACGGATATTACGATCGCGAGTGTTCCAGGAAGCCTGACCCTCGACTCAGGCGATCTTCAATTCAAGAATGTGACCGGCCCTGTGCGCGTGGTCACTCGCTCCAAGGATGTCGAGGGAACATTTGTCCAGGGTGCAACCCATATTGAAAACAGTAATGGCGACGTTACACTCACAGCCTCGGCGCCCCTGCAGGACGTAAGCATTCACAACGACAATGGCTCGATCGATCTGAGCCTGCCGCCCGATGCCAGGTTCACCCTGCAGGCCTCCACCAATGACGGCGATATGTCGACTGATTTCGACGTCCCACAAAGCAACCAGAACGATCACCGGAGCGCCAGTGGGAAGGTCGGAGGAGGCGGGCCGACGGTATCAGTAGTGACCAACCATGGCGATGTGCATATTCGAAAAGCCGGCGCGAATGTCGAGGTACCTGAACAGTCGGAACGTCCGGAGAAGCCGGAACGCCCCGAGCGGCCGGCCCGGCATCTGCGTGCTCCGGCTAACGACGTCCCGCCGGAGCCCACCGTTCAGTAACGATCGCTTCGGCCTGCGCAATCACTTCATCCAGTGTGAGGTAGGTTGAGTCGATGATCACTGCGTCCGGCGCCGGCCTCAGCGGCGAGATAGGCCGGTTCCGATCGCGTTGATCCCGCTCCCGCATCGACCGCAGAACATCTTCCGGACTCTGGGTCGTCTCTGGATTCGCGGCTGTCGTCGCCTTAGTGCCTGTTTCTGCTGGCACCTGCGCATATCGACGTTCACTTCGCTTCTCGGGTGACGCATCCAGGAAGATCTTGACCTGAGCCTGCGGAAAGACCGTACCACCGATGTCACGGCCTTCCATCACGACACCTGCCAGGGTACTGCCGATCCGCGGCGCCGTTCCCATGGCTTGCTGCAGGGCCACCAGCCATGCCCGCACCGCCGGATGGACGCTGACTCGCGACGCTGCTGCTGTCACCTCGGGCGTGCGCAGGCGGCTGGTCACGTCAACGCCATCGAGCAACACGCGGTTTCCATCCGTGCCAGGTTCGAGCACGATCTCGGTGTGGTGAAGGACTGTTTCAAGCGTTGAGGCATCATCCGGCGACAGCCCGGCCTCCAGCACCTTGAGTGCGAAAGCCCGATACATGGCGCCGGTTTCAAGGTTCAGCAACTGGAAGCGTGAGGCGAGATGGGCGGCGAGCGTACTCTTGCCGGCACCTGCCGGTCCGTCGATCGCGATGATAAGCGGCACCGCTTCGCCGGCATGCGCGGGATCGTCCGCTGGTCCGGTGCCGCCATCGAAATGCCTCGACGGACGGTGCTGTCCGTTGTCCGTACTCATTCGCTATCTTTCTCCGGACGTGGTTTGCGCGTCGGCGGCTTCATGCCACCCGGCCGCGGAGAGCCTGAGCGGGAACCTGAAGGACGAGCGCCGCCTTTGCCGCCGAATGGACGACTGCTTCCCACACGCGGACCGCCCGGCCTGCCGGTGCCCCCGGGATTGCGACCCGGCGGACGTCCAGACGTCCCTGGCCGTGCGCGATCACCGGAAGCAGGCCTCGCACTGAAGCCGGTTTTTCCGCCCCGGGATGGCGGCCGATCGTTGCCGCCTGGTCGAGGACCCGCTGCACGGCGAGCTCCCGGTCGGCCAGTACCTGACCGGCGGTCCGCAGACCCTCCTTCCCGTTTCGCAAAGTTTCCGGCAGGCCGCGGCGCCCGGCTGGGCCGATTCGGATTCGACGGATACCCGGAACTGCTGCCCTCCCTGCGTGGCGGGCGGCTTTCTGCGGATGAACGATTATCGCGCCGCGGGAATGGCGGCTTGCTGTCAAAGCGCCGCGGCGGTCGACTGTCAGTCCCACTGCCGGTCCGGGGGCGAGGAGTGTAGGGTCGGTCTCCATCCGTGCGCGGAGGCCGCGGACGGCCGCTCGAGGGACGATCCCCGGCCACGCGGTCCGGTCGAGGCCGATCTCCGGCAGGACGACCGGAACGGCCACCGGTCCGCGATTGGAAACCGGCGCGGCTGCTATTGCGGTTGTCATTTGAGCCGGCAGGGCCAGCCTCTTCGCGAGGACGGAAAGGCCGCCTCTCGCCCTGTGGTCGGTCGCTCCCGGCGCGGGGGCGAAACGGGCGCGTCTCTCCGTCTTTCTCGCCTGTCCGGAATGGTGGACGCGTTGCGAAAGCCGGGCG
>CAZZVA010000067.1:0-13879 GCA_964657345.1 uncultured Acetobacteraceae bacterium | reverse complement strand
CAATGTCTTCCTGAGCGGGTCCCAGAAGGGCACGGTGGAGTATGCAGGGTCGGTGCCTTCCGGTGCGCCTGCGGGCTCGGTCGTGTGTGACAACATTTCCTGCTACCAGGCGACCAAGAACCAGATACAGCCGCGATTCGGCTTCGCTTACCAGGCGACTCCGCGCTTCGTGCTTCGCGGCGGTTACGGTGCGACGAGCTTCTTTGAGGGCGACGCGAACAACCAGCGGCTGACGTATCAGAGCCCGTTCCTGGCCTTTGCTCAGCCGACGGCTCCAGTGCCGGTTCCGGCATCGGCGGGCACGCCCTACAGTCCGGGCGCACCTATCCAGGTGGTGAACGGCTTCTCGTTAAGTTCGATCAACAACCAGGCTGCGGGCTTCGGAGCGTGGCCGCAGAATATACAGCCCGCCTATATTCACGAATATAACGTGACGTCTGAATATGAAATCACCAACAAGCTGTCTGCTTCCGTGGCCTATGTAGGGGAGACCGGGCAGCACCTTGCGGACTATCGCAATGGCAACCAGTTGACGCTGGCCCAGGCTGCGGATATCGCTGCACAGCCATCGGGTGCGGCGGTTCCGGCTGCAGACGCGGCGCCATTTGCGAACCTGGTCGGGCAGGGCGGGGCGCTGTTGATCACTGAATCGGAGGCCGGCATGAATTTTAATGCTGGTGAAGTCACGGTGCGGGATCGTGAAGACAATGGCTTTACCTGGACGGTGAACTATACCTACTCGAAGGCTCTGACAAATAGTGCGGGTAACTACACGTCGTCGAATATCTCCGGGCAGAATGGTGCGTACGAAGATGGCTATAACGGCCGGGCTGATTATGGTCCGGCAGGTCAGGATGTTCGGCATAACCTGTCCGGAACGATCGTTTATGCTGTGCCATTCGGACGCGGACAGAAGTTCGGCGGCACTACCAATCGCGCGGTGGACCTGCTGCTTGGAGGCTGGTCTGTCTCGAGTTCTGTCGTTGCTTACTCAGGGTTCCCGGTGACGATCAATGGTCCACAAAACAGTAATACGAATAGCTTCGGACAGGCGCGCGCTAACCACTATCGGAAGCTGAAGGTGGTGAATCGCGGGGTGAACCATTGGTTCGGGACGGACGCTTCTGCGACCGGGTGCAACGGACCGGACAACGGGATCTGCGCTTATGGACCTGCCCAGGCACTTACCTTCGGGACGGCGTCAGTAGGATCAGAGCGCGCTCCCGGCTACGAGCAGATTGATGCTTCGGCGTTCAAAGACTTCCACATTACAGAAAGGCAGGCGATTGGATTCCGTGCCGATGGCTTCAATGTGTTCAACATTGCGAGCTATGGCAATCCGGATAACGGTGTCACGGATGGTAATTTCGGGCAGATCACGAATACCCGAAGTCTGCCGCGTATCCTGCAATTGTCCGCACATTACACGTTCTAGCTGCGATGCAGTATTCCAGAGAGGCCAGCCTGATACGCTGGCCTCTTTTATTTGTTAGTGACTTTTGTGGAAATTGAGATATCCCCATTGTTGCGGCACGTGCATATTGATCACTCCCTGGGGTGACCAGACCCAGTTATCTTCGTGGAGTTGACCTGGCTTCCACTCGACACGGCTGAAGTTGATGCGCCATTGCGTCCCGTCTCCCGGCGAAGGTACGTGCTGTCTTGATTCGAAGGCAGTCAGCGGGTAGGCGATCTCAAGTGTCCATCCATGGTCCGTATCGGCGGGTTGGTTGAGCGTGCCCTGGATCGCAACGGCTGTCTTGAGTCCCTGAATATCCCAGCTGTTGTCCGGCGTTCCTCCCTGGTTATAGGGCTTGTTGAGGAAGAGATCCCATCCTGTGTTCAAGGCGTTCATCTCGAACTCGTAATAACTGGCGGTCGCTGGAAGCGGTTTGACGAAGACTTCGAAATCATTGTCATGAAAGATGACGGAATCGTGCTGTGTGAGCGCGGCCTTCACATTCGGTTCTTCCAGCTCGGCTGCTATGTAGAGATACTTGTCATCCCAAAGCATCTTGGCCCGGGTATGGAAACGCGGAACTGGTTTGGCGGAGCCTTCGATGTCGACAAAGTCTGTGGTCCATTCTGCCTGCTTCCATGCCGGGTCGTTCAGGCTGCCATCGATCTGGATGGGCGTGCTGGTGTAGTGGACGTCGTAGGATTTGGGGGATGGTCCTGCCGTCTGCGATGTGATGGGTTGAGCCGCAAGGAGAGCGATTGTGGAGGCAAGATAAAGGAGCTTGGTCATAGATATCCTTGATTGTGCTTCAGCGGGATGCAGCTGTCTGCTTCAAGTGATGGCGCATCTGCTCAAGCTCGGGTTTGGAGAAGTATTTTCCATCGGCAATGACGGCACGGATGCTGCGGGTGTTGGCGATGTCAGTCAGCGGATTGGCAGTAAGCAGGACCAGGTCGGCTAATTTGCCTTGCTCGATGGTGCCGAAATCATTCAACCGGTTGGAGAACCTCGCGGGATTGAGCGTGGCGGTTTGCAGAGCCTGCAGTGGCGTGAAACCGGCGGCGACGAAACGCTGCAACTCCAGATGAAGACTGATGCCGGGAATGACATCGACACCGGCGGGTGTGTCTGTGCCGGCAAGAAAAGGTACGCCGGCAGCGTGGAGTTTGCGGACGATGTCGAGTTCGTGGTCGACGAACTTTTCGCGGACAGGGAGCGGATCCGTATCGAGCGAGGACAGGATAGCCTTTTGCGACGCAGGCCATTGTTGACTTACCCAGCTGTGCGCAGCGTAGCCGATGTCAGGATCCTGGTTGTAGTCGATGGCATCGACCAGCCACTGGCCGCGCTCCCAGTAAAGCGTTGGGCATTGCCAGACGTGATGCTGAGCGATGAGATGAATAATTTTTGTTTCTCGCGCCGGGTCATAGGTCGCGAGAAACATGCCGACAGTTTTATTTCCAGACAGGTACTTATCTTCATCGGGAGAGCTTGCTTCGAAGATGCCGATGAGGTGTTCGAAGGTGACCTGTCCTGCGCCGATGGCTTCCGAGGCGCGGATGGCATCAGGGACGTGGCCTTCGAAGGGGATGCCAAGCTTCTTCGACTCGTCGGCGATGGCGAAATAGGCATCGTGCGGTACGCCGGACTGGACCTTGATGAAGTCAACGCCGCGGCTCTTGAGCATGTCGACGGCTTTGCGACCGCTTTCCGGTGTGGTGATGGCGATCGCTGACAGGTAGGTGGATTTCGGTCCGTCGAGCATGGGGCCGGAGACGATCATGCGTGGTCCGAGCAGTTGATGCGCGGCGATCTGCTGGCGTGCGGGTAGAACGGCATCGAGGTTGCTGCCCATGTCGCGAATACCGGTGATGCCGTTGGCGATGAAGAGCGGGAGGATCAGGTCTCTGCCATCAGGCGCGGTGTGATCGAAGAAGACATGCGTATGCATGTCCCACAGGCCCGGGATGAGGTATTGGCCGGTCGCATCGATGACGTTCGCCGACCTGGGCATTGATTTGGGCGAATGAGTGATGCGGCTGATGCGATTGCCCTCGATGTTTACGGACATGTCGGGATGGAGCGCGCCATCAGTTACGTCGATGATCGTCACATGCGTGATGGTGAGTTCCTGGCCGTGAAGGACAGAGGTGAGGAGGGTGAGCGACAACAAAGAGCAGAGAAGAATTCGCACCTTGCCATGGTACTTGCTCGGACGAGGACCGGACTTAGCGACTGCCGAGTGCTGGTGCGTACAGCAAGCCGCCCTGGTTCCAGAGGCGGTTCGCCCCGCGTGACAGTTGCAGTGGATTGTTGCTGCCAAGGTCTCGCTCGTACATTTCGCCGTAGTTGCCGGTGGCGTGAATAACGCGGACGGCCCAGTCGGGATCGAGGTGAAGCTTTGTGGCGAGGCCGCTGCGGGCCCCGAAGTAGAGCGGGATGGCGGGGTCGTTGGTGTCGGTGCGCTGCTGGTCGATGCTGGCGGCGGTGAGGTTGCTTTCTTCGGCCTGCAGGATGACGCTCATGGTGGCGTCAACGACAGCGGACCACTGCGCGTCGCCCGGCACATAGGCGGCGGCGAGGGGGTCTTTGGAGATGAGCTGCGGCAGGATATCAAATTCTTTGGCGCGGACGTTGAAGCGTGCGCGGGTGTTGGCCAACTGGGTGACGTCGCTGGTCATGGCGGCGCAGTTCGCGGTGTACATGGCGGCTTCCATTTCGCCTTCTTCTTCAAAAGGGAACGGAATTACCTTGACCTTCTCCCGCTGCGACCAGGCGGTGAGGTTTTCGACATTGGTGGTCTGGTCGATGAAACAGACTTTTTTGCCGGCAAGATCGGCGGGACTTGTGATGCCGGAAGTCTTCTTGACGAGGAAGCCTTGACCGTCGATGAGGATGACGGGCGAGAAGGAGACGCCGAGGAGGATTTTATTGGTGACGCTGGGCGTTGCAGTGGCGATGACCTGCACTTTGCCGGCGCGCAGGGCCTGAATGGCCGAAGGTTCGTCAGAGAAGGCGGAGAAGACGACTTTTCCCTTGTCTCCGATGACGGCACTGGAGATGGCTTTGCAGATGTCGATGTCGAAAGCAGCGCGGTTGCCGTGAGTGTCGGCCTTGGAGTAGTCCTCTTCTTCGCGGATGACGCCGCATTGCAGGGTGCCGGTGGACTTGACCGTGTCCAGGATCGAGGCGGCAGGGCTGGCTGATTGTGCGGCAGGTACAAGAGTGGCGAGCAGCAGGGTAAGGAGTGCGAAGGATGGGATTGAGATAGGTTTCACGCGAGTCTTTGGTATGCGGAGCAGGTGGATTGTATCGAGGTAGAAAGTGCAAAGGGACCGGGTGGTTGCCCGGTCCCCTCGCTGGTTGAGGCTGTGGAATTTACGGGACCCAGGTGCCGGAGCTGGGGAGTCCGGGTGTGGTGCCGGGCCGTGGATTGAAGTCGGCCGGCGGCGGATCGATGATGGTGCCATTCGGACCGAGGTCAGTGGGTGTAATGCCGAGAATACGGCATCCATTGCCGCCGAACTGGGGCAGCGTGGTGGTCTGGCTGGTCGGGATCATCGCATAGGAAGCTTCCAGTGGCCTGGCTGTTCCGAGCAGACGGTTGTTATCGAAGGCAGTGAAGAGGGTACCAACGCCAGCGACCTTGTCGTCTGCAGGACCCAGGTCCTTCTGTCCGAATTCGGCCTGACCCAGTTTGCGGGCAGCAGCTTCATCCGGCAGATCGGCAAGCGGGGTGAGATTGAAGAGCTTGTCGATGAACTTGATGATGGAGCTGTGTTCGGTGCGTTCATGCGAGATAGTATGCACCGCGCTATAGGGCGAGATGACGATGGCTGGAATGCGTGGACCCTGGTCGAGCGGATTGCCTTCGGGATCCTGCGAACGGACACGGGGCTGGGCGTGATCGTATTCACCATCGGTTTCGTCATAGGTGATGACGATGGCGCTGTCCTTCCAGTAGGGGCTGCTGGCGATTGCATTCACTTCGTCGGCGATCAGGGCTGAACTGATCTGCAGGTCAGAGTAGCCCGGATGATCGTCATTGCCCTTGAAGTTGGCCTGGACGGCGGGGTTCTTGTCCTGTGGAGTCAACCCGTCAAGGTTGCCATAGCCGCCGCGGACGTAGAATACGCCGCTGGAGGGTAGAGTCTGCGTGCTGACTGCAGTAAAGAAGTCGCCGAGGCCCTTGAGGTGCGACTTGGTTTCTTTCGGGTTATTGGCTTCGTAGCCAAAGTATTGTGGTGCGTTGTGGTGAGCGATGTAGTCGTAGTTGGTGGTGGTGCCGGTGGGGTCGGTCGGCTCGTGGTTGTAGCCTTCCTGGAACCATCCCCAGTTCACGGGCTTGTTCTTGTCACCGGCGATCTTGCTGATGTCGTTTTGTACGTCGGCGAGGTCGGCACCGATGTTGTTGTCATACGAGGTGGTGTCATAGATCTTCGAGCCCATGAAGGAGAGCGGCAGGGTGGCGAAGGTCAGGTTCGAGGCGGGATTGCTGGAGACGCCGCCGGGATTGTCTACGGGCTGCTTCTCTCCGGCCGGGGTGAAGACATCGAGCGCAGAGCCCCAGAAGGGCTGCGGGTCGGAAACGATGGGCAGACTGGCGTTGGTCAGGGTGACGTTGCTGCCCAGTTCGGGATGCTCGACCCACTGCGTTTCACCGGACTGGCCGGCGATCATGGCGATGGCGTTCGGGGTGGAGGGTCCGATGACCGTGTCGAAAAAGTTGTCAAACAGGGTAAAGCGGTCAGCGTAGTTCCATAGGACGGGGGCTGCGTCGCAGTCCACGTGCGCCAGAACGAGTTCGGCCTTCTGCTTCTGAGCGAGGGTCGGCGGGGTGGCCGGCGGCAGCTTGGTGGTGCTGCTGACGATGGTGCCATTGAGTGTCGTGAGACCTTCCGCGTTCAAAGCGTAACGGTCATTGTGGGGAACGTTGTCGGCGTCGACGTCGAGGTCGTTGTCGATACCGGCATGTGAGTGGTCGACAGAGTCTGTGTCGGCAGGATAGAGGGGCACCGTTGCGCCGCCGGTGGCAGTGATGCTCGCCGGGATCTTAAACGGCGAGATGGTGCCGATGCTTCCGTCCGTGTTGACGATGGTCTGTACGAAGCCGGGTGTCTTGGCTGCGGGCTTGGAGAAGAGGCCATTGGCGCCGGGATAGGTACCGAAATAAAAGTCAAATGAACGATTTTCCTGGAAGAGGACGAAGACGTACTTGACTTTTTTGCGCAGCAGATCGAGCTTCTGGTCGTCCGTCAGGATGGCTTCGGAGGTCGGCTGGATGATACGGCGGGAGACCGTGCTACTGGATTTGGGGGCCAGTTCCACGAGCCTGTTTCCTGGAGCACTGCCTGCGGTTTGTGTCGCAAACTGGGCTTCCTGTGCGATGAGAAAACCGGGCTGCAGGACTGCGGCGAGCGCGAGTGCGGCACAGTTTTTAGTCCATTTCTGATTCATGCGTTTCCTCGTATGCGTTGTACTGACCAAACCTAGCGGGGGACTTGCACGGCAGGTGGCCCTGCTGCCGCTCTCCCGTGACCGGAAGCTGGTATTGACGGACCGAAGGCAATCCTTACGCACGCGGGGCAGTTGCAACGTTAATTTCTGGTAAGTCCTTGCGGGAATGTCATGAGATAAAAGCCCGCGGGTCATGGACCTTCGAGCGTTCAGGCTGCCGAGGTGAATAGCTTGTGAAATGGTCCGCTGCCGGCTGCTTCGGAATTCATCTTTTGTTAACTTGAGAGCTATGTGGCCGCCGCGATTTGTTGTGTCATTGAGGGTTGGTTCGATCCTGCTGGGCGCTGCTCTTTTGGCGCCCTTCGTCCTGTCAGCACAAACGTCTGTCGATCTGCCCACCAGCAAGCAGTTGCTGACCCCGCTGCCGGGGGCGCCGGTGAAGTTGAACAGTCTGCCGATGGCGGTGGCGTGGTCTCCGGATCATCGGCTGCTGGCGATTGTGAATGCGGGATTCGGGACGTACGAATCGAATTACGATCAATCGATTGCGATCCTGGATACGAAGAACGGGAAGCTGAAGGATTTTCCAGAGAGCCGGACTGCGGTGCAAGCGTCACAGACGCTGTATTCGGGGCTGGTATTCAGTGGGGACGGAAAGCATCTGTATGCAAGTCTGGACTCGCTGTCGGCACCCGAGGGTGGCAAGCCGGAACAGACCGGGAATGCCATCGCGGTCTACACGGTGGATGCTGCCGGGGCGATTGAGCCGGAGCGGCTGATGCCCGTGCCGCTGCAGAAGCTGGCTCCGGGACATATGCAGAACCAGGCAGGCAAGCCTTTGGCGGCTGGAATGGCAAATCCGCTGCCGACCGGACTTGCGCTGGTGAAGGGCGCAAAGGGGGCAGAAGGGCTGCTGGTTGCAGACAACTTCTCGGATGACGTGTTGTTAATGGATGCGAAGACGGGAAAGATCCAGGCGCGGTTTGACCTGGCAACCGGGCCGGTAGTGCCGTCTGCTTATCCAATTGCGGTCGCGGTGAGCCGCGACCAGCAGCGGGCGTTCGTGGCGCTGTGGAACGGGTCGGCAATCGCTGAGCTGGATCTGCGGACAGGGCGGGTGGCGGCGACGCTTCCCCTGTTGCCTCCGAAGGCGGCGACAGGTCCGAGCTCGCATCCTGCGGCGCTGGCGTTTAGCCCGGATGAGAAGACGCTGTATGTCGCTCTCTCCAATCGGGATGCGGTCGCCGTGATCCGCGTGAATGGCAAAAGGATGCAGCTGGCCGGGACGCTGGATACGCGATTGCCTGGGCAGGGCTATTTCGGGGCAGAGCCGAGTGCGCTGGCAGTGTCGCCGGATGGCCGGCAGGTGTACGTGGCAAATTCGGCCTCGGATACGGTGGCTGTCTTTTCGACGCCGGTAAGGATCGCGAAGGGCGAGCCGGTGCATGCGACCGGCTTTATTCCGACGGAGTGGTTCCCGACAGCAGTCGAGACCCAGGGCAACAAGCTGTACATCGCAACGGCTAAGGGCAAAGGGACGGGTCCGAACAAGCAGCCACAGCACGCTCCGGAAAGTGGCGAATCGAAATCGAAGCGGCTTGCCTCGCGCCCCCATACCTACATAGCGACGCTGCTCTATGGGTCTCTGGCCTCGGTGGACCTGGATGCGGCGATGCGCGACCTTCCGGAATTGTCAGCAGCGGCGGTAAAGAGCAATCGGATCACCGCGGAGAAGGAGCATTTGCAATTTCGGGACGGGACGAACCCGATCAAGCATGTGATTTACATCATTAAAGAAAACAGAACCTACGACCAGATTTTTGGCGACCTGGGTGCAGGGGATGGGGATGCCAGTCTGACTATGTATGGCGAGGCAGTGACGCCGAACCTGCATAAGCTGGCGCGGCAGTTCGGGGTGCTCGACAACTTCTACGATTCCGGAGAGGTGTCGGGGGACGGGCACGTATGGTCAACGGCGGGGATCACGAGCGACTATACGGAGAAAACCTGGCAGCAGTCGTATCGGGGACGGGAACGGTCTTACGACTTTGAGGGGGTAGTGGAGCAGGGATATCCACTGGCGGAGGGGATTTCAGACGTCAATGAGCCGGACAGCGGCTATCTATGGGCGGACCTGGCGCGCCATGGCAAGTCGCTTTATCACTTCGGGGAATATGTTTCGACGAAATTCTGCGACGACTCGGGAGAAGCGCCGAAGGAGCCTACGCCACTGAACGGGACACCGGAGCCTGCCCCTGCGCTTTGTGCACACGGGTTGATCAAGCAGGGAGAGGCGGTCCCGGCAGAGTATGGCGGGGGCACGAGCCCGTATCCGTGGAATATTCCGCTGGTCGCGAAGAATGTGGCGACCAAGCCGGAGCTGGAGGGGCATTTTGACCCGCTGTATCCGGATTTCAACCTGAAGTTTCCGGATCAGTTGCGGGTCGAGGCTTTTCTGACACACTTTCGTGGATGGGTGAAGGACCGGGCAGCCGGGACGGATACGATGCCCGCGTTCGTGATGCTGCGACTGCCGAATGACCATACCGCCGGGACTTCGCCGGGATCGCCGACGCCCAGGGCATCCGTGGCAGATAATGACCTGGCAGTGGGACGGGCGGTGGAGGCGGTTGCCCACAGCCGGTACTGGGACGATACGGCCTTCTTTGTGCTGGAGGATGACGCACAGGATGGCGCGGACCATGTAGACGCGCATCGCAGTATTGCGCTGGTGGTGAGCAAATACTCCCCCTTGCAGACGGGCGCCGGACCGGTGGTAGACCACCATTTCTACACTACGGTGAGCGTCCTGCGAACGATGGAGAACCTGCTGGGGATCCCGCCGATGAATGATAACGATGCGTTTGCTCCGCTGATCCAGCCCTTATTTGCAGGCGCGGGTAGCCAGGAACCTTACTCGGCAGACTATAGCAATCGCGACAACAGGCTTATCTATACGGCCAACAAAGACTCGGCACCGGGAGCAAAGGAGTCAAGCCGAATGGATTTCACGCATGAGGACAGGGCGGACGCGCGGAGGTTGAATGTCATTCTATGGCGCGATGCGATGGGCAACCGGCCGGTGCCGGAAATGGTGGTGCACCCGCATACGCGCCATAAGGATGACGACGATTGATGCGCATGTAACTAACGTGTTTTGAGAAAGATGGGGGAGCTTGGCCGGGGTCAGCGGCTGGAGACGCGAGGGTTGCAGACCGGGCAGGACTTGCGATGGGACAGGAGGGTCTTCCGGGCATCACTGCGAGTATTGCTCTTGGCACAGGACTGTTTATACGAAGTCTGTTCCGAAGTAGTGTCATCGGTACAGGCCGCGAAGAAGGTTTCGCTCAGGTTCATTTCGACATCACAGAACGACTTTTCCATGCACGCACCTCGTGTTTTAAGCCTAACAGACTTCGCTCCATAAGCATCCTGCCTTCTGAGCGTCAGCCAAACTACTGTCACATTTGCCTGCCGATGTGACTCGAAGAAATATTTGGGAAAGTTTGCGGCGTTTCCCAATCCAGTTCTGCGTCTGTTGCGTTCCATCAGTAACAGCGTACGTAAGTGTCTGGCATCTCCTCTCATAACGGCATTAGTGGATGAGGCGGCTTTGCTCTTCGGGCTCGGATTTCTTTCGTGGTTTGTCGTGCTGCTGATGCTTGGGGCTCTCCTGGGCGTGCTGGCGAGTGCGTGGATCGAGCGTCCCCGTCGCTAGGTTTCTACTCCAACCTTAAACTTTAAACATCTTCGACCACATCTTCGACAAACACTGTCTCTCTCGATATCCGGGACTGGTGTGTCATTCTTACGCCCGTTGCATGCCGCAAACCAGCCAGAAGCAGGAAACCGATACCGAGGGCGCAGACTCCATTCCACTGCCAGCGCTCCCACGCCAGGGTCGAGAGAGCCGAACCGATGGACCCGCCGAGGAAGTAGGACGTCATATAGATGGTGTTGACACGGCTGCGAGCGCGGGGCAAATGGCCGAAGATGCGGGTCTGGTTGGAGATCTGGTTGGCCTGGGCGCCAAGGTCGAAGAGGATGACCCCGACGATAAGGCCGATCATGTGGTAGCCGGCGACCCAGAGAATCCCGAAGCTGGCGACCATGACAACCAGGGCGGCCGAGATGACGTAGCGGGAGCCTCGTTCGTCATTCAGGCGGCCGGCGACAGGGGCGATCAGCGCGCCGGTGGCTCCCAGGATGCCGAAGCTGCCAGCGACTCCAGGTCCGAGATGGTAGTGCGGCGAGCCGAGCAGGAAGGCAAGGGTGGTCCAGAAGGTGCTGAAGGAGGCGAAGAAGAGGCCGCCTTCGAGTGCGGTTTCGCGGATGATCGCTTCGTTTCGCAGGATCGTCCAGAGAGAACGCAGGGCTTGCCGGTAAGGTAGCGGATGGGAAGGCGGCAGGAGCGGGAAGCGGCGCCAGAGGATGGGCACGAAGACGGCGTTCAGGATGCAGGCGAAGAAGAAAACAGTGCGCCACCCGAAGAGGGTCGCGATGCCGCCAGCCACGGAGCGGGCCAGAAGAACCCCCAGCAGCAGGCCGGTCATGACGGTGCCGATGGCGCGGCCGCGTTGTGCGGGACTGGCGACTTCCGGCGCGATGGGTAGAACGATGTGGGTGACCGAGGCGGTGAGCCCGAGCAGGACCGAGGCAATCAGCAAGAGCCAGAGCCTGGGTGCGATGGCGCAAAGCAGCGAGGCCAGGGACACCAGGGCGAAGAGGCGCAGGATGAGAGCGCGGCGCTCGACCACGTCGCCCAGCGGCACGAGGGTGAGCAGGCCGCAGGCATAGCCGGTCTGGGTGGCGACGGCGATGAGGCCGGCGCGACTTTCGGCGATATGGAGGCTGTGACTGATCTCGAGGAGCAGGGGTTGGTTGTAATAGATGTTGCCGACGCCGACGCCGCAGGCTACCCCGAGTAGCGCGAGAATGCCCTTCTGGCTGGATGCTTTGGCGGCCGTGCTCATCTTTCTATTGTTGCAAAGTACCCAGTGTTACGGCCTTGCGGAGTAGAGAGGCCGGGGGTGCCACGAACGGGAGCATGCCTTTGCGCCACTGCGCCTATGTTTGGACGGCCAGTACTCCCGTATTCTAGGGGTTATGGAATTTCGTACTGGATCTGAGATTCGCGAGATGTTTCTGCGCTTTTTTGAAAGCAAGGGACATCGCCGTGTGCATTCATCTTCGCTCGTTCCGCATAACGATCCGACGCTGTTGTTTACCAATGCCGGCATGAACCAGTTCAAGGATGTTTTCCTAGGGCTGGAGCAGCGCGACTACAAGCGGGCGACGACTTCGCAGAAGTGCGTGCGCGCCGGGGGCAAGCATAACGATCTTGAAAATGTAGGCTTCACGCGGCGCCATCATACGTTTTTCGAGATGCTCGGCAACTTTTCGTTTGGCGACTACTTCAAGCGCGATGCTATTGCGTTTGCGTGGGAGCTGGTGACGTCGCCGGAGTGGTACGGCATTCCGAAGGACAAGCTGTACGTGACCATCTTCAAAGGTGAAGGTGCGGTACCTCGCGACGCCGAGGCGTATGGCTACTGGCAGGAGCAGGGTGTGCCCGCGGAGCGGATCTTCGAGATGGGTATGAAGGACAACTTCTGGCAGATGGGCGACACCGGCCCGTGTGGTCCGTGCTCTGAGATTTTTTATGACCTCGGGATTGAGGCTTCGGAGACGGGCAACGACAAGCCGTTTGGCGAAGACGACCAGCGGTATGTCGAGATTTGGAACCTGGTCTTCATGCAGTTTGATAGGTCGGCGGATGGAACGCTGGAGTTGTTGCCGAAGCCGAGTATCGATACGGGAATGGGACTGGAGCGGACGGCGGCAGTGCTGCAGGGGAAGTTGTCGAATTATGAGACGGATCTATTTACGCCGTTGATTGCGCGCGCCGGGGAATTGACGAGCACGCAATACGGTGACGGCGCGGCCCCGGGTGATGCTTCATTGCGGATTATCGCGGATCATACGCGGGCGGCGACCTTCCTGATTAATGATGGGGTGCTGCCATCGAATGAAGGTCGCGGGTATGTGCTGCGGAAGATTTTGCGGCGGGGTATACGTCATGGGCGCCTACTAGGGCAGCAGCAGCCGTTCATGTGTCAGATGGTGTTTGCTGTTCGGGATGAGATGAGCGTGGCTTATCCGGAGCTGGTAGAGAGTGCGGATCGGATTGCGAAGGTTGTGGAGGCGGAGGAGCGGCAGTTTGCGCGGGTGCTGGAAGCCGGCCTTGAGCGCTTGAATGCGGAGCTTGCAACAAAGCAATTCGAGGGCAAGCGAGCGTTTCATCTGTACGAGACATATGGTCTGCCGCTTGATTTCATGGTGGACGCGGCGCGTGATGCCGGCATTGCTTTCGACCTGACGGGCTTCGAGCAGGCGCGTGCGGAAGAGCAGGCGCGTGCTCGCGCATCCTGGAAGGGCGGCACGAAGGCCAGTGCCAGCCCCGTCTATCGCGATCTGCCGAAGACTGTCTTCGATGGCTACACGGCACTGCAGGACCAGGCTGCGACTATTCTCGCGATCGTGAAAGACAACGCCGGCGTCGAGTCTGCAGAGGTCGGCGATGCAGTCGAGATTGTGGTCGATCGCACGACATTCTATGCGGATTCGGGTGGCCAGGTTGGCGATCACGGCTGGCTGTATTCGGACGATCACAACACCATTGTTGCCGAGGTAACGGGTTGT
The DNA here is from genome assembly GCA_964657345.1 of uncultured Acetobacteraceae bacterium. GTDB lineage: Bacteria > Acidobacteriota > Terriglobia > Terriglobales > Acidobacteriaceae. The sequence goes on along the minus strand of CAZZVA010000067.1, from coordinate 261 downwards.
ACCAAGCCGGTGCAGGGCGTGTTCGCGCACAAGTGCATCCTGCGGCGGCGGCTTGCTGTAGGACAGCGCGTCGATACCGTCGTCGATCAGCAGTATCGCGATAGCACGCGGCGCAATCATACGGGCACACACCTGATCCACGCAGCGCTGCGCGAGGTGCTGGGTCCGCATGTGAAGCAGGCTGGATCGTTAGTGTCGCCGATGCGGTTACGTTTTGACTTTTCGCATTTTGCGCAGGTTGCTGACGAAGAGCTGCAGGAC
>CAZZVA010000066.1:0-13906 GCA_964657345.1 uncultured Acetobacteraceae bacterium | reverse complement strand
ATGGATTTCCAGTTAGTCAGCGATTACACACCACAAGGCGACCAGGGACGCGCGATCAGCGAGCTGGTTTCAGGCATTGCTGCGGGCGAGCAGCACCAGACGCTGCTCGGGGTTACCGGCTCGGGCAAGACGTTCACCATGGCCAAGGTGATCCAGGAGTTGAACCGGCCGGCGCTGATCCTGGCGCACAACAAGACGCTTGCAGCGCAGCTCTTTCACGAGTTCAAGCAGTTTTTCCCGAGCAACGCGGTCGAGTACTTCGTCTCCTATTACGACTACTACCAGCCTGAGGCCTACATACCGTCAGGTGATCTGTACATTGAAAAAGAAGCGACCATCAATGAGGAGCTGGACAAGCTGCGGCTGTCCGCAACGCGATCACTGTTTGAGCGGCGCGACTCCATCATCGTTTCGTCGGTGAGTTGCATTTACGGTCTGGGTTCGCCGGAAGCCTACTTCGGCATGCTGCTGATGCTCGAAAAGGGTCAGCGCATCCGGCGTGAAGACATCACCAAGCGGCTGGTCGAGATCCTCTATGAGCGCAACGAAGCTGATTTTCGGCGTGGGACCTTTCGTGTGCGCGGGGATGTGATCGAGGTGTATCCGACGTACGACGAGATGGCGTATCGCATCGAGTTGTTTGGCGATGAGATTGACGGGCTGTCGCAGATCGATCCCCTCTTCGGGACGGTGAAGCAGAAATATGCGCGGCTGCCGATTTATCCGAAGAGCCATTACGTCGTCCAGCCGGAGCGCAAGAAGACGGCGATCGATTCGATTCTCGAAGAGCTGGAGTGGTGGGAAAAGGAGCTGGAGGGCCAGGGCCGGATGGTGGAGGCACAGCGCATTCATCAGCGCACCCGCTTTGACCTGGAGATGATCAAGTCTGTGGGGTATTGCCACGGGATTGAGAACTACTCGCGGCATTTCTCGGGACGACTGCCCGGGGAGCCGCCGCCGACGCTGCTGGATTATTTCCCTCGTGATTTCCTGGTATTCATCGACGAGAGTCATGCAACGCTGCCGCAGCTGCATGGCATGTGGCATGGCGACCGGTCGCGGAAACAGAACCTGGTGGACTATGGGTTCCGGCTGCCGTCGGCGACAGACAACCGGCCACTGCGATTTGAAGAATTCGAAGCTCGCACCAACCAGTTGATTTATGTTTCGGCTACACCGGGGCCGTATGAGTTGACCAAGTCTTCGGGTGTGGTGGTGGAGCAGATTATTCGGCCTACCGGATTGCTGGACCCGATTGTCGAGATCCGTCCGATTCGCGGACAGATCGATGACCTGCTGGCGGAGATTCGCGACCGGGTGCAGAAGAACGAGCGGGTGCTGGTAACGACGCTGACCAAGCGGATGGCAGAGGACCTGTCCGGGTATTACACCGAGGTCGGAGTGAAGTGCCGCTACATGCACTCAGAGATCGAAACCCTGGAACGGGTGCGATTACTGCGAGACCTGCGCAAGGGTGAGTATGACGTATTGATCGGGATCAACCTGCTGCGCGAAGGTCTGGACCTGCCGGAGGTGTCGCTGGTGGCGATCCTGGATGCGGATAAAGAGGGTTTTCTGCGATCGCAGGGCTCGCTGATCCAAACCATGGGGCGGGCAGCGCGCAACCTGAATGGCCGGGCGATCTTGTATGCGGATGTGATGACAGATTCGATGAAGCGGGCGATACAGGAGACAGAGCGGCGGCGGGAGGTGCAGGAGGCCTACAACGTCGAACATGGTATTACGCCGACTTCCATTATCCGTCCGACAGATATGTCGCTGGCCATGATCCTGAAGGCTGAGTACATGGAGCTGACGGAGCAGGAGCAGGAAGTGCCGGAGTTCAAGGACCAGCATGAATTGAACGACTTTGTGGCGAAGCTCGAGACAGAGATGCGGGAAGCCGCGAAGAAGTTCGAATTTGAGCGAGCGGCGAAGCTGCGCGACACAATCAAAGAACTGCGCACGAAGGAGTTTCTTTTCAATTAGGGACGTCAGGATGCCCGTCACCCGCGCATTCGGGCTGCGGTGGCGTCGGACCTTGCAGCCGATTCAAGTTTCATCCTCACAGAACCGATGAACCTTCTAGCACCAAGCTCCCGGCCGGAGAGGCCGGCTCGCTGCCTGGTGCAGCCGGGCGGAATGCAGGTATTGCATCCCGGGGGTCTTGAAGAGAAGGCGGCAATGACGATTCAGAGAAAGCTGTATGCGGCGTATGGCGCGATCTTCGTGATTGGGCTGGTTTCGACCCTGGTCGGGATCACTTCCATCCTCAACCTGAACAGGAGCTTGCAGGATATGGGAATCCGCCTCGCAAGTCTGATTTATGATGCCGGACAGATCGACACGATCACCTCCGACCTGCAGGCGGATCAGCGCGGCATGGTGCTTCGAGCCCTCCTGAAACAGGATGACAAGACTGCCGGCTTGATCCGCGACTACGAAGCGAGCATGAAAGCCGTGCGTGGTTTTACAAACGACATGCAGAGTCTGGTCAAGGCTCCCGCTGCGGTCGAGCAGGTGCAAAAAGTGAGCAGCCGGATCGATGACATGGAGCGCTTGAGTCTCCCATTTTTGGACCTGGCGCGGCGTGGTCAGATATCTCCAGCGACTCGATTGCTCGATCAAGGTCTGGCTGAGTCGACAGATCAGGCAAGTGCCCTGGGCGCGAGCCTGCTGGAACTGGAGCATATGCTGGCCCAGAAGGAAGCTGCCGAGAAGAAGGCGGAAGCCGTCCGTGCTGTGTGGCTGATGTGCCTGACGCTAGCCCCGCTGTTCGCGGGGGGCCTGGTGGCCCTGTTTATAGTGAGGAGTCTCTCCGCGCAACTGCGAAACAGTGTGGGAAAGCTGGCGACCGGAGCCCAAGATCTGGCGGGAATGGCCGGACAGGTCTCTGCGTCCAGCCAGAGCCTGGCCGAGGATGCGTCGTCGCAGGCCGCGATGATTGAAGAGACCTCTGCGTCTTCGGAAGAGATCAATGCGATGGCAAGACGCAATCTCGAACATGCCGGGAATGCCAGCAGCCGGATGGATGAGCTTCGCGAGAAGATGAACAGCAGCAGCAAAGGCATGGAGGGCGCGACCCATGCCATGGCGGATATTCGGGAATCCAGTGATCGTATCTCCGGCATTATCAAGACCATCGACCAGATTGCTTTCCAGACCAACATACTGGCATTGAACGCTGCTGTTGAATCTGCCCGGGCGGGCGATGCGGGACTGGGATTTGCCGTAGTTGCGGATGAGGTGCGCAGTCTTGCGCAGCGATGCGCGCAGGCGGCGAAGGAGACCGAAGACATGGTGGCGCAGTCCCAGGTCGTTTCGAGAGAAGGCGCCGAACGGGTGAACACGGTTGCAGCGGAACTGCTGCTGGTCCAGAGCATTCTGGACGAGATGGCCACGATGGTGGCAGAGATCAAGTCCGGCAGTCAGCAGCAGGGGCAAGGCATCGGGCAGATTGCCCAGGCCTTGACGCGTATGGAACAGAGTACCCAGCGAAGTGCAGCGAGTTCGGAAGAGAGTGCTGCCTCGGCCCAGGAATTGACAGGGCAGTCCCACACTCTTGGGACGGTGGCCCAGGAACTGGCGAAGATGGTCGGGACAGATGGAGCTTCTGGCAAAGGACAACGCCCGATACTGCTATCGAGAGTTGCCCGGCCCGCGTGAGGGATCGAAGCTTTAGCTACATGCATAGCGGGCCGGGAGGGTGGGGAAAAGATCAGGCGCCGGGCGCCTTGGCTGCGAGGATCGTCGGCTGGTCGATCTCCGGTTCCTTGACGAACAGATCCTTTGCTTTGGCAAAGAGGGCTTTGGCGATGTCACCGGTAAGGTGGGCTTTGCGTGCGTCCTCATCGGCGAAAGTGTCGAAAATGCCGTACCTGGACGGTCCGATCTTGAGGGCGTACCAGGTGGTGGTGCCGGTTTCCGCTGCGGCGAGCGGTTGTGCTGACTTCAGGAACTCTTCGACTTCTGCTTCTTTGCCGGGCTTGGCTTCCATCTGTGCCCAGATAGCAAACTTGTCCATGTTTCACCTCAATACGTGGGATGCCACATCGGGCCTACGCGCCGAGCCAGGTGAGGGCGGCTTGCAGTGTCTGGTCCAGGGGGAGGCTGGTGTCCAGCGAAAGGTGCGGTTGGAGTATCGGCTCGAAGGACTTTTGGAGTGAGGCGTAAAGCTGCTGGTTGCGATTTTGTGCGGGATGGTCTGCGTGTGAGGCGGCGAGACGCTGGAACGCAATGTTCTCCGGACACCACAGGTGAAGAATGGTCCAGGTGGCGGCATGATCTTCGGCGAAACGGATGACATCGCTAATATGGTCCGCGCGGGAGAAGGTGCGGCCATCGATGAACAGGTACGCCGGCGCCGGGGGATGGGAGCACAGACGAGCGGCAGCAGACAGTAGGGCTGCCATGGCGAGAGCATTCTGCGCCTCGGAGTAGTCGGCAACTGAACTCGGAAACATGGCGGCGCGGATGTCGTCCTTGTTCAAGATGACAGACGAGGGCAGGCGGCCTGCGAGTGCCTTCGCCAACGTGGACTTCCCTGTTCCCGGCAGTCCTGCGAGCAGGACTAGCCGGGTGGGTCTGCCAGGTGCAGGAAAGGCCATCCTACTCGACGGTTTGGCGGGCGCGATAGCCGTCACGCGCCACGATGTCGTATTTCAGGTTGTGGTGTTTTTCATCCTGCATCTGCAGCGGCTTGCCTTCGCTGTCGACCAGCTCGACGCGGATTTTCCGATAGGTTCCATCCTGTCGAGGATTCGTCGGCGTGTAGGACAGTACGTACTGGTTGCGGATGTTGCTGTTGATCTGCTGGAAGATCTCCGGCATCTCGGCTGAAAATCGCGGGAAGAAGGCCTGGCCGCCGGTCATGTTGGCGAAGGTGCGCAATTGATTGTCGGCCTGAAGGTAGTCGATCTCCTTGGGACCGAACATGCCGCCCTGCCGGGCATTGCCAGTAAGTCGCGCCGCCCCGCCGGTGCCAACAGCAAAGATCGTCACGTTAGGCGTCGCCTTGATCTTCTGCAGAATCTTATCGAGATTGATTTTTGAAAACGTATCGATTCCGGATGCGACGAGGACGACGTACTTGCGTCCCTCGATGCGGCTGGTCCGGTCCAGAGTTTCGTAGAGAGCGTCGAAGAGGTTGGTCTCGGAGAAGCCGGGCATGCGCAGCATGTTCAAGGACTGCATGACAATGCGTTTGTCCTGGGTGAAATCGGTCAGGATCTGGGTGTGCATGTCATAGGTGACGACCGCGACGTAGTCCTCCGGGCGCAACTGCTGGGCGAAGGAGTAGGCCGCGTTGCGCATGTCATACAGGAAGTAGTAGTTGGTGGAAGCAAATTCGCACAACAGCACGGCAGTGATGGGCGCCTGGGTGCGGTTGAAGGACAACAGCTTCTGCGGCACGCCGTCTTCATAGAGCCGGAAATTCGGCTGCTGCAGGTTGGGAACGAACTGGTGTGTCTTCTGTAGCAGCACGCCGACATCCACGCTGACGACAGGCACGTCGACCCGCAGCGAATAGTTCTCGAGGCCGGCGGGGTTCTTCACCTTCGGCTCGCTCGGAGGCGGAGGTGGCGGCGGCGCATTGTCGGGATTCTTCTTTGGAATCGCGATGGGCCCGTTGGTGCTGTCGGGGCCCTGTTCGGGCGAACTCTGGTCTGGCGGCGGATTCTGCGTGGTCGGTGCGGGTGTGGGAGCCTGCTGTGCATATACAAATGCAGGAGCCAGGAACGAGAGCGCCACGAGCGCAGACGCCGCAAAGCGAAAGCCGGGATGGTGCCCGGGCCTGGAAATCGCGCTATCCATAGTGGTCGGACGAAACAGCATATTACCCTCAAGCTACATGACAGAACCAGTCACTGTTAACAATATGCCCCTGCCGGACAGGCCTGCCAGGAGCTGTATGCCCTATTTTGATGAAGCAGTTGCTACTCTGAGAGACGTGCCAACCCTTCGACTAGCTTCATCCCGAACTCTCACGCGTCTAGCGGCCACTTTTTTTGTTCTTACGGGGTGGATACAGGCGCAAACAGTTCCCGCCTCAAGCCAGGTATCGACCGAGGGGATGTCTGCTCCGACCGTGTCTCCGGTCTCGCCGGAGGGCTATTTTCCCTTGGCCGCGGTGCATCGGGGGCTGCACGGGGTGGCCTACACCGTTTTCGAAGGCACCCGGCCGGAAGCTATGCAGGTGGAGATCCTGGGGGTCCTGCGCAACGCCCTGGGACCGAAGCGGGACATGATCCTGGCGCGACTGCAGGGCAGCAAGCCGGAATACACCGGGGTGGTGGCAGGCATGAGCGGCAGCCCGGTTTACATTGACGGCAAACTGCTGGGGGCGCTGTCTTACCGGATCGGGCAGTTCAGCAAGGAGCCGATCGCCGGAATTACGCCGATCGCCGATATGTTGACGGTTCGCGACACAGTGGGATCGCCGGATACGGCGTTGACGGCGCGCATTGGAACGAGTCAGCCGGCAGGAGCGTCTGCAGTGTCGGCAGGCGGGGCGGAGTTCGTTCCGATAGAAACGCCATTGAGCCTGAGCGGTTTCAGTCCGGAGGCAGTGACACCATTTCGCGACCGCCTGGCTGCGGCTGGGTTAACGGCCGTGAACAGCGTTGGCGGCGGAGGCGGTGAGACAGTCCGGCAGGCGGATCCGATCGTGCCGGGGTCTGCCGTGAGTGCCTTGATGGTCCGCGGCGATGTAGAGATGGCGGCGACCTGTACCGTGACCTACGTTGACGCAGAACAGCTGCTGGCGTGCGGGCATCCGATTACGCAGTATGGCGATGTATCGATGCCGATGACTAAGGCCGACGTGGTCGCGACACTGGCTTCGCCGCTGAATGCATTCAAGATCATCAACACGACTGAACTGGTGGGTGCTTTCAACCAGGATCGGGCTTCGGCAATTCGCGGGTCCTTCGGCCAAAGCGCGAAGATGATTCCGGTAACGCTGAAGATGACGCAGAAGGGCGTTGTCAAGTCGATGCACTTTGAGGTCATCGACAATGCCCAGATGACGCCAGTGCTGGTGCTGCTGTCGACCTACCAGGCACTGCTCGAAAGCAATCAATATGGCGTCGAGACAAGCTACCGCGTTCATGGGCACATTGCCACCAATGCCAGCGAAGCCGTGAACCTGGATTCGTTCGAGACGCCCAGTGAGGCGATCCCTTCTGCGATTGCAACGGCGATCGCGCTGGGGGATCGATTCACCCGCGTCTATGCGAATCGCGCAAGAACGATGGATGTGAAGAGCGTCACACTTGAGATCGATGCGATGCCTGGCAACCGGGGGCTGGAGATTGAATCGGCAGCCATGACCAGGCCGGTGGCGCATGCCGGCGATACGGTGACCATCGACACCGTGCTCAGGCCCTTTCACGCAGAAGCTCGACACGTGCCTGTGACTGTGGCACTTCCGGGTACGCTGAATCCCGGACCGTTGCGCGTGGTCCTGAGTGGGGCCGCTGAGCTGGATCGGATTCTTCAGGCGCCCACGCCCCTGGGCCGCAGCGACCTCGATCTGGATGCGACGATCGCTCAATTGAATGCGACACACACCAACAACGCGCTGTACGCAACGCTGCTGTTGCCGGGTGCGCAGGCAGTGCTGGACGGGCGGACGCTGGCTGCAGTGCCCATTTCGATGGTTAATGTGATGGAGCCACTACGGGGCAGCCACAAGATGCTGTTGAATGGTGAGTCGGCGGTGGTGGCGACGAGCCTGCCGCTGGATGGAATGGTGTCAGGACAACAGGTGGTGACGATTGAAGTGGAATGATCTTTTTTGGAGTCCTGCACTGCGGGTTACGGGCCTTGCGCTACTGGCCGGGATGTCGGTGTCTGCTGCTTCGGCGCAAGGGACCAGGCTGTGGTCCCAATCGCATTACGATGAGTTTGAACGGGGCACGTTGAAGGGGGTTGCGGTCTCGAGTGAGGGATACCTGGAAGCCGGACCAACGCTGAAGACGGTTGCCAGTACTGGCTCGACTTACGTGTGGTCATTGAGTGCCGGGAAGCAGGGCGACGTGTTTGCGGGCACTGGATCGCCGGCGACAGTGTTGCAGGTGGACGCCGCGGGCAAGCAGACGAAGCTGTTTGAGAGCAAGGATCTTTCCGTGCAGGTGGTGAGGGTGGGTCCGGACGGCCTGGTGTACGCAGCAACACTGCCGAGCGGGAAGGTATACAGGCTGCATCCAGGCGCAGCGACAGTGGACGAAAGCAAGGCCGAGGTGGTCTTCGATCCGGCGCAGGTGGAGGGCAAGCCGAAGTACATCTGGGACATGGCTTTCGATGAGCAGGGCCGGCTGTATATCGCGACTGGCGGTCCGGCCGCCGTATACCGGGTGACCACGGGTGCTGCGGCCGGCAAGCCGGAGAAGTTTTTCTCGAGCGATGAACAGCAGCTGCGCTGCCTGCTGTTCGAGAAAGACGGTTCGCTGATCGCCGGATCCGATAATGGCGGGCTGGTGTATCGCATCGGCAAGGATGGCAAGGGGTATGTGATCTATGACGCCCCGAAGGCAGAGATCACGGCCCTGGCAGAGACCGCGGACGGAAAGCTGTTTGTATCGGCAGTCGGCGACAAGAACAAGAACAACCTGCCGCCCTTGCCCGTTCAGGGAAATGTAAGCGTTACGGCGACGATTACAATTGTGCAGCCGGGATCGATCCAGGCGTCGAATAACAACGGCCTCATTCCCGAGGGGTCCGAAGTGTACGAAATCAATCGTGAAGGCGCTCCGCGGAAGGTATGGGCAACGCGGGATGATGTGATCTACGCGCTTGCTGCGACGCCGCAGGGGCTGCTGGCAGCAACCGGCAACCGTGGGCATGTGTATCGCGTCCAGGAAGACGGCGGCTACGTGGATATTGCGCATGCCGAAGCGTCGCAGGTGATCGCGCTTGCGCCGACCGCGAAGGGTATTTATATGGGCGGGAGCAATGGCGGCAAGGTGTTGTGGCTGGGCGAGGATGCGGCCGCAGAACACAGCTTCGAGAGCATGGTCTTCGATGCGGGCTTCTATTCGCGCATCGGTCGTCCCGATGTGGATGCGGCGAAGGATGCGAGCTATGACCTCTTCGTGCGAACTGGCAACGTAGAGAATCCGGTGAGGGGCTGGGGCGAGTGGCAGAAGGTGAATCCGGTTGCAGCAGAACCTGCGCTTGGTTCAGCACGTTTTGTGCAGTGGAAACTGGTTCTGCGTACGGGAGTGGTCGATGCAATCGGCATTCACTATCTGCCGGTGAATGTGTCGCCTGCGGTGGATGAGATCGTTGTGGCACCGGGTGCAAGGGTAAACAGCCAGGCACTGCAACCGCCGGTCCCGCAACAGATCTCGATCAACCTGCAGTCTGCGCAGAACAACAACTTCCTCAACCTGGGCGAAGGGGCAAATGGACCGCTGCCGGGGATCAAGGACAAGACAGCAGTGACGGCTCGTTGGGCGGCGCATGATGACAATGGCGACGATCTGACGTTTCGCGTGTATTTCAAAGGGGAAGACGAACGGAACTGGCTGCTGCTGCGCGACCGCGTGCGTGATCGTTTCGTCAGCTTCGACGCGATTCACATCCCGGATGGCGTTTACAGGTTGCGAGTGGTGGCCAGTGATGCGCCCTCGCATGCGCCGGGTGAAGCGAAGACGGGGGAGCGGGTGAGCGATCGATTCACCATCGATACAACGCCGCCGGTGATTTCCGGCATGACCGCGACAACGAGCGCGGCTGGCAAAGTGCATGTGTCACTGGCGGCGAAGGATGCGCTTTCGACGATCGATCATGCTGAGTACTCGATCGATGCCGGGCGGTGGATGTACGTGGAGCCCACAGGAAAGTTGTCGGATGCGAAGGAAGAGCGATATGACTTTAACGCGACAATTCCTTCTTCATCGGACCACGAAGAAGATGCCGATGCGATACCCGATGCAGCAGATGGCAGCAAGGCTGCGCCGACGAAGGATCATGTCCTCACTGTGCGCGTGTATGACCGCTACGGCAATGTGACGGCAGAAAAGGCGCTGGTGCGTTAGGTGTCGACTGCTACTTCAGGTTGCGCGCATGAGGTTTGAGTTATTTATTGCGGCGCGCTACCTGCGGGCGAAACGCCGCCAGGCCGTGGTTGGGTTTATCACGCTGATCTCGGTGGCTGGTGTGGCTGCGGGGGTGGCATCGCTGATCATCGCGCTGGCGATCACGAATGGTATGCGGAGGGATCTGCAGGACCGGCTGCTGGGATCGACGGCGCATGTGCAACTGGAGCGGGTCGCTGCCGACGGCATTCGCGACTGGCGGCCGCTGGTGACCAGGCTGGCGCAGGTGCCGCATGTGACTGCGGCGGCTCCCGGTCTCTACGGGCAGGTGCTGATTTCAACAGGTGCGCGCGCAGGTGGTGTGCTGATTGAAGGCATCATTCCGAAAGACCAGCGCGGCGTGACGGACTTGTTGTCGCAGGTAACGCTGGGAACTGCGGCCGATCTGGAACCGGATGCTGGGGATACCGCCGCACTGGGTCCGAAGCCCGGCTTCAATAGTGCGCCTCCGCCAATCGTGATCGGGTATGACCTGGCAGATTCGATCGACGCGAAGGTCGGGGCAACCGTTCTGGTGACGAGTCCGCAGGGAGATCTGACACCGCTCGGACTGATCCCGAAGTTCCAGCGCTTCCGGGTGGCGGGCATTTTCCATTCAGGTTTCTACCAGTACGATTCGTCGATGGCGTTCATGCGATTGGCAGATGCGCAGCGGCTGTTCAGTGAGCCGGATGTGATCTCGGTGATCGCTTTCAAGGTGGATGATCTGTACCATGCTGATGCGATCGGGCGGGAGATCGAGAAGGCTGCCGGGCCGGGTTTTCTGACGACCAATTGGATGGAGCAGAACCGTGAGCTGTTTCGCGCGCTGCGGCTGGAGCAGGTGGTGACCTTCATCGTGATCGGATTGATCGTGTGTGTCGCGGCGCTGAACATCCTGATTGCGCTGACCATGATGGTGATGGAGAAGACGCGCGATATCGCCGTGTTGATGTCGTTTGGTGTCAGGCAGGAACAGGTGCGGCTGATCTTCCTGCTGCAGGGGCTGCTGATCAGCGTGCTGGGCACCGGGATCGGCCTGGTACTGGGGTATGGTTTGTCGTGGATGGGCGGCCACTATCGTTTCATCCACCTTTCGGCATCTGTGTACTCGCTGGATTACCTGCCGTTTGCGCCGCGGTTTGTGGATGCGCTGATTGTGGCGGGAGTATCGCTCGGGGTTTCGCTGCTGGCGACGCTGTATCCGTCGGGATCGGCGGCAAAGGTGCTGCCGGCCGAGGCTTTGCGGTACGAATGATTGCCTGTGTGGTTTCGTTGCGACGATCACAGGCCTATGATCTACAGCAGTAAGGAACCGGCTGAGGATTATGGCGACAGCTTCCAAAACACAGTTCGGCCTTGAGGACTACATTGGTCACGGCTTCCATCCGGATTGCGACTTTGTCGATGGTCAGCTTGAGAAGCGCAACCTGGGTGAGTTGGAACATTCCGAGATGCAGGCATGGGTCTGCGCGTGGCTGGTTGCACATGCACGTGAGTGGGCGATCAAGCCACTCTCCGAAATGCGCGTCCAGGTCAGCGAGAGCCGCTACCGTGTTGCCGACGTGGCGGTCATCGAGGCATCCGCACCCCGCGAGAAGATCCTGATTACGCCTCCTCTCCTCGTGATCGAGGTACTATCTCCGGAAGATCGGATTTCGCGCTACCGCGTGCGTCTAGGCAATTATCGTTCTATGGGCGTTAAGCATATCTGGATGATTGATCCTGGCTATGAAGAGGACGCTCCTGCTTTGTACGATTGTTCTTCAGGAGATTGGATCCTTACCGATCGGCTTGAGGTGAGTGGAACACCGATATACCTGAAGCTTGAAGAGCTGCCAAAGCTCTGATGCTGAGCTAATCGGTTACAGGCTTTCCAGATCGACAATGCCAGTTATTTGCGCCTGGTTTGCACTTTCGCGTGACGCGTGTGCTGTCGAGCACTTCCCTGCCCGCGGCAGGAAGTGATAGACGTAGATATGGCAGCGGAGCTAGAGACGGATCCGGCAGAGACAGAGCAGGCGAAAGTCGCCGCTCCTTTGCTGCGAGTTCAGGAGCTGCGCAAGTCCTACAAAACAGGCCGCGGCACACTGCAGCTCTTTTCCGGATTGAATTTTCAAGTGGATGCGGGCGAGATGGTCGCCGTTATCGGGCAGTCCGGCGCGGGAAAAAGCACGCTTTTGCACATCCTTGGAGCGCTTGATGCGCCTTCGAGTGGTGACGTATACTTTGCCACAATCCCATTGAGCAGCCTGACCGCCACGCAGTCATCTGACTTTCGCAATCGCGAGATCGGCTACGTCTGGCAATTTCATTATCTTTTGCCGGAGTTTACGGCAGTGGAGAATGTTGCGCTTCCCTTGTTAAGCCGGGGAACGTCCAAGAAACAGGCAGTGTCTGCAGCATTGGGGTGGCTGGAGGAAGTCGGGTTGGCCGACCGTGCCGAGCATCGGTCCGGTGAGCTCTCGGGCGGTGAGCAGCAGAGGGTTTCGCTGGCACGCGCGCTGGTTACGGGTCCGCGATTGCTGCTGGCCGACGAACCGACTGGCGACCTGGATGGCGCGAATGCCGATGCCATGTTCGACCTGATCCAGGAAGTACATCGGCGGCGCGGGCTCACGTCGGTGATTGTGACGCATAACCATGAATTGGCAGCACGCTGCAGCCGGGTGGTTCGGCTGGAGGCAGGCCATCTTACGCAGGTAAGCAGCGGAGCAGGATGATGCAGTCAAACCGTGGATTTGAGTCTGAAACGTAGTGCATGACATCTGTGAATAAGGTATGAAAGCATAGAAACAAGTTTCCGCAAGCAGTTGGCAGACTGGGAGTACACAAGTTTGCCTTTGGACAGCAGCAGTCGCTCTCTGGCTAGGGAGTCATCCAAGAAGGGGAAACATGTTCGAACGCTATACAGAAAAGGCCAGGCGGGTCATCTTTTTCGCACGGTATGAGGCCAGCCAGTTCGGCTCACCTTACATCGAGACGGAACATCTTCTGCTCGGCCTGCTACGCGAGGACAAGGCGCTCACGAACCGGTTCCTGCGCTCGCATGCATCGGTGGAATCCATTCGCAAGCAGATTGAAGGGCATACGACGATTCGGGAGAAGGTCTCGACGTCGGTTGACCTGCCCCTATCGAATGAGTGCAAGCGGGTGCTTGCGTACGCGGCGGAAGAAGCCGAACGGCTAAGTCACAAACATATTGGGACAGAACATCTACTGCTGGGCCTGCTGCGCGAAGAGAAGTGCTTCGCAGCGGAGATCCTGCATGAGCGTGGGCTTCGGCTGATCGCCATCCGCGAAGAGCTTGCCCGGGCGACGCAGGAGAAGGCTCCGGCTCAGCAGAGGAATCGGGAATCCAGCCTGCTGGCCGAGTTCTCGCGTGACCTGACGCAGGCGGCTGCGGACAACCAACTGGACCCGCTGGTGGGACGCGATTCGGAAGTCGAGCGCGTCATCCAGATACTTTGCCGCCGGACCAAGAATAACCCGGTGCTGATCGGCGAGCCGGGCGTGGGTAAGACGGCTATTGTCGAAGGGCTGGCGCAGAAGATCTCCGACGGAGATGTTCCCAGCTTCCTGGCTGACAAGCGCGTGCTGGCGCTAGACCTGTCGCTGATCGTGGCGGGCACCAAGTATCGCGGCCAGTTTGAAGAGCGGCTGAAAACCATCATGAAGGAGTTGATGGAGAATCAGAACTCCATCGTCTTTATCGACGAGCTGCATACGCTGGTCGGGGCCGGATCGGCAGAGGGCTCGCTCGATGCAGCGAACATTCTGAAGCCTGCGCTTTCTCGCGGCGAGATCCAGTGCATCGGTGCAAC
>CAZZVA010000065.1:0-13974 GCA_964657345.1 uncultured Acetobacteraceae bacterium | reverse complement strand
GGCTTTGCTGATCTGCATCCAAAGCTGCCTTGAGCACATGGGTGCAGACGCAACAAAGCGCCGTCACCCGGGCGGATGGCGGCGCTTTTGCGATTCAAGGGACCGCTTACGACGCTTTGACGACCTTGCCGGACTTGATGCAGCTGGTGCATACCCGAATACGCTTGTTGCCGCCAGTCGGCAGCTTGGCCTTGACCGGCCGCAGGTTTACGTTCCAGCGCCGGCGCGTGACGTTGTGCGCATGCGAGATGTTGTTGCCGAACTGCGGGCCTTTGCCGCAGAGATTGCATACCTGTGCCATGACTGACTCCAAACTTCTTGATCTTTCCGCGTATCTATCGAGCCTGCCCGCGAGCTTCAGGGCGGCGAAGTTACAGGAGGCAGCCAGGAGTGCTGGGCCATACCTCGACGGAACCTTGAGTGTACCCGACGACCGGGCTCATCAGCAACCGCGTTCTGAGAAAACATTGCAAAAATGCAGGTCAGGGGCTGTGAGTCATTGACCAGAATCAGAGGTGCCGCTAGACTTGAAGGAGTCTGGCGAACCTGCCTTCCTCTCTGCCCCGGTAGAGACGTTGGCCGTCCGGAGAACTCACCTGGAGCTACAGGTTAGAGGGGTCCGGCCCGGTATCAGCATGTATCCGCCCACACAGATTTGCGAAGGATATGCGTTCCTGTAAATAAGGAAACGCTGGAGGTTTTATGTACGCCGTTATCCGCACGGGTGGTAAGCAGTATCGCGTGACGCCAGGAGAAGTGATCCGCATCGAGAAGGCGGAAGCCGGCGAAAACAACGTGATTGAATTCAACGACGTTCTGGCCTTTGCAACGGATCACGATGCAGTCACCAAGCCCGGTTCTGCCCGGGTCACGGGTGTGGTCGTGGAAGAAGGTCGCGGCGAGAAGATCCTGGTCTTCCATTACAAGCGCAAGAAGCAGTACAAGAAGCTGCAGGGTCACCGTCAAGCCTACACGGCTGTCCGGATCAACGAAATCGAAGTGAACGGCTTCACGTACCGCGCAGAGAATGCCTAGCTTTCTGCTGGCAGGCGCATAGATTTTCAGGTGTTTCGGGAGTTCGCTCCCTCTACTTTCGAGGTTTACGATGGCACATAAAAAGGGATTAGGCAGTTCCAAGAACGGTCGGGATTCGAATGCACAGCGCCTGGGCGTGAAAGTATTCGCCGGTCAAACAGTCACAGGCGGCGCCATCATTGTGCGTCAGCGCGGCACACCATTGAAGGCCGGCCTGAATGTCGGCCGCGGCAATGATGACACGCTTTTCGCCAAGATATCCGGCAAAGTGCAGTTCATCGATCGTGGACGGACCGGCCGGTTTGTCGCGGTCGAGCCGATTGCCGAGGACGCTGCCTCCAAGTAAGATTCAGTACCCGCAGGTATAGCAAAGCCCGGATGGCGACGTCCGGGCTTTACTGTTTGTCGATCCGGATTTGCGGTGGACTGCTTCAGTTTGCGTCGATGGAGTTGCGTGACATCACGCGATCGACAACCTTCTCGACGTCCTGCAGAAAGAAGGAACTGGCCGGCGTCAGCACGACCTGGCCGCTGCGGTGACCGAAGGCGCTGGCAATCTCGTTCCAGCGAAGCAGTTGGGAGGTAGCCGGGGACATCAGGCTCTTGCGCTGGGGTTCAGGTACCAGGAAGAAGCCACCCCACAATGCGAACACCAGGACCATGCCAATCTCGCCAAAAAGGCTGGTGTAGGAGACCATGGAAGCGCCGAAGCGGGTCGCTGCTGCCATCAGCATGTCCGTGGAGGCAAGGATGCCGAGACCAAGACCAATGCCGAAGACGTGGCTGCGAAACGATAACCCCAGCGGGTGAACCGAAAAAGCCAGAAACGCCAAAAGGCAGAGTTCAAGCATGCTCATACAGCGCATTAATTCGATCATGCCCAGCGGGATTGACCGCATACTGAAGCCGTAGGGATGAAGTGCGGTGGCGACGACCACGATTGCGGATGTGACAGCGATCCAGCGAAACAGGATCCGGCCAATTTTTTTCAACCCTGCCAAGGGATATGTCGCGTACTCGAATGTCTGGCGAACCGTGTAGAAGATCGCGACACTGCCTATAAAAAAGCTAAGCCAGTAGATACCAAAATAGACGTAGTAGCGCGTGCTCGCAGCCATCGGAAGCTGCACATGCATGAGCACGTTCAGCAGCAGGTCAGACGTAAAGCGAACTCCAAGATACACAAAGAGGGCAGGGAACAGCTTCCTCAATTCAGCCCGTCGCGCAAATGCGAAAAGCGCCAGCGCATTCAGGGCACAACCGAAGATACTGATGTTCGAGATGGAGTGGTTGAGGGTCACTGGATCGTCTCTTCTGCCTAGAACCTGAGTCTAGCCTGAAAGCCGCAGTGGTCTCAAATGATGTGTTTGATTCAGTAACCCTCAGTAACTCCAAGTAATACCCCAATGGGGTAGATCCAGTGATAACTGGTTAGAACTTCGACAATCCGCAGTCTCCCGAGTTAAACGGGCAGCTCGGCATCGGCGCATTCGCCGGAACCACCTGCACGCCTGCCGATGTCTTCTGGGAAAATACGCCAGCCGCCAGACCTGTGAGAACGAGGGAAAGAGTGAATGCGCGAATAGTCAGTTTCATTTTAGTGACCCCTATTGACCTTTAGTGTGAACCGGGAGTGCCAGTTCGGTATCCCGATGATAAACACCGAATCGCGTAAATTCCTCGAAATAAATGGGATTACTAAGTATCAATCTCAGACCTACTCTTCCGTAACCACTTTTGGCTGGGCTCTCAGGAAGAGCCCGGAGAGATGGTTCGAATGGTTTCTAGCACCCCCGACCCGGAACCAGGGCGGTATCCGCCATGTTATACTTGTGGTAGTTATTTGATCGCCAAATGCCTGTCTTTTCAGCAGTTTAGCCGGGACATTCCAGGGATGGCGGCAATAAACCTACGGAGTGCTATGTCGACACGAGAGATCACCGCAGAGCTTGCGGATGCACCAGTCCAGGTTGCTACGAAAAAATCATACACAGGCGAGAACATCACGATCCTGGAAGGCCTGGAGGCCGTGCGGCTCCGGCCGGCCATGTACATCGGGTCCACCGGCGACCAGGGCTTGCACCACCTGGTGTATGAAGTCGTCGACAATTCAGTAGACGAAGCACTCGCCGGGCATGCCTCGCGGATCGACGTCACCATCCATATAGACAATTCCATTACAGTCGTGGACGACGGGCGCGGCATTCCCGTCGACGACAAGGTCTTGCCGACAGGCGAGCGCATGCCGGCCGTGCAGGTGGTGTTAACGAAGCTGCATGCCGGCGGCAAGTTCGACGCTTCCAATTACAAGGTCTCCGGTGGCCTGCATGGCGTGGGTGTGTCGTGCGTAAACGCCCTGAGCGAAGCATTCGAAGTCGAGATCTGGCGCGACGGCCACACCTGGGAGCAGGATTATTCGAAGGGCATTCCAACCACGAAACTGCGCCAGGCGGGCGTAAGCAAACGGCTCGGCACCAAGATTCATTTCCTGCCCGACAAAAGCATCTTCACTGTCACCGAATATAACTACGACACCCTCGCGCAGCGTCTCCGCGAGCTGGCATTTCTGAACAAAGGCCTCGCGATCAGTCTCTCGGATGAGCGCACTACCGACTCGAAGACGGGCGAAGCCAAGCGTGCCGAGTTCAAGTATGCCGGCGGCATCTCCGAGTTCATCAAGCACCTCAACAAGGGCAAGCAGGTGCTGCATGAAAAGCCCATCCACATGGAAGCAGCACGCGACAATATCGAACTCGACATCGCGCTGCAGTACAACGACAGCTATTCCGAAAACGTCTTCAGCTTTGCCAATAACATCAACACGGTCGATGGCGGCACCCATCTCTCGGGATTCCGCACAGCATTGACGCGCACCATCAACGTGGCCGGTCAGCAGCTGGGTCTCTTCAAAGACGTAAAGGAGAATCTTTCCGGCGATGACGTCCGCGAGGGGCTGGTCGCCGTCGTCAGCGTGAAATTGTCACAGCCACAGTTTGAAGGGCAGACCAAGGGCAAGCTCAATTCCGATATTGCCGGTACCGTGCAGGCCTTCGTCAACGAGCGGCTGGGCGCATTCCTCGAGCAGAATCCACCAGTTGCCCGCCGCATCATCAACAAGGCGATTGAAGCATCCCGTGCGCGCGAAGCAGCCCGCAAGGCAAGAGACCTTACGCGCCGCAAAGGCGCACTCGATGGCGGCGGCCTGCCCGGCAAGCTGGCCGACTGTAGCGAGCGCAATCCGGATCGCTGCGAACTGTACCTGGTCGAGGGTGAATCCGCGGGCGGTACGGCCAAGCAGGGTCGCGATCGCCGCTTCCAGGCCATTCTCCCGTTGAAGGGCAAGATACTCAACGTCGAAAAGGCGCGCTACGACAAGATGCTGGGCCACGAAGAAATTCGCGCCATGATTACGGCGCTCGGCTGCGGCATCGGCAAGGATGACTTCGATCCGACCAAGATCCGCTACGGCAAGATCATCCTGATGACCGACGCCGATGTCGACGGTTCCCACATTCGTACGCTGCTGCTGACTTTTTTCTTCCGTCATATGCAGGAACTCATTCGTCGTGGCAATGTGTATATTGCGCAACCGCCACTGTATCGAATCAAGAAGGGCCGCTTCGAACAGTACATCAAGGACGATGCCGAGTTCGTGAAGGTGATGGTGAAGCGTGCAGCAGAAGCCACCACCATCAGCTACGGTCCGGAGAAGAAGAAGCTCGAAGGCGCAGCCCGGACGCGATTCATGGGCTCCCTCAGCGAATACCTTGGCTACTTCGACAAGGTGGACAAGCGACTGCGCAATGAGCAGGTCACCACGGCTCTCGCTCGTCTTGAACTATTGAAGCGCTCCGACTTCGAAGCGCCAGCCAGCAAGACCGATGAAGGCGACTTTACTGGTGCACCGCCAGCGAAGCTGAGCAGACTGTATGAACAACTGCAGGCGATGGCAAAGCAGTATCAGTTCAAGGCCGTGAACGCCCCTTTCTATGAGGAAGAGCACGAGACCTGGACCGTAAGTTTCCAGGATGCGCAAGGCGCGATCCGCCGCATCGACTGGACCCTTGCCTCATCCCCGGAATATCGCCAGATGATGAGCAAGTTCGTCCAGATCAAGGACGAACTGCAGGCGCCCTTCGTGATAGAAGCAGCGCCGAAGGGCAAGGAGACCCAGGAAGAAGTGGCTGCTGAACCCGTGGAAACCGAAGCTGAAACCGGGTCCGACACCGAGACCGGCGCTGCTCTCAGCGAGAAGGCACAGAAGAAGAGTCCGCGCGGAGTGGGCGAACCCGTGACCAAGCAGACGGCGCGGGAACTGTTCGACTACGTGATCGAGCAGGGCCGCCGCGAGTACCAGGTGCAGCGCTACAAGGGCCTTGGCGAAATGACTTCACAGCAGCTTTGGGAAACTACCATGGATCCCGAGAAGCGGACGCTGCTCTCCGTAAAGCTGGAAGATCTCGCCGAAACAGAAACAATCTTCACAACGCTGATGGGCGAAGATGTAGAAGCCCGTCGCAAGTTCATTGAAGAGAATGCACTGGACGTGAAGAATCTCGATATTTAGATCCACAGCGACACTGAGGACCCAGCCCGCGCAACCCGCGGGCTTTTCTTTTGCTCCCGGGAGCCGGACACGAATGAAGAAGTTGTTTACCTTCAGGGCCTTCAAGGCGTAACGTCGCTCGCAGGTTTAGGGAGAGCAGGCGAGACACCGGGCCCCTCCTCGCACAGGCTCTTCGGCCAATGACCAGGAGAAGACCATGAGCCTACTTCGCAAAAGATGCTTGATCATAGGGCTGTGTCTCGGTTCCACCGGGTTCGCAGCTTTCGCTCAGAGCCCGTTCGCAGGCGACTGGAAGATGAACAACGACAAAAGCAAGATGACCGGGGAAGTGCTGGAGTTCGCGCCTGCGGCAGATGGAGCGATCAAGATTACCCTTGAGGACCGTTCCTATAACTTCAAGACAGACGGCAAGGAATATGCCGGGGTTACTG
Organism: uncultured Acetobacteraceae bacterium; assembly: GCA_964657345.1. Lineage (GTDB taxonomy): Bacteria > Acidobacteriota > Terriglobia > Terriglobales > Acidobacteriaceae. The sequence continues at coordinate 7,941 of CAZZVA010000065.1, read as the reverse complement.
GCGCGAAGAACATCTGGAAAAAGGTGAACGACCACACCTATCAAAGTACGACGTCAAGAAACGGTATCCTCCTCACCACTACAAGCTGGAAAATCTCCGACGACGAAAAAAAGCTGGTAGCCGAAGACAAAGGCACCATGCCGAGCGGAAAGGGATTCGACGACTTCACGACCTACACGCGCGTAGCCGGCTCCAAGGGCCTGATGGGAAGTTGGAAGGACATGGACGTGAAATTGAAGGAAGACACGGTTATGTCGCTGAAGGCTGGCAGTGGCGACTCCATTCACTGGATCATGTCCGACATGAAGGCCACGGTTGATCTTTCCATGGATGGCAAGGAATGCAAGCCGACCGGTCCGACTGTCCCTCCCGGTCTTACCCTTGCAGCTACCAAGACTGGCCCGCGCAGCTTCGCGATGACCGAAAAAATAAATGGCAGGCTGCTGGAGAAGATGGACTACAAGCTATCGGAAGATGGCAAGGTTCTGACGGAAGTAGTGTCGCCGCCAGACGGAAAAGCGCCTGCCACCATCATCTACGACAAGCAAACCATGTAGAGCAGAGCAGCTGGACGCCACTGCCACGAAAAGGCTCCTGAGATTTAGGAGCCTTCATCGTGAGGATGCCTCAGCTCTTCGGTTTAAAGTCGAGCGACGCCGAGTTGATGCAGTAGCGCAGACCGGTCGGCTTGGGTCCATCCGGAAAGACGTGGCCAAGATGCGATCCACAGCGGGCGCAGGTCACTTCCACCCGTCGCATGCCGTAAGTATTGTCTTCATGCGTTTGAACGGCCGCTTCGGTGGTCGGCAGATAGAAGCTGGGCCAGCCGCTGCCGGATTCGAACTTCGTATCGGAAGGAAACAGTTCGGCGCCGCACGCGACGCAGTGGTAGCTGCCGTCGTCATGATTGCGGTAAAGCGCACCGCTGAAGGCCGGTTCTGTACCCTTCTGACGCGTCACGTAGTACTGTTCCGGCGTCAGCTGTTCACGCCACTCCGCGTCTGTCTTTTCTACTTTCTCGATTGTCTTTGTGTCAGCCATGGCAAGCCCTCAAAGGTTTAGATGACGATTATGAACTTTCGTCGCAGCAGCGCAATTTAGATCTGCGCAATCACTTCGATCTCCACCAGCGAATCCTTGGGCAGCCGTGCGACCTCGATCGTCGAGCGGGCTGGCGGCACAACCCCGTCCGGCGCCAGGTAGTGCGCGTAAACCTCGTTCATCGCCGCAAAATCCGCCATGTTTTTCAGGAAAACTGTGGTCTTGAAGACACGCGACAGGTCAGTTCCGCCGGCCGTCAAAACTGCCTTCAGGTTCTCGAAGACGCGTACCGTCTGTTCCGCGATCGTGCTTCCGGTAATCTGCCCGGTTGCCGGGTCCAGCGCAACCTGGCCTGAAGTGTAGAGAAGATCGCCGACCCGCACTGCCTGCGAATACGGGCCGATGGCAGCCGGTGCCTGGTCGGAATGAACTGAGGATTTAGCCGCGCTTTGCAACTTCGTGGTCATGCAGCATTCTCCCGCATTCCCCTGGCGATCGCAATCATGGCTGCCCCTCCGCAGTGACAGCCGGCAAGACAAGGTCGCGCGCCATGCTCAGGATGCCCATGGCACACCCTCGATAGAGCTCTACATGGTCAAGCATCACGGGCACACGCCGAAGCCGGGAATGAGGAAGATCAAGGCGCACAGCGAGAAAGTCTCTGTACGTCCTGAACGCAGGCAGCGCTCCGTTGCGCCGTCGATCGGCGTCCAGCGGGAGCCGCTCGATCGCGTCACACACTTCGATCAACGACGCATGCAGCTCCCGCATACTGGCGCCCTGCTTCTCCGCACGCTCCTGCAGTGGCTTCCATCTGCGTTTTTCCACCACGCCCAGGCCAAGCTGCTGCGATGCATGCGATCGATAGGAAATGAGCTTCTCGTCTATCGGTCTTACCTCGGCCATGGCCGCAATCAGCATGGCGAGCCATCCGTCGTGCCACCAGTGCTGGCCGGTCGGGAAACATTGAGCAGCATACCGGAAGCGAAACATCACCGTAGCACCAGTCACAAACGTACGCTTCGCCAGCGGCAGGTAGTCGCCGGACTGCAGAGCTTCAAGCGAGCTTCGATAGAGGCGAAAACTCTTCCAGAGTGTGTCGCCCGTGGGCTGATCGTCATCGTTGATGACGCCGCCGTCCGTAAAAACAAGGCCGGCCTCCGGATGCTGATCCAGCTCACGCTGACTGCGCTCCAGGCGAAGGGGATGCCAGATATCATCCTGGTCGCTGAGTGCGATCAGGTCGCCCCTGCAGGCAAAGATCGCATGCTCGAAATTCTTCTTCGCACCAAGATTCGCGTCATTGATTCTGAAGTCGACGGGGAACGGAGCATGACGGCGAAACTCTTCGATCATCTGCGGAGTGCGGTCTGTCGAGCGGTCATCGCGGATGATCACTTCATCCGGCAGGCGCGTCTGCCGCAGAATGCTCGCGAGCTGCTGCGGCAGAAATCGTTCGCCATTGTAGGTGCACATCGCCACGGAGATAGACGAGGTCGTCATCGGTCCGAGCTTCCTTCGGGCAGCTTCCATCGACCCAGCGCCTGCCGCACCATGCCTTTCCACACCCGTGGATCGCTGCAGCTCGCGCGATAGTCGCGACTACGGCGCAGCAGCCACAAGCGATACAGCACGCGATCCAGCCACGCCCCATAGCGTGCCATAAAAAGTGACTGCGCCTGCAGAACGCTGCTGTGGCGTTCCAGAGACACGTCGTTCAAGTCTTTATGCGACAGCTTCTGCTGCAGCACCACCGGGAGAATGACCATGAACCTGCCCTCCAGGTAGAGCTTATGGAAGACTGCATGATCCAGGTAGTCCACGCGAAAATCTACAGGAAAACCACCGATCTGCTTCAGCGTGGAAACACGGATAGCCGCGCCGGAGTTATAGGCATTCAACGGTCTCTTCTGCAAGCCCCTGGCCTCACGCGCAACCGGAAAATACTGCATGCGCGGAAACTGGTGACGCACATGATAGAAAAAATTCTCCTCCGGCGAATAGAGGCGACCGTCCATTTCGATCAATGGAACGATCGAAGATACAGTCAGATCGCTTTCATACTTCAGCGTGGCGTGCAGAAGACTGTGAATGTATTCGGCCGTAAGCGTAGTGTCCTGGTCCAGCAGCAGGAGCCACTCGCTGTGCTTCTGGGAAGCCCGGTCGAGCGCATAGTTGTAGGCGGTGGCGAGGCCTCCATTTTCCGGGTCATGCACATACACGCAGTCGGCCTGCACGTCTTCGATAGAGTGCGGCAGCGGCGAATTGTCGTACAGCAGAAGCGAGAAGCGCGCGGCCAGGGAAAGGTCTGCGGCAAAAATCTGCTGCAGCGATACAAGCGCTTCGCTCTTCGCAGGCGCTCGTTGATACAGCACGACGACAGCCGTGATGACGGAAGGCTGCGGCATCATATCGCCGTGCTTGCCCGCAGTCTTGCGAAGCGTCCGCGAACGAAGCCGAGCAGCTGCTCGCGCTCAGCGACCGTGAAGCCGACAAACCAGAGAAGCATGGCAGTGGCAACCAGCCATGGAAACAGTAGCGCTGGTCTCGCCGGCCATAGCGCGTAGCGATGCCAGAATGGCAGAAGAAGCAGTGTCGGAAGGATGCTGAGAGCGGGACGCAGAATTCCCTGGAGAAAAAGCTTCATCCGGCTGAGTGCAATCGCTGTGCGGGTGTAATGCATGCTGATGACGATGTGTCCGCCGACGCCGATGAAGGCTGCGATGAGCGTCCCGACCGCAACGCCGATCGCTCCATACCGCCGGGCAAGGACAATGCTCAGCACGATGTTCAGCACGGCTTCGATGACCGGCGCAATCGTTGCATAGCGTTGTTTCCCGGTCGCCACGGTAAAGATGGCATAGGGCAGGCCGATCTGGCGAACTACGTTGCCCATCACCAGGATCTCCAGGTAAAGCACGCTTTTCGCCGCATAAAAGTGCCCCAGCCATAGCGTCAGCAGTGGGTATCCTCCAATCAGCAGCGGCAGTCCGAAGATCAGCAGGGTGGCGACTGCGAAGCGCGTAGAGCGTAAGAGCAGCCTCCCTAATTGCTCCGGAGTGCGCTCCGTCTGCAAGGATGAGATGGCCGGCAGCAGCGGGCTGAGCAGGTTGCTGGTCAGCATCAGCATAAAGTTCGTCGCAGAGCCGGCGATGGCATAGTAGCCAGTGTTGGCAAAGTCGAAGTGGCCCACGATCGTCGTGTCGAGGCCACTGATGAGCAGCGTCGCCATAGTCCAGATCGATAGCACTCCGCAGTAGCTTGCCAGCTTCTTCAGTGCCTCGCGATCGAGATGGAAGAGCGTGAAAGGCACACGCATGCTGGCATAGCGTCGCCATCCCCAGAGTTGCGCGAGACCAGTGATCACGTTGAAAAATGCGATCGCCCACGCCATCTGGATGATAGTGCCGCCGTTGAGGATGATCGCGACAAGTCCGAGTGCGGACAGCACACGGCTGCCGACCTGTACGACTGTCAGAAAACCATATTCCTGCAGCCCGGCAAAGGCTGTCGCGAAAATGGAGAAGGGCAGCATGAGGCAGAGAGACAGGCCGACACACAGCAAGCCGACACGCACATCATGAAAGAGCGAGGGCGGCATCTGTCGAAATAACTGCGGAACCCTGTACGTCAGGATGGCAATCAGGATCACGCCGGCCATGGAGCCGAGAGCCAGTGCCGAGAAGGCCGTGCTTACCATGCGTCGCGCCGAGTCGCGATCATCGCGCGCGTCGTACTCGGCAACAAATTTGCCGATGGCTGTCTGCATGCCAAGATCGAAGAAAGAGACATACGCGCTCAGCTGCAGAATCAGCACCCAGGCGCTGTATTCCGACGGCGGCATGCGATGTACCAGGAAAGGCGGCAGCAGCAGCGAGACCACCATGGATAGCAGAACGCGAAGCAGGTTCGAAGCCGAACCTTGCAGCACTTTTAACTTCGCAGAAGAGGCCATCCGTCCCTATCTTAACTGTTCGGGAGGGTAGCAGGTTTGCAACAGGGGACGGTACTAGACCTTGAGCGCGCGCTGCACATCGCGCACACCGGACACCCTGCGCAGGGACGTGACGATGCGTGTCAGGTGACGGACGTCTTCGGCTTCCAGAACGAATTCAACGACGGCTTCTGCGCCCGTGCCCGCCTTGGAATCCACACCGCGAATATTGGTGCCGTCGTCGCTGATCACAGCAGTCAATTCCTTCAACATGCCGGCGCGATCATCGCAGTAGATCACGACCTTCACGGGGTAAGTCATCTTGCGGCCGTTTGCTGCTTCGTCGGGACTTGGCGCCCACTCGACAGAAATGCGACGGTCCGATTCATACAGCAGGTTCTGTACATTGGGACATCGCCGGGCGTGAACGGCTACGCCCTTGCCCCGGGTGACGTAGCCAACAATCTCCTCGCCGCGAATCGGGTTACAACATCGCGCCCGGTAGACCAGCAGGTCGTCCTGACCCTCCACTTCCAGAGCATCCGAACGTGGATTGAGATGCACGCGTCGCACGGCTTCCGACATGCCGCCGACGCGCGTGTCTACGCTATTGTCGGCATCTGCTTCGCCAGTGCCGGGTGAGAGCGCGCCAGGCGAAAGCTTGTTCAGCACCTGCCGGGAAGAATATTTTCCGAAGCCGACGGCCGCCAGCAGATCGCTCTGCGTGACGACGCCATATTCTCCGGCGACCCGCACATAATCGGCGTCATGAATGCGGTTGAGCGGAATTTTATACTTGCGCGCTTCGCGTTCCAGCAGCTTCTTGCCGATCTCGATTGCACGTTCGCGCTGATGTTCATTCAGCCAGTGCTTGATCTTGTTGCGCGCTCTTGAGCTTTTTGCAAAACTCAGCCAGTCGCGGCTCGGGGTATGCCCGCTCTGCGTGACCACCTCGACGATGTCGCCGTTCTTCAGCTTGGTGCGCAGCTGCACCATGCGGCCATTCACTTTCGCGCCGATGCAGGTGTGGCCGACTTCTGTGTGGATCGAATACGCAAAGTCGATGGGGCTGGCATCACTGGGCAGTACGACCACCTTGCCCTTCGGCGTAAAGGTATAAACCTCTTCCGGATACAGATCGATCTTCAGAGTCGACAGAAACTCATTCGGATCGGTCATTTCGCGCTGCCATTCCACCAGCTGTCGAATCCATGCGAGCCGCTGCTCGTCCTTCGAGTTGACCGGAGCGCCATGGGCTTTGTACTTCCAGTGCGCCGCAATGCCTTCTTCCGCAACGCGATGCATCTCTTCGGTACGAATCTGCACTTCGAACTGGTGGCCGCCCTCGCCCATGACCGTGGTGTGCAGCGACTGGTACATGTTGGCGCGCGGCATCGCGATAAAGTCCTTGATGCGGCCAGGCACGGGACGCCAGATGGAATGGATCAGCCCGAAGACCGCGTAACAATCCTGCAGTGTCGCCGTGATCACCCGGATCGCAAACAGGTCAAATACCTGGTCAACGGTAGCAGTGCGCTGGGTCTGCAGTTTCTGGTGGATGCTGTAGAGCCGCTTGATCCGCCACTGTACCCGCGCCTTGATGCTGTTCTCGGCGAGCTTGTCATTGAGCGTCTGGACGACGGCCGACAGAAACTCTTCGCCCTCTTCCCGTCTCGCTTCGACGGCTTCGTGTACTTGTTCATACGCCAGGGAATCCACGTAGCGGAAGGCCAGGTCTTCGAGTTCTCCGCGCACCTTACCCATGCCGAGCCGGTGAGCGAGCGGGGCATAAATGTCCAGCGTCTCGCGCGCAATGGACTGCTGCCGCTCCGGTCTCAGATGCTGCAGCGTCCGCATATTGTGCAGCCGGTCCGCCAGTTTGATCAGCACGACGCGCACATCGCTGACCATGGCCAGCAGCATCTTGCGGACATTCTCAGCCTGGCGGTCCTCGCTGTTCGCAAACTGAATCTTGTCGATCTTGGTGACGCCTTCAACGATGTGCGCGACCTGGTCGCCGAACTGCGCCGTGATGTCGGCAGTGGTCACCGGTGTATCTTCCACCGCGTCATGCAGCAGGCCGGCCGCGATCGCCGTTGCATCCAGCTTCATCTCTGCCAGAACCAGCGCCACTTCCAGAGGATGCATCACGTACGGCTCGCCCGAGGCACGCATCTGCCCTTCATGATGGAGCAGGCAGAACTCCCAGGCGCGGCGAACGATGTCCGTATCTTCGGTCGGACGATTCGCCTTGAGCGTCTCCAGCAGCTTGCGGAAACGGTCGTCAGCTACGCCCTGGCTTGCACCCAGGCCATTGGTACCCCGAGCCAGGGCATCCGCCTTCGCGCTCGCGAGGGGGCGAATGGTGGGAGGAACAGTCTCCAGCTTAGCCTTCGCAGACGGGGAGCGGGCAGGCGCCATGCTTCATTATATGGGGTGCCTGCAAGCCTCGATCCCAGCCGAAGACGCGCCGACCTGTTCAGGACATGCGATTCTATTAGCCAGGAGAGTAATCGATGTTTGTTCTGCCTCTTCTTCTTGCCCTGGTCGCAGCCGGCCAGGCGCCAGCAAAACCCTCTGCCGACAAGCCCCTGCCCGATGCCAAACAGCTCCTGGAAATGGCATTGAAAGACCAGCGTCGCCTGGAAGATGAACAGGAGCGCTATTCCTGCAAGGTCCGCAACGAAGTTGTGCAGACCGACAGCAAGGGCAAGGTGAAGAAAACAGAAGTCAGCGAGAACGAGCAATTCTTTGTGAATGGGCATGAGATTGATCGCGTGCTCGCCAGGGATGGCAAGGCCCTGGATGCCAAGGCAGAGAAGAAGGAGGACGAGCGTGTCAGCAAGCTCGCCGCAAAGTACAACGACCCAAGTCAGCGCACCAAGGCAGACAACGAAAACACGAAACAGGTTGAGGCCGCGCTGCGCATGATGAAAACCAGCGACGAGCGGCGCGCCACGGTCAAT
>CAZZVA010000064.1:0-14136 GCA_964657345.1 uncultured Acetobacteraceae bacterium | reverse complement strand
TGGGCTACTCGCTGGTGACGGGGCTATTGTTTGCACGCTTTGCCAAGCCAGTGGCGCGGCTGCGATTCAGCAGGAAGGGCGTGATCCGCACGGGTGATGATCCGGCGCTGCTGATCCGGATGACCAACCAGAGCCGCAGTGAATTGATCGAGGTACAGGCCACTGTGTTTGTGTCGTACTTCGATCCGGAGAATCCGATTCTTCGACGGTACTTTCCGCTGAATTTGGAACGCAGTCAGATTGCGTTTATGCCGCTGGCGTGGACAGTGCTGCATCGCATCGTGGAGGACAGCCCGCTGCATGGAGTGACGCCACAGATCTACAAGGAGCGGGACTACGAGATTATGCTGCAGGTGAGCGGCACGGACCAGGCTTCGTCGCAGGTGGTGTATACGCGTGTGTCCTACGCGGCGGAGGATCTCGAGTGGGGCGCGAAATATGTGGACATGTATGTTCACGAGAAACATACGGGATTGCTGGGCGTGGACATGGACAAGTTCGACGGTACGCAGAAGCTTTAACACCTCGAAAGAGTTTCCGCTTTTTCTCGAAGAGTGGTGGAATGGATGGTATGGGCGAGCGCTTGGTAGTGCGGGACCGGGTTGCTGCCTGGAGCAAGGGGCTGCGGCGCCTGCCGCGGCGCGAGATGCTGGGTTCTGCAATCCTGCACCTGCTGGTGATCGTGATGCTGCTGCATAGCAGGCGGCCGTGGATTGCGCCGGTGCGGATGCCGGGCACGGCCAGCGGTTCGCGTGTTCTGCTGACCTACTCGCCGGGCCGGGCGTCATTGCGAGAGCAGTCGACGCTGAAGAGCCCGAAGGTGGTACCGGTAAGGCAGCGGCAGCCAAAAGCCAAGGTTCCGGAACCCACGCCCGCTCCTCCTGTTGCGACGCCGTCTCCGGCCTCTGCCAATCCCGACAGTTCGACGGGGAATGACGGCCTGGGTACAGGAGACGTCAATATCGCTCTGCTGACATATTTTCCGGTGCCCAAGCCGGACCTGACGCAACTGCCGCATGGTACGCGCGGCGACGTGGTGATAGACGTAGTAATCGACGCAACGGGCAGGATTGTGCAGGCGACCATGGCGAAAGGCCTGGGACACGGGGTAGATGAGGCCGTACTGGCGACAGTGCAGCAGTGGACGTTTCATCCGGCGACAAAGGACGGGCGGCCGGTGGCGAGCGAGCAGGAACTGCTGTTCCATTACGAGCGCAGTTAGGCTGCAGCGTTCGTGCGGGGGTGGCCTTCGTAAGAAGATTTTCAAGACAGGTAAAGATGGAGCGACATGGCCGGGCGGCCGGGAGTATGATGCGCAGCAGTTGCGACTGATCTGCACCTGCAGACAGTTGCCCGGTGGTTGAGATCCGTCCTCGGATAAAGGAGGCGCGCATGGATCGCCTTCGCAGGAAATCGTTCCCAGTAGTTGTCCTGGTGATGCTGCTTGCTGCCGCGCATGCAGCTGCGCAGGAAGTCCATTCCCGGATGGGTCTGATGATGATGCCGCTGCAGACCGTGGTTCAGCCAGAACCGGCGTTGAGCCAGGCGGAGGCGCTGGGCGATCTTTACATGGCCCAGCATAAATATGTGGCGGCGCTGAATGTGTATCAGAGCGTCGAGATGAAAACAGCCGTGGAATGGAACAAGATCGGCGTCGCTTACCACCATATGTTCGCGTTTGACGAAGCGCGCAAGAATTACGAAGTCGCGTTGCGGCTGAACCCACATTACGCGGAGGCGTTGAACAACCTGGGCGCTGTGTATCACGCCAAGAAGGATTACCGTCAGGCACAGCGTGAGTACAAGCTGGCAATCAAGTATGCGCCGAAATCTGGTGTGGCTTACGGAAACCTGGGCACGAGTTACTTTGCCGACCATAAGTACAAGCAGGGAATCAAGGCGTACCAGAAGGCGGTGGCAGTGGATCCGACGATCTTCAATCCTGGACGAGCCGCAGGGATTGAAGAAGGGGTGTCGGCGGAGCAGCGAATTGCCGTGAACTATTCCCTGGCAAAGGTATATGCGCAGGCAGGCAAGCAGGAGGAAGCGATGGCTGCGCTGCACAAGGCCTTCGAAGCCGGTTTCAAGGATCGCAAGAAACTGATGGAAGACCGGGAACTGGCCGGTTTGCGGGAGACTCCCGAATTCAAGCAGATGGTGATGGACTTACACCTGAGATAGCAAATGGTCGTGTGGGTTGCGTCCGGGATTCTTCAAGTCTCGACTGTGTCGACACCGGCTTCTCCGAACTGAAGTGAGGATTCCGCAACTTGCATGGTACAGTGCGCGTATTGCATTCAGCACCTGCCTGCGTGCCCGGAGATCCTACCTGCCATGGCTTTGACGATAACTGGCTTATCCAAGACCTATCCGAATGGCGTTCGCGCCCTCAAGAATCTTTCACTCACGATCGGCAATAACATGTTTGGCCTGCTGGGGCCGAATGGTGCGGGCAAGAGTTCGCTGATGCGGACGGTGGCGACGCTGCAGGATCCGGATGCGGGCTCGATCGATCTGGACGGCATCAACGTTCTGACACAGAAAAACGAAGTGAGACGGCTGCTGGGGTATCTGCCGCAGGAGTTTGGTGTGTATCCGAAGATGTCGGCATTGGACATGCTGATGCACCTTGCCATTCTGAAAGGGATCACCGCTGCGGGTGAGCGAAAGGCGATGGTGGAGGCGCTGCTGCAGCAGACCAATCTCTGGGATGCGCGCAAGAAGTCTCTGTCGACTTACTCGGGTGGCATGAAGCAGCGATTCGGGATTGCGCAGGCGCTGCTGGCCAATCCGCGGCTGATTATTGTGGACGAGCCGACAGCGGGGCTTGACCCGGCGGAGAGGAACCGCTTCCTGAACCTGCTGGCATCGATCGGCAGGGACGTGACGGTGATCCTGTCGACGCACATTGTGGATGATGTGCGTGAGTTGTGTCCGCGGATGGCAATTATCGCGTCGGGCGAGGTGCTGCTGGAAGGATCGCCGAACGAGGCGCTGGGGGCGCTGGATGGGCAGGTGTGGTCGCGGGTGGTGGCGTCCGACGAGGAGTTGCGGGCGCTGGAAGCCGAGATGCAGATCATCAGCACGCACCTGGTGGGCGGGCAGCACGAGATACGTGTGTTTGCCGCTTCGTCGCCGGGAGTCGGGTTCCATGCAGTGCCTTCAGGGCTGGAAGATGTGTATTTCCTGAATCTCTCCCGTCATACCCGTAACTAATCAAGCGAGCGCGCCGAGAAGGTAAATGCGATGGCCATGTTCTGGGAGTTTTTCACATTCGAGCTTCGCTTCCGGTGGAAGAGCGTCTCGACTTATGTTTATTTTCTGCTGTGGTTCACCTTCGCCTTTTTGTCTGTGGCGTCGGAGAGCTTCGGGCCGGTGGGCAATTCAAATGGCAAGGTGCTGCTGAATGGACCCTATGCGAATTCGCTGAATGATTTCGGAGCGTGCCTGTTCGGCGTGATCGTCATTGCCGCAATCTTCGGCACGTCGGTGTTGCGCGACTTTCAGCGGGATACGTACCAGATTCTGTTCACCAAGCCGATTTCGAAGTTTGCCTACCTGGGTGGACGCTGGGCAGGATCGTTTGTCACGACGGTGTTTGTCTTCTCCGGAATGATGTTCGGAACATTTTTCGGGACATTTGCTCCGTGGGCTGACCACAGCCGGATCGGTCCAAATCATCTTTCGTGGTATCTGCAGCCATTCCTGACGATTATCGTGGCGCAGATTTTCTTCATCGGTTCGCTTTTCTTTGCGGTTGCTGCGCTGACTCGCAAGATCTTTATCGTGTATCTGCAGGGAGTTGCGCTGTTCATGCTGTACGTCATCGGCATAACGGTGTTCTCTGCAACTCGCTCGCTTGAACATTTCTGGTCGGGCATTCTTGATCCGGTGGGACTGATCCTGCTGGATACGATCACACGTTACTGGACGGTGGTCGAAAAGAATACGCTGCTGCTTCCGCTTCGCTTCACGGGCTATTCGCCCGGAGTGTTTGTCTACAACCGCCTGCTGTGGATGACTGTCGGCGTGGTTTCGCTGGGTGCATTGTGGGCGCTCTTCCCGATGTCGGTCGAGGCGTTGACGGCGCGTTCCCAGGGTAAGCGAGCGGCGAAGGCGAGAGCCCAGGAAGAAGAAGAGACGCGGCCACGGCGATCGCTGGTGGCTGCACGGCTGCCGGTAATTCACCAGGTATTCGGTGCGCGCACGTCGCTGGCACAGTATCTGTCACTAACACGATTGCGTATCCGGACCATCACGCGCGAGGTGCCTTTCTGGGCGATCGTCGGCCTGATGGTAGTATTCGCGGTCAACAACGGGCATTTTGCAGGCCGTCTTGGCGACGAGAACGTGTGGCCGGTGACTTACCTGATGCTGCAGGCGGTAGAGGGGTCAGCGACACTGTTTTTCTTTATTGTGGCCACGCTGTATGCCGCGGAGTTGATCTGGCGGGAGCGCGATAACCACTTCGACGGCATCCACGATGCACTGCCGATGCGGGAGACGACGGACTGGCTTTCCAAGCTGACAGCGATTGCGTTTGTGGAGCTGGTGCTGCTGACAGTCACGATGGCGGTCGGAGTGTTGATGCAGACCATTGCCGGCTACTACCACTACGAGCTGCTGCAGTATGTGAAAGAACTTTACTTTGTGACATTCCCGCAGGTGTTCGCGTTTACCTTGTTTGCGATGTTTGTGCAGACGATGGTGTCGAACAAGTTTATCGGTCATGGCATCGTGATCGGGATCTTTGTGCTGCAGCCGATCCTCTTCAACTTCGGGTTGGAGAACACGCTGTATCTGCCGGGAGGAGTGCCACCTTATATCTATTCCGATATGAACGGGTATGGGCATTTTGTGCCTGCCTTGTTCTGGTCGATTTCGTACTGGTTGAGTATTTTTGCATTCCTTGGCGTGGTGTCGATTGCCTACACGCGGCGGGGTGCAGACAGCTCGTTACGCTCGCGGACAAAGCTGGCGCTGGCGCGTGCTCCGAGGCTGATTCCTGCGGCGGCATTGCTGCTGCTGGCAGCGATCGGGTCGGGTGCCTGGTACTTCTATAACGCACATATCCGGAATGAATACCTGACTGCGAAGCAGCGGCGGGAGATCCAGGCGGACTACGAGAAGAGCTTCAAGAAGTATGAGAATCTGCCGCTGCCGAAGATTACGGCTGTGGATGCGGTGATCAATATCTATCCCGACAGGCGTTCGTTTGATGGGACAGGGACGTTCACGCTGCAGAACAAGACAGACAAGCCGATGGGCGAGATTCACATCACCGACCATCACGAGTCGATTCGCGATCTGCAGTTTGATCGGGCCTTCCACCTGGTGAGCAAGTCTCCGCGCGATATGTATGCGATCTACAAGTTCGATCAGCCGCTCAAGCCGGGAGAGGTGCTGACCATGAAGTTTTCCATCGGTCACACGACCAGGGGCTTTATGGATGGGAACGAGCCGGCGCAGTTCGCTTACAACGGAACTTTTTTCGACACTGAGTATTTTCCGGGTGTCGGCTATGACGGTGGAGTGGAGATCGACGACCCGCGCAGGCGCCGCGAGGTCCACCTTGGACCGCTGGAAGAGATGGCGCATCGAGGCGATCCGCTGCATTCGCGAACCAGCCTGTTCACGACCTACTCGGATTGGATTACCTACCACACGGTGGTGAGTACGTCGGGCGACCAGATCGCGCTGGCCCCGGGATATCTGCAGAAGAGCTGGCAGAAGGATGGTCGTAACTACTACGAGTACAGTATGGGTTCGACCCATATCTTGGACTTCTTTGCTTATGTATCGGGAAGATATGCGACACGGAAAGAGGTTTACCAGACGGCGCAGGGGCCTGTGAACCTGGAGGTTTATTACAACCCGTCTCACACCTATGACATTGACGACATGCTGGCCAGCTCACGCGCAGGGCTCAATTATTACCAGGCGCATTACAGTCCGTACCAATTTACGCAGTATCGGATCCTGGAGTTTCCTCGCTACCGAACATTTGCGCAGTCGTTCCCGAATACGATTCCTTACTCGGAGGCGATCGGGTTTATCGGCCGCATGTTGAAGCCGACGGACGTAGACCTGACGTATTTTGTGACTGCGCACGAGTTGGGCCACCAGTGGTGGGCGCATCAATTGATTGGCGGCCAGGTGGAAGGCTCGAACATGATGTCCGAGACGCTGGCGCAGTATTCGGCCTACATGGTGATGCAGCAGAAGTATGGCAAGGACTACATGCACAAGGTGCTGCGGCATTTTCTGGATCGCTACCTGCGGGGCCGCTCGGGAGAGGTGCGGCACGAGCCGCCACTCTCGCTGGTGCAGCGTGAGCCCTATGTCTGGTATGAGAAGGGCGGCCAGATTATGTACACACTTGCCGATTACATTGGCGAAGACAAGATAGACCTGGCGCTGCATAACTTTCTTATGCAGTACCGCTATGCGAATGCCAACAACCAGGAGGATGCCGTCGGTCAGAAGGCGGGTCCGGAGGCGCAGGATCAGCCCTATCCAGATACGCGCATGCTCGAGGATGCGCTGCGGGCGCAGACGCCGGCGGAGTACCAGTACCTGATTACGGATGGCTTCGACCGCATCGTGCTGTATGACAACAAGACGGTGTCGGCGACATCGCAGAAGATGCCGGATGGCAGGTACAAGGTGACCTTGAATGTGCAGGCGCGCAAGGTGCAGTCGGATGGGAACGGTGTTGAGACGCCCATGCAGCTTGCGGATTATGTCGATATCGGCGTGTTTACCGGCAAGAAGGACGAAGAAAAGCCGTTGTCGATGCAGAGAGAGAAGGTCACGCAGGAGCACCAGACGTTTACGGTGATCGTGGACAAGGAGCCGTCGCGGGCGGGAATCGATCCTTATAACAAGCTGATCGACCGGATTGCCGATGACAACATGATTGACGTGACGAGGATCTAAGCGGGCACGCAGCCGGCCTGGTTGGAGAGTAGATTGCGCAGGAGAGCGAACGGCAATTAGACTGCTCTGCGAGCGAAAGAGCAGCTTGATTCGCGGGCTGAGACTGCATTGCAGAATGCGTTGCAGTGTCCGGGTCAGGACTGTGGTTTTGCCCGGCGCGCCGCGCCACGCGAGGAGCTATTCATTGCAGGCATTCCGTCAGCAGTTCAGGCAGCGTTTCAGGCAGGGCGCTTCATTTCTTCTGGTTCTTGCAGCATCCATCGTTTGTTTTTCTTCTGCCGATGCGCAGACCACCGCGACCGGGTTTGCAGGATTGCCGGCGGCGCCGCATGCCAAGCCGACGCATGTGAAGCACGTGCTGGTGATCGGCGCGACCAAGGGCTATGAGCATGATTCGGTGCCGACGGCGATGGTGGCGGTCTACAACATGGGCAAGGAAAGCGGCCTGTGGGACACGACAATCCGGACGGATACCGAGCTGATTACAAAGAAGGATCTGAAGCGCAATACCAAGAATCTGGACTACTTCGACCTGCTCATCTTCGCGAGCACGACCGGCGAGATGGACCTGGACGACTCGCAGAAGCAGGACATGCTGTCATTTATCAAGGAAGACGGCAAAGGGTTTGTCGGCATCCATGCGGCCCTCGATACCAACTACAAGTGGCCGGAGTACGGCGAGATGATTGGCGGATGGTTTGACGAGCATCCCTGGACGACATTTGAGGCACCGATCGTCAATGAGGCTCCGGACTTCCCGGCTGTGCGGCATTTTCCGAAAGCGTTTGTGAAGTACGACGAGATTTACCAGCCCAAGCAGTGGTCGCGCGACAAGGTGAATGTGCTGCTGAGCCTGGATGCGAGCAAGCTGAATTACGAGAACAATCCGCGCATTCATCGGACCGACAAGGACTTTGCCGTGGCGTGGAGCAAGATGTATGGCAAGGGCCGCGTCTTTTATTCGACGCTCGGACATACAGAAGAATCGTGGGATGATCCGGATATCCGCAAGATGTATTTCGAGGCGATCCGCTGGGCACTGGGCATGACGGAAGGCAGTACGGCATCGCATCCGGCGATGGCGGCCGGCAAGTAGAGCTATGCTGCCTGACGGGGAAACTGGACATAGGACGGTATGAAGAAAATCGGGATGGGGCTGATTGGTCCGGGGTTTGTAGCAGCCCATCACATCGACGCAGTGCGGCGGCTGGGCGATGTGGAGGTGGTGGCCATTGCGGGTTCTTCGCAGCAATCGGCAGACCGCAAAGCGAAGGATTACAAGGTTGATCGCGCGTATGGCGACTACCAGTCGCTGATTGCTGATCCCGATGTACAGGTGATCCACAATACGACGCCGAACCACCTGCATTTTCCGGTGACGATGGCGGCGCTGGCTGCGGGTAAACATGTTGTGTCTGACAAGCCGATGGCGCTGAATCCGGAGGAAGGGCGCAAGCTGCGGGATGCAGCACTGACGGCTAAGGTCGCGCACGTGGTGACCTTCAATTATCGCGGCAATCCGCTGGTGCAGCAGGCGCGGGGCATGGTTAAACGGGGCGAGATGGGGGATGTCAGCTTCGTGCATGGTCATTACCTGCAGGACTGGATGACCGATCCGCATGTGTACTCGTGGCGGTCCGATCCGGCGAAGGGCGGGTCGACTTCGGCGCTGGGGGATATTGGTTCACACTGGTGCGACCTGGCGGAGCATATTTCCGGATTGAAGATTGCGTCGGTGCTGGCGGATCTGACGACGGTGATCCCAACACGATATTCGTCGGGCGGGTCTGCCGAGGCCTTCTCCGGCAAGGGGGCGGGCGAGAGTGTGCCGGTGAAGGTAGAGGCTGAAGACCTGGCGAGTGTGCTGCTGCGGTTCGAGGATGGTGCGCGAGGCAGCTTCAACGTTGGACAGGTGCTGCCGGGTCATAAGAATGACCTGGTGGTGGAAGTGAATGGCAAAGCCATGTCGCTCAAGTGGAAGCAGGAGCAGCAGAATGAGCTTTGGCTGGGCAGGCACAATCAGCCGAACCAGTTGATGGCGAAAGATCCGTCGCTGGTATCGCCGGAGGTGCGGCCGTATGTGCATCTGCCTGGCGGACACCAGGAGGGCTGGCCGGATGCCTTCTTCAACCTGCTGCGGGATGCGTATCAGTGGATTGCCGAGGGCGGCAGGCCGGAAGCGAAACCGGAAATGCTGCCGACGTTTGAGGATGGCTATCGTTCGACCTGCCTGGTGGCTGCCATGTCAAAGAGCCATGCGGCGGGTGGTGTGTGGCAACCAGTCGAGTGTTAGCTTGAACTGGTTCCGGAACTGCGGGTGTATGAGGCTGGCTACCAAGACTATGAAGAGATTTTCAAGCACGGCATTTCTGGCAGGCACCCTGGTGCTTTGTGCGTTTCCACTGGCCAAGGTCCTGGCGGCGACGGGTGTATCCGGCTATGGCGGTCAGGCGGCGCAGCCTTCCGCTGGAGCGCCGGCGACTGACCCGGGTGCTGCTGTGTACGCCAGCAAATGTGCCATGTGTCACGGCAAGGAGCGGCAGGGCAATGCGCCGATTTTTCCGTCACTCATCGGCGTGAAGAGCCGGCTGAGTGATGAGCAGATCAAGAACATCATCCACAATGGACGGGGCAAAATGCCGCCAGTGGGGGAACTGCCCGCGGCGGATCTGACGGCGCTGCTGCACTTCCTGGGTACGACCACGGAGGCTGCCCCGGGTGGCGGGATGGCGGAGACGCCGAATGCTGCTGGTGCAGAAGCTTCGGCCAAGCCGAGTTCGACACCGATGCCGGTGCATTCGGAACAGGCAGAGAAGGGGAAAGGTATATTCGAGCAGAATTGTGCCTTCTGCCATGGCCGGGATGCGATGGGCGGGGAAAGCGGTCCGGACCTGACGCGGTCGAAGCTGGTGATTTCGGATTCCGGCGGCGACAAGATTTCGAACGTGGTGCTGAATGGCCGGATAGAGAAAAAGATGCCGGCGTTCAACTTTTCTCACGATGAAATGCAGGCAGTGGTCGCCTTTCTGCATGCACAGGTGGCCAGTGCCGCGGGCATGAAGGGCGGACGACGCGGTGTGGATGTCGAAGATCTCCAGACGGGCAACGTGGCAGCAGGCAAGCAGTATTTTGAGGGTGCGGGTGGCTGCGTGAAATGCCATTCGGCGACGGGCGACCTGGCGGGCATTGCTTCGAAGTATGAAGGGCTGCAGCTGGAAGAGCGGATGCTCTATCCGAAGGATGTGAAGAGCAAAGTGACGGTGATGTCGCCGGGCGGGCAGGCGATGAACGGCGAGTTGGCCTATCTGGATGAATTTACAGTCGGTCTGCGGGATGCTGACGGGGTCTACCACTCGTGGAAGATCGGCACTGTGAAGTACACCGTGGATGCCCCGGTGGAGGCGCATGTTGCGCAGTTTCCCAAGTACACGGATGAAGACATTCACAACCTGATGGCCTACATACAGACACTGCACTAGACAGCACAGCGACCACCTTGCTGGCGATAAGGGTATTCCGGAATGAAAAACATGAAGCAAATGTGGCTGAATCGGGTAAGCGGCGTTTTGTTGTTGTCGGGCCTGGGTGCCGGGGCCGTATATGCGCAGGGCGGTCTGGATCCGGCGATTTTGTTGAAGCCGAGTCCGGACAGCTGGCCTTCGTACCATGGTGATTATTCCGGCCGGCGGCATAGTCCGCTGACCCAGATCAACCAGCGCAATGTGCAGAACCTGACGCTTGCCTGGGCCTTCCAGACGAACCAGGCGGCAAATATCAAGTCGTCGCCCCTGCTGGTGGACGGGATCCTTTACTTTACTGTTCCGGACAATATCTGGGCGGTGGATGCGCGGTCGGGTCACATGCTGTGGCACTTCAACAAGCCCTCGACCAAGGGGGACCACATCGGCCAGCGCGGTGTGGCCATGTACAAGGGCTATCTGTACTTTCTGACGCCGGATGACCACTTGATCTCGCTGAATGCGAAGGACGGGAGTGTGCGGTGGAATGTAGAAGTCGCGGATGTCGGGAAGGGCTACTGGACCACGATGGCGCCGCTGGTGGTGAAGGATCACGTTATTGTGGGCGTGTCAGGCGATCTGGATAACCTGACCGGGTATCTGCGATCGGTGGATCCTGAGACCGGGGCTACGCAGTGGCAGTGGGATGCCACGCCGCCGGCGGGTACTCCGAACGCGACGACGGGCGGCATGACGTGGATTACGGGTACCTATGATCCGGACCTGAACCTGTTGTACTGGGGAACCGGCAATCCGACGCCGGTGTTGAATGGAACGACGCGGCCCGGGGATGACAAGTGGACGTGCGCGATTGTGGCTCTGAATCCGGATACTGGCGAGCTCAAGTGGGGATTTCAGCCGTCGCAGCATGATACGCACGACTGGGATGCGGTCGAGATTCCGGTGCTGGTGGATGGTACATTCCACGGCAAGCCGCACAAGATGCTGATGCAGAGTTCGCGCAACGGGTATTTCTTTGTGCTGGACCGCGAGACGGGCAGGAGCCTGCTGACCACGTCGTTCACTCCGACCAACTGGGCGACCGGGCTGGATGACAAGGGGCAGCCGCTACCGGATACAAAGAAGGAGCCAGCACCGGATGGCCGCCTGATTGCGCCGGATGAGGGTGGCGGGACCAACTATCGGTCGCCAAGCTTCGATGCGAAGACAGGCCTGTTTCTTGTGGATGCGCACCCCAGTTACAGTCTGTATTTTGCCAAGCCTGCGGATGGTGCGTATGGCTGGGCCGGAGCCGATTATGGGCTGTGGGGCAAAGGGGTCATCGAGGCCATCGACTATCAGACGGGAAAGATCCGCTGGAGTCACGAAGTAGGCCAGGGTGGATCGGGGGCAGGCGTGATGACGACCGACGCTGGTCTTGCGTTCACAGGGGACGCTCACGGCAACATGCTGGTGCTGGCTACGAGCGATGGCAAGACGCTTTGGCATGCAGGCACGGGTGCGGCGATGGCGACTTCGCCGATTACCTACATGCTGGATGGACGACAGTACGTGGTCACCAGTAGCGGTGGGGTGATGTTCGCCTGGTCGCTGCCGGAGCCGGGGATGGGCGCGGCCAAAGGAGCGGCGACGAAGGTTGCGACTGTTAAAGGTGGCGCAACGGCCAAGGCTGGTTCTGCCAAGACGTTGGCAGCGATAAGGCAGGAGTAGTACCAAAGCTTTCAGTTGACCAGCTTGCTGGTGCGTGCAGAGGGTGCTGCCAACTATGACGTTTATCACGCATCGCGCGAAGCTCTCAGGATTCGGAAGGGTCTGCGGTCTGTTCCTCCTGATCTCGGCTCCCGGGTTCGCACAGAGCGGTGTGAATCCGGCGACACTACAGCGGCCGGGTGCGGATAGCTGGCCGTCCTATCACGGAGATTATTCCGGCAGGCGGCATAGTGCGCTCACGCAGATCAATCCGCGCAATGTGCAGAACCTCACGTTGGCGTGGGCGTTCCAGTCGAACCAGTCGCAACCATCAAGTCTTCGCCGCTGATGGTGGACGGAGTGCTGTACTTTACCGTGCCGGACAACATCTGGGCGGTGGATGCGCGGTCGGGTCACATGCTGTGGCACTTCAACAAGCCGTCTACAAAGGGCCTCCACATCGGCCAGCGAGGCGTGGCCATGTACAAGGACTACCTCTATTTTCTGACGCCCGATGATCACCTGATCTCGCTGAACGCGAAGGACGGAACGGTGCGATGGAATGTGGAGGTGGCCGATGTCGACAAGGGCTATTGGACGACCATGGCGCCGCTGGTGGTGAAGAACCACGTGATCCTCGGTGTGTCCGGCGACTTCGATAATCTGACTGGCTATCTGCGCTCCGTCGATGTGGAAACGGGGGCGACGCAGTGGCAGTGGAATAGTACGCCGCCGGCGGGTACTCCCAATGCGACCACGGGCGGCATGACCTGGATGACGGGAACCTATGATCCGTCGCTGAACCAGCTGTACTGGGGCACGGGCAATCCCACGCCGGTACTGAATGGAGCGACGCGGCCGGGGAATGACACGTGGAGTTGTGCGATCGTGGCCTTGAACCCGGACACTGGTCAACTGGTGTGGGGCTTTCAGCCCTCCCCTCATGACACGCACGACTGGGATGCCGTGGAGACGCCGGTGCTGGTGGACGGCCCGTTCCATGGCAAGCCGCACAAGATGCTGATGCAGAGCTCCAGGAACGGGTACTTCTTTGTGCTGGATCGGGAGACGGGCAAGAGCCTGTTGACGACGCCCTTCGGTCCGACCAACTGGGCAAACGGGTTAGACGACAAGGGACAGCCGAAGCCTGATCCTAAAAAGGAGCCGGCGCCGGATGGACGGCTGATCGCGCCGGATGAAGGTGGCATGACCAATTACCGGTCTCCCAGCTTCGACGTGAAAACCGGCCTGTTTCTTGTGGATGCGCACCCGAGCTACAGTCTCTACTTTGCCAAGCCGGAGGACGGCGCTTATGGCTGGGCGGGAGCGGATTACGGCCTGTGGGGTAAGGGTGTCATCGAGGCGATCGACTACCAGTCAGGCAAGATCCGCTGGAGCCATGAGGTAGGTGAGGGCGGATCGGGGGCCGGGGTGATGACGACTGACTCCGGCCTGGCATTTACGGGAGATGCGCACGGCAATATGCTGGCGCTGGCGACGAATGACGGCAGGACGCTTTGGCATGCGGGGACGGGGGAGGCCATGGCGACCTCACCCATCACCTACATGCTGGATGGCCGGCAATATGTGGTCACCGGGAGTGGCGGGGTGATGTTTGCGTGGGCTCTGCCGGAGGGGGTGGTGGCTCCTTCTACTGCGAAGCCGGTTGGACGCAGGGTTGCGATGAAGGCTGGCCAGTAACGCTGTGCAGCCTGCACTTTCCGCAAAGAATAGCTGTTTGATTGACTGAGCACGAAGGCATCTAGGCAGAGCCTGCGTTGCACTGTTCTGCTGCCGCTGGCCATGCTGAGCGGCGCCGTATGCGTGCCTGGAGCCCGCTTGAAGAGAAGAGTTGATCGGAATGCGATTGCTTCATGAATCCATTGGATAAGTTTTGCATCAGATTGATTGACAACAAGTCACTCAACTGTAATGATGAAAAACATAGCAGGGTGGCGACTTCAGCAGGGAGCAGCGGATAGATATGGCAAAGATAATTGGAATTGACCTGGGAACGACCAATTCGGTC
>CAZZVA010000063.1:0-14208 GCA_964657345.1 uncultured Acetobacteraceae bacterium | reverse complement strand
ACCATCCTGCCAGTAGCAGCATGCCGAGCACCGGCCCGGGCACCGGAATGTGGCACAGCCGGCTCAGCAGCTCGCCGATAAGCTGGCACAACAGGAGGGAAAAGAGAGCGGTCAACACCATCGCTTCACGCTACAACACGAAGACAAGCCGGCGCGGCTTCGGCCTTTGTATCCGCTGATCTTCCCCGGCAGTTTATTTTGCTGCGGAGGCTGTCTTGGTCTTGGCCGGCTCGCTGCCCTTCGGGAAGTAGCCGGTACGCGTTCTCACGATCAGGCGATTCATACCCTTCGCCTTGGCTTCCACGTGGACTGTGCGGTAGCCGGGCTTGGTCAGCGGCGCCGTGGAATGATAGCCGATGGTGTACTGGCTGCGGATATCCTTCGCGACCTCCTGCGCGGTTTCGTCCACCTGGGCCAGCGACTTGGGGAAGAAGGCGACGCCGCCAGTCTCGTCTGCCAGTTCCTGCAACGCGCGACGGGCGCGACGGCCTTCCCTGCCGACACCATTGTCCTCGAACAGGAGACCGATGCAGTAGACCACCGGACCCTGGAGGTTCTGAACGCGGCGGACAGTCTCTTCGAGGGTGCTGCTGGAGGCGTTGTCCTCGCCGTCCGTGATGATGAGGATGACCTGCTTCGGACGCCTGGCGGCCTTGGTCATATAGTCTGCCGACGCGATGACTGCGTCGTAGAGGGCAGTGCCACCCTTGGATTCGATGTGCGAAAGGCCGTCCTGGAGTTTGGGGATGCTGCCCGTGAGTTCCGTGTCCTGGTAGGCTTCGTCGGCAAAATTGACGATCATGCTTTCGTCGTCGTGGTTGGAGGCTTTTACCAGGTCAATCGCTGACGAGTTCACGGCCTGGCGCTTGGTCCGCATGGAACCCGAGTTGTCGACCAGGATGGCGAGCGAGATCGGCATGTCCTGGTGCTGGAACGACGCAATCGTCTGGGGAGCGCCATCTTCAAAGACTTTGAAATTGTCTTTCTGAAGGGTGTCGACGAAGTGGCCATGATCGTCGACGACGGTGGCCGGCAGCAGGACTTCTTCGACATCGCGCTGCAGGGTAAAGCCGCCATTCTGGCCCTTCGACAACTGCGACGGCGTCTGGGCAGCAGACTGGGCCTGGATGGGCTCCGGATCCGGCGAATAGATCGGATCATGGTCGACGGTCAACGGCTGCTGAGCCAGCGGACGCGTGAAATCGGGCTGCTGGGGGACCGCTCCGGTGGGCGTAACCGGAGCTTGAGCAGGGGTTGGAGACGCAGCAGGAGCCTGGGCCCCGGCGAAGGGGGCAAAGCAGGCAAACAGAAGCGCAAGGCGCAGGACCGATTTACTGCAACGGGGCATAGTATCCAGTTCTAGCGTGAACTGTGAGCGGTGGCAACCCGGGAGGTGGCTCCAGCTTCACTTTTACTTTCCGCCACTTGCCATCTTTCCTGGCATCTTCAGGGCGATAGCCAATGACGTATTCATTGCGGAGTTCAGCACTGATCTTGGTAGCGATGTCTCCCATATCGGCAATATCGTCGACACGGTAAAGCTGGCCGCCAGTCTCGTCACAGATGTCGTTCAGCAGAATTGGGCCGGTTCGCTCTTCGGGGGTCGCAGCGTACTTGTCGAAGATGCCGACGGAATAGATCTGGACGTCCGATTCGCGCACGATATTGCGAACTTCGTTCTCTGTATACCGGCTGCGGTTGTCGCCTCCATCGGATACGACAAAAAGAGCCTTCCGTTCATTCTTCCCCTGCTTCATCTTGTTGACACCAAAGTAGATGGCATCGAGGAGCGCAGTGCGCTTGCCGGAGCGCACGCTCATCAGGCGGGCTTCGATGTCGTCCACAGAGGAAGTGAAATCCTCGATCAACTCCGGCCGGTCATTGAACCCTATGACGAAGAATTCGTCCTGGGGATTTGCGGTTCTCAGAAATTCATTGATGGAATCGCGGGCGCGGATCAGCTTGTTGGTCATGCTGCCGCTAAGATCGAAAATGATGCCGATGGAGACCGGGGCATCCTCCGCGGAGAAGGACTTAATCTTCTGCAGCGCATTGCTCTCGTAGAGGAAGAAGTTGTCGCGTTCGAGGCCGGTCACGAGTCGGTTCAGCGGATCGGTGACGGTCACGGGGATCAGCACCAGGTTCACGTCGACGCGAATGCGCTCGTTGGCCCGGGCGGAGAGGGCGGCCTTGCCTTCGAGGGGAGCCGGTTCTTTGGATGGCACCGGCTTGGGAGCGGGAGAATCGATATGGATCTTGTTCAGCGGATCTTCCTGCGCATAAAGAGTCGCGATGGGTAAAGTGCAGACAAACGTCCAAAACAGCAGCACGAGCAAGAGATTTGCGTGCAGCGAGGATGATCCTGGGACTGAAGGACCACCGAGGCTGCAAAGCAGCGAAAAGCGGCAATAAACGCGGCTAATCATAAAAGGAGCCTGATCGGACCCGTGATCTTTACAGTCTCCGCCCTCGTGTGAGAGGCAGCCGGGAACGATCTTTGCGGTGATCGTAGCACGGTCGCGGGACGGTTGAAACGACTTCATGGCATGGAGGGTTACTTGAACGCTGGGATGCTGAAACTCTTGGAGCGAGTCCGTTGATACGGCACTTGGCTTCGATGATCTGCGGCGGGTCACGGCGTGTTCGTCCTCCTGGCTGGCGCGGCCACACGGGGTGGGCTCAGGTACAATCGGGCAACGTCCGCAGACCAGATTTGTGCTCGCCGAGAGCCAGTGTCCGCCTCTTGCACCATCCTCGGGATAGTGTGTCGCAGGGCACTTCCAGGAGACAGGACCGGAGGAACAGAACCCCAGGCATGGCCCGCATCTATCCTTTTCGCGCGATCCGCTACAACACCATGGATGTCGCCATCAGCGACGTGGTGACGCAGCCGTACGACAAAATCACTCCCTCGATGCAACAGGCCTATTACGCGCGCAGCCCGTATAACCTGGTTAGGATCATCCTGGGTTTACCGGAACTTTTCGATGTGCCCGGTGAAAACGATGTGTACACCCGTGCCCGGCGCGATTTTGCCGAATGGCAGCGTGAGGGCGTACTCTACCGGGAAAATGAGCCGTGCATCTTTGCCTATCTGCAGCGGTTTACCGTACCCGGATCGAGCGAGGTGAAAGAACGCCGAAGCTTTATCGCGCTCGGTGAATTGCAGGATTACTCACAAGGTGTAATCTTCCGCCACGAACAGACCCTGAGCAGGCCCAAGACCGACCGCATGAACCTGCTGCGCGCTACGCGGGCGAATACCGAGCAGTTGTTCATGCTTTACTCCGATCCGGCACTGACGGTCGAGCGGACGATCTTCGGACCGGGTTTTCGCGCCGAGATCGAGGTAACGGATGAGTTTGGCGTGCTGCACCAGCTGGCGCGTGTTGCCGAACCGAATACGATCAACATCCTGGCCAGTGCCATGGCGGACAAGAAGCTGATCATCGCCGATGGGCATCATCGCTATGAAACGACGCTGACCTATGCCCGGGAATTTACGCCGGCCAGGCCGCGGCACCAGGAGCGGAATCTCAGCAACAGTCTCCCGCAGCCGGGGTATCCCGAAGCAGCCGCCATGATGACATTTGTCAACATGGAAGCCGATGGACTGGTGATTCTGCCAACGCATCGCGTAGTCCACAGCCTGAAAAATTTCAATGGTGCCGCCTTTGTGGCCAAGGCTGAGGCCTTCTTCAACATGAAGCCGTTGACCGGCACCTCCCTGGATGCAGAGATGAAGGAACTGGCGGCAGCCGGCACCGGCGGCACCGCTTTCATCGTCGCACTGGCAGCAGGCCGATTTCTGCTGACAGCCAAGGAAGAAGCGATCGATCAGGCGCTGGCGAGTATCCCGGAACGACAACGGCAGTTGGACGTCGTGCAGCTGCATTCGCTGATCCTTGAACAATTGCTGGGTCTACGGGAGGAGGCAGTGCGGAACCAGGAGAATCTGCGCTACGTGCGCGAAGCTTACGAGGCCCTGGAGCAGTTGACCGAAGACGAGTCCGGAGCCAGGGCCGATGCAGTATTCCTGTTGAATCCCTGCACCCTGGACCAGTTGCGCGAAGTGGCCTTCGCCGGAGAGGTCATGCCGCAGAAATCCACGGATTTCTTCCCCAAGATGCTGAGTGGTCTTGCCATCTATGCGCTGGACTGACGCACAGATCCGGGCAAGGTGCCGCATCCTCCTGGCGGCACTCCTGGCGGCGCCTGTAGCCGTTTCCGCGCAGGAGGTCACCCAGTTTGCAGTAGTGATCGACGCAGCACATGGGGGGGCCGACACAGGCGTCCACCTGAATGAAAAGCTGGAAGAAAAAGACCTGGTCCTGGACCTGGCCGTGCAGCTTCGCTCCACGTTATCGGCGCATGGCATCCCGGTGACCACGACGCGCGAAATGGATGTGAACCTGCCGGCCCTGCGACGGGCCGAGGTCGCGAACCATCGTCATCCGGGCGCGTGTATCGTGCTGCATGCGACGGCGAGCGGGTACGGTGTGCATCTATACACATCGTCACTGTCGCCGCCGGCAGTGCTGGGGGAAAGCGCTACGCCGAAAATGGTGCCGTGGGATGCGGCGCAGTCGTCGTATGTGCAGGAAAGTCTCCGGTTGTCTTCCGAGATCAACTCGGCACTGACGCATGCACAGGTGCCGGTGTCGCTGGGGAGGACTTCCCTGCTGCCGCTGGACAATCTGACCTGCCCTGCAGTGGCGGTCGAGATAGCGCCGCTGGGCAAGGCGGGGGAACAGTCGATCCCGCTTACCGATCCCGCGTACCAGAAGCAGTTGCTCAGTGCCCTGGTAGCGGCACTTGAAGAGTGGCAGCATGACTGGGTGCCGCATTCATGAGGCAGCCGTCCATGTCATCGCAACGGGCTTTGCACTCAAAGAGTCTGGCGCATCAAGCGGGGGCTATTCCGCGCTACCAGAAAGTCCTGTTCTGGTTATTGCTTTTGTCGTCTACTGGGATGGCAGCGTGGTTGACTCGACTCCATGAAAAATCGCAGGACCGCATTCTTGCTACTGTCGAGCAGGCGCCCCTGAGTGCGCCGGATTCTGCGTCGCTGACGCCCGTAACACTACTGCTCGCCAATGATTTCGATGGGTCCCTGGCGCCGGTGCAGCAGGGGCTGGAGTTGCCGGACCAGCCGAATACGCGGGCGCGCTTCCTGTTGAACCAGTTGCTCGCCGAGTATGCCAAGCCCAATGCGCTGCATCCGATCGCGCAGAATGCCGGGGTGGATGATGTGTTCCTGCTGCCGATGACCATGGAGCGGGACGGCATCCTGGGACAAATGGCGGTCGTGAACCTGAGCGGCAGCCTGGCGCAGGTGCATCCTTCCGGGATCGAACCGGAGACCATGACCCTACTGTCGATGATCGGAACACTGCATGCCAACCTGCCGGATGTGACAGAGGTGCGCTTCCTGGTCGATGGAGAACCACGGGACACGCTTGCCGGGCACGCGGACCTGACACGGACGTACCTGGCCTCCAGTGCCCCGGCACCAGGCGGTGCCAGCGGGGATTCTCAGCAATGACAGGGATCCAGGTAACTGGGGCTACAGAGGTGCCGCTTAAGATTGGCGTGTTTGATTCCGGAGTCGGCGGGTTGACGGTGTTGCATGCTTTGCTGCGCGAGGTGCCGGTCGCGGAATATGTTTACCTCGGTGACACAGCGCGCCTGCCGTATGGGTCAAAATCACAGGCGACGATCGCACGCTATGCCGTGTCAAGCGCCCGTTTTCTGCTGGAACAGGGTTCACAGTTTCTGGTCATTGCCTGCAACACAGCGAGCGCCTTGGCGCTGCCGGAGATCCGCGAAGCTGCAAAAGAGTTTGCGGTGCCGGTACTGGGGGTGGTGGAGACAGGCGCCAACGCGGCGCAGGCGCACTCCAAGACCCACGATGTACTGGTGATGGCAACAGCAGCCACAGTGGCCAGCCACGCCTACCTTGCCGAATGCCGAACGCGCGGCCTGCGGGCGCTGGAGAAGGCCTGTCCGCTGCTGGTGCCGCTGGTGGAAGAAGGCTGGGTGGACCACCCCGTGACGCACGAGGTCGTAGACATCTACGTGCGCGAGCTGCTGCAGGCAGCAGCCGATGCGCAGATGATGCCGGACACGCTGGTGCTGGGCTGCACGCATTACCCGTTGCTCCGCGAGGTGATCACGCGGGCGGTGCCGCCGGCGCTGCGGGTTATCGATTCGGCGGAAGTGACAGCGCGCCAGGCTGCGGGCATGTTACGTTCCGGCGGATTATGGAACTTGCAAGACGCGGCCCGGAAAGCAATGAGCAGTCCAACCCTGCGGTTCTATGCCACCGATTCCATTCAGAAGTTTCAATCGCTAGGTCAGAGATTCCTGGGACAAAGCATCGAGAGTGTGGAGCTTGTGGACCTCGGCGGCTGATATCCTTAGCCTTTGTTTTGAGACTGGCGGGATGAAGCCGCCACGTAAGTTTGAAGGAGCAAGCCAGGACATGATTTCTCTAGAAGGCCGGAAGGCTGTCGTTTTTGGAGTTGCGAACAAACGCTCGATCGCCTGGGCTATTGCGCAGAAACTGCATGCAGCGGGAGCCCATGTAGCGATCGGCTACCAGAATGAGCGGCTGCGGCAGGAGGCCGAAGGCCTGCTGGGGGATATCCCCGGAGCCGAAGCCTTCCAGTGCGATGTGTCGAAGGATGAAGACATTGAGACCGCGTTTGCGGGCCTGAAGGAGCGGCTGGGCAAGCTGGATGTACTGGTGCATTCGATCGCTTTTGCACAGTCGGAAGACATGAACAACGATTTTTCGATGACCACCCGCGAAGGCTTTCGTATCGCTCATGACGTGAGCGTTTATTCCCTGATTGCCCTGAGCCGGGCTGCGGCACCTCTGATGACAGACGGCGGCGCCATCACCACGCTGACCTATTACGGCTCGCAGAAAGTGGTGCCGCGTTACAACGTGATGGGCGTAGCAAAGGCCGCGCTCGAAGCCACCGTGCGCTACCTTGCCGCAGACCTGGGCCGGAAAAATATCCGGGTGAATGCCGTCAGTGCCGGCCCGATCAAGACACTCGCAGCCCGCGGCATCGGCGGATTGGGCGAGATGCTGAATGCACACAAGGAGCGGGCACCGCTGGGACGAAACACCGCACAGGCGGAAGTCGGAGATGCAGCGTTGTTCCTGTCATCCGATATGGGTGCGGGGATTACCGGTGAAGTGATGTACGTCGATGCCGGTTATAACATCATGGGCTTCTGAGCAAAGACTGAACAGAAGGTGGCTTACGCAGCCTCTTTTTCCTTGTCCTGCTGACGATCCTCGTTGCCGGCCTTCTGCGAGTCATCCGGCTTCTCTCTGCCTTCGATAGCCTGTTCAGCATCCGAATTCTGGTCAGGAGGGTGGCCGGGGTCCCCGCTTTGTTCAGGGTCTCGGCTGTCCTTGTCCGTTACCTCAACGATACTGATTGCACCATTACGTTCCAGGATGGCGTACTTGACGCAGCTGAGATCCTTGAGGCCGCGTCCACGTGCTGCTGCCATGACATCGGTATCCTGGATGCGCATTTTGTGCAGTGTTTCTGGCCGCCACTGCCCATTCTCCAGCAGCACAAGCGGCGTTCCGTCGACGATGCGACCCACGAAGGCGTAGCGCTGTTTGAGGTACGCGACGAGGACGTGCATCAGGCTCACCGTCATCACCACACAGACGGCATTGGTCATCGATCGGTCGTCGCCCACGATCGACTGAATAGTGATGCCGCCGATGAAGAAGATCAGAACAAACTCGAATGGCGTCATCTGCGCGCCTGGCCGCCGACCAATGAAGCGGACGATCACCAGCATGAAGAGGTAGCCGAAGATGGCGCGTGCGATAGTTCCCATGGGTTTGCCGGATCCGACCTTTCCTAAGGCAAAACAAAGATGCTGGTATCGACCTGCCCGGATCTCGGCGCGCCGATCTGCAGTTTGAAGATGCCGGTTTGGCCGGGTTCGAGCGCGAATTGAACGGTTGGCGGTTGGCGCGTGCTGCCAACCTGCATTTCCTTCACGTTGAAGGTGTACAGGATGCCTCCATCGAGCGGCACGGAGCTTACTGGCTGCGGGATGATGCGCTGATTGCCGAGCGGATCGACGTAATTCTGACAGAGCCACAACTGCACCTGGCCATTGTGAATAGCGCTTGGCGCAAACAGCACGGAAAGGATGGAGGGCGTGCGGAAGCGCTCGATGAATTCGTACTTCAGGGTGAAGGAGCGATCCGGCGATTGAACCTGGGCCTTCGCAATGGGCCCGCGACCGAAGGCGCCGAGTACATCGAGCAACACGATGATGGCGAAGATTGCCCAGACTGCTCGCTCGTACTTCCACCACCTGCGCTGAAAGGCAAGATCGGAGCCGACCGCAATCTCGTTATTGACCTTTGCGACGGAGTCTTCGACCGGAGATTTTTCGTATGGAACAGCC
Organism: uncultured Acetobacteraceae bacterium; assembly: GCA_964657345.1. Classification (GTDB taxonomy): domain Bacteria; phylum Acidobacteriota; class Terriglobia; order Terriglobales; family Acidobacteriaceae. The sequence continues at coordinate 5,751 of CAZZVA010000063.1, read as the reverse complement.
ATGCTGATTTGCCTGCACAGTGAGATGCAGGCAGAGGCTTTTTCCGTAATGCTTGCGTGCGCAGGGAGCTTTCACGTGCCCGGCAAAGCCTTCAGACCGCGCTTATACCGTAATCGACCGGCGGATTGTGCCAATGCGCGACGATGTGACGGTCGTCCGCGCCGCGATGCTCGAGGCTGACGCTGCCATGGGTAAAGGCGGCGAGGCCGGGAAACTTTTCACCCCATTCGATGAGGAGGATGGCGGCGCTGTCATTACGTATTTCGTCCAGACCCAAAGCGGCAAGCTGGTGCTCGTCATCCAGACGATAGAGATCGAGGTGGTATAGGACGACGTCGATCCTGTCGGAGACATCCGGTCGCGGTGAAGGCAAAGTCCCACGATATTCGTGCATAAGGGTAAAAGTCGGGCTGGTGACCTCTTCCGGGTCGGCGGCCTCGAGTGCCATGGCGATTCCTTTCACCAGCGTGGTTTTGCCGGCGCCGAGATCTCCCTGCAGGATAAGGCAGAGGCCGGGATGCATGGAGACACCAAGCGCCTGGCCGGCGGCGATCGTCTCAGCCGGAGAGTGGGTGTCGAATTCTGCGCGGAATGCGTTCATGCAGTGGGCCCCCTGCCACGCGAGGATGGAAGACCGGCAGCGAGAGATCCTGGAAGGCTTTGAAGCCACGTGTAACCAATGGGTGCGTTGCCCGGTCGGTCTGAATGTGCTTGAGCCCGGAACTGAAACGCACGCCAAAGATGATCGATCACGTCGGTGGCGAGCAGGGTGTGCTCGTTCTGGGCGGCGACGGCGAAATCAGCAGCGAGGCCGTGGAGGTAGACGGCGGCTTCTACAGCAAGGCCAGGATCGTCTCCGGGATGGATACCGTATTGACCCAGCATCGCTGCGACGATGCCGGTGAGGATGTCGCCACTGCCGCCTTTGGCCAGTCCCGGATTGCCCGTGGTGTTGATGGCGAGGCGGCCGTCCGGATGAGCAATGATCGTGCGCCAGCCTTTCAGGACCAGGATGACCTGGTGATGCGTGGCAAAGTCGCGGGCGATTGCTTCGCGGTCGGACTCGACTTGCTGGATGCTCTTGTCGACCAGCCGAGCCATTTCGCCGGGATGTGGCGTGAGAACCATAATGCGGTTGGCACCGTTCAATGAGTACTTCCGCGCGGCTATGGCATTGAGGGCGTCGGCATCGAGGACGATCGGCAACCTGGTCTTCTCGATGAGGCCGAGAACAAAATCCTGCGCATCGGGATCCTGACCGAGTCCGGGCCCGACAGCGAGGACTGATTTCTTTTCGAGGAGATGGTTGAGGTTGGCTGGGCCGAGATTCTCGGACGAGATGGCGCCGTTCGGGCCGGCGAGCAGCGGCTCGGTCATGAGCACCGGGCTGATGCCGGCAACCATCGGCAGGATGGCGGAGACGATGCCGGCTGTGACCAGGCCGGCTCCGGCGCGGAGCGCTGCGAGCGAGGCCATGGCCGGCGCACCGGCTTTGCCGGCAGCACCGCCGATGACCAGTACGTGGCCGAATTTGCCCTTGTTGCCGTCCGAGTTTCGGGGAACCTGGGTGATCTGCTGTGCGGCTCCAGCCCAGTGGAGATGCGTAGCCGACTGGATGGCATCATCGGGCGAGCCGATGGGAGCGACGACAGTGGGTCCTTGCTGAAGATTGCCGGCGCGGGTGAGCGCTCCGCCTTGCGCGAACTGGCCGGAGACATGGGCGAGTTTGGGCGCAGTGAAGGTGATGACCGCATCGGAGCGAAAGGCACCTGGTTGCGAGAAGGCGCGGCTGTCCGCGTCCCAGCCAGTGGGCAGGTCAACGGACACGACCGGCGTTTCCGGATAGCGCAGCAGCAGGTCTCGTATGGCGATGGCCAGGCCGCGGAGAGGCGGCTGGAAGCCGGTACCGAGCACCGCGTCGACAACAAGGTCTGCGCCATCGATCAGTTCGGTTATCTCAGGCGTGTTCAATTGCGAAGCATCGGTGATTTGGTGCGGAGGCGCAGGCAGGGCGGCCAGCATTGCGGCGGCTTCGCCTTTGACGTCATTCACGCTGCCGAGAAGTAAAACGGCAACCTCGCGGCCAGTGGAAGCCAGGTGCCGGGCCGTGACGTGGCCGTCGCCACCATTGTTGCCCTTACCGCAGATGACGACAATGCGCCGGGCGTCAGGGAGTTCGTTCAGGATGAACGAGGCGACGGCTGCACCCGCATTTTCCATGAGCGTCTTGAACGAGACGCCAGATTCAGATTGGGTGCGGGCGTCAGTGGCTGCCATTTCGGCAGCAGTCAGAATCTTCATACTGCTTCGATTCTAGGACTGATCGCAGCCAGACCGCGGGAGTTGATTGAAAGGAGGATGCTGCTCATACAAAAGGCCTCCGAACGGAGGCCTCTTCGATGGATACATCAGCAGATTACTGGGTGATGCCGACCGTTGCAGCCTGGCCGCCTTGAAGCGGTCCCTTGCTGGCATTGGCAAAGTAGCTGTGGTCCCAGAGGCTGCGATAGAAGACGCCGGTCAATTCCGCCGCCTTGGGTCCGAAGGTGGGTCGTCCGCCTTCGAGGAAGATGACGGTGGCGATACGGCCGTAGGAGGTGTCTGCGAAGGAGGCGAACCAGCCGTAGCGGATACCGTTTGCCGAGCAGGTGCCGGTCTTGCCGAGCACCGGAAGCTCATCAAAGCTGGCGCGCAGGGAGCGGGCGGTACCGTACTGGACTGCCGCGCCCATTCCCATGGAAATCTCGGGGATTACCTTGGATATGTCGAGGTGACGCTTCACTTTCGGCTCGAAGTTTACGGCTTCAGCCGGGGTCGTGGGATGCTGCAGATAGTAGAGGGTGCCACCATTGGCGATTGAGGATACCAGGGCTCCGAGCTGGAGCGGGGTCATTGATACGCCCTCGCCAAATGAGCACATCCGGCCTACGCCGCCAGCGCTTTCAGGCAGGACAGTATTCGGATAAATGCCAAGCTGCTCACCCGGAATATTCCAGCCGGCAAGTTCGCCGAGGCCGAACTGGTTGGCATAGTGGCGAACGCGATCAAAGCCCAGCTGGCGGCCGATCGTCTCAAAGTACAGATTGTTGGAGTGCGCGAGTGCCTCGGTGAGATTGAGGCGATAGCCGCCACCCAGATTTACCGGAGAATCCTTGGTGATAATTCCTTCTTCAAGGGCTGCCAGCGCGACCGACACTTTAATGGTGGAGCAGGGTTCGGCACCGCTGGACAGCGCGAGCTTCTGGTTCACCATGGCCAGGATACGTCCGGTATTTGGATCGATGGCGACCACGGTACCGTTCATATTGCCGAGTGCTTCCAGCGCGGCCTGACGTACGGTCGGGTCTTCGCCGGCGACAGAGTCACCTGCAGTGAGGTCAGTCTCGGCAAAGGAATCGCCGCTGAAATGCTCGTAATAACGATGGCGAACGAGGACGGCACGATGTAGACGCCCATTGCGGCCACGCACATACGTCACCACGCGGACGGTAGAAGACCGGTGAACGCGGGCATGACCCAAGGCTCCTCGATGCGCGGCACTCGAATGAGCGACCGTCTTGTGCGCGGCTGCCGAGTGCTTTGCGTGGTGTCGCGCCGCGGCCGAGGCTGGTTTGCCAGGGATGCACGCTAGACCGACGAGAAAAACGAGAAAGAAGATTCGTTTCATGGGTAGCCCTGTTTCACACGTTAGAACCCCGATACTACTGGAAAGACTTACCGAGGCCGTCATTTCTTATTGTAGCCGCCTGAAAACCGGCGACCTTGAACGAGTACCTGAGAGAAGCAGGACCGTGAGTGCTCTTTGTGAGCGGTCGCGGTCCTGGCCTGCTAACCCATCTACATGGTGTTATTTACAGGCCCGACAAGGGGCCAGTTCGGAATCGGACGGGGATCCCTGTGACATCTTCCCAGCTGTTGGAGGCCGGCACTGTTTTGTGACCAGCGGTACCGTTACTTGCATTAAAGCGCGGAAAGCGTCGGGCTGCTGTGGCTAGAAGTGCGCAGACGACCGCACGTTGGTGGTATGAGTCGTCAGCATCCTCAAGCCGATGCGTCAGTGACTGCCCCTCCGCATGAATGCCGGGATGTCGAGATGCTCCATATCCTGACCCGGATCTTCTTCAGCGAAGACCTCCGGCGCAGCCGGAAGCGGTTGTGCGACTCCCGACTGGATGGCGCTACCGGTAGCGTGGTTCGGGCCATGATCCACATGCCCGGGTTCAGCTGCGAAGACATCGAGAAAGCTGCCGGGCTCTTCTGCGACCGGCGCCACGACAGGTGCACCGGCACCGAAGACGGTCTCGCCGAAATCCGCATTGCGCGTAGCCCATTGCGGCTTGCTGCCGGCCTGCGGCCTGGGGGCTGAACGTGGTGCCGCTGAAGGAGCGTTCTGGCTTTCAGCGGCAACCTCGCTGGCGAAGCGCGGCTTGGACGGACGGCTTTCGACCGGGACCGGCACCGCCGTATCGGAGAAAACGGCACCGCTGAAAAGCTTGGAACGTTTGTCGTTCTCGTGATTCTTCTGGATTGGGGAGTTGCCCTGACGGAAGCCGGTTGCGATGACCGTGATCTTCACTTCGTCCCCCATGCGCTCGTCGAGCACGGCTCCGAAGATGATGTTGGCATCCTCGTGGGCAGAGTTCTGGATGAGCGTCGAAGCCTCGTTGACTTCGCTGAGCTTCAGCGAACTGGATCCACTGATATTGATAAGGATGCCTTTGGCGCCATCGATAGCGCCGGCCTCAAGCAGAGGCGAGGCCATGGCGGCCTGCGCTGCTTCGATGGCGCGGTTGGTGCCGGCACGGACGGCGGTTCCCATGACAGCATAGCCCATGCCGGCCATGGTGGTTTTTACGTCGGCAAAGTCGCGGTTGATGATGCCGGGGATCGTGATGATGTCGGAGATACCCTGCACCCCCTGGCGCAGCACATCGTCGGCGATGCGGAAAGACTCGAAGAAGCCGGCATCTTTCGCAACAGCAAGCAGTTTTTCGTTCGGGATCACAATCATGGTGTCTACCGAATCGAGCAGTTCCTGCATACCGCGTTCTGCCTGCTGCATACGGCGCTTGCCTTCAAACATGAAGGGCCGGGTCACAACGGCAACTGTGAGCGCGCCCATTTCGCTGGCAAGAGAGGCGATCACAGGGGCGGCACCGGTGCCGGTGCCGCCGCCCAGGCCGGTGGTGACGAAGACCATGTCCGCACCTTCCAGCGCTTCGATGATCTTCTCGGAATCTTCAAGCGCGGCACGACGGCCCACGTCAGGATTGGCGCCGGCACCCAGACCGGCAGTAAGCTTCACGCCGAGTTGGAGTTTGACCGGCGCCTGCGAGAGTTGGAGGGCCTGGACATCGGTGTTGGCCGCGATAAACTCCACGCCCTCGACCTTGGCCTGGATCATGCGGTTGACGGCATTGCCACCACCACCGCCGACGCCGATGACCTTGATCTTCGCGCCTGCGGGAACTTCGTCGGTGTACTGGATGCGGATTTCGTCGGGGTTCTGGCTGTTCATCGGTGTCGACTCCATTTTTCGAAGTATCTCTGCAAATTCCTGGGTTGGGGATAGCGTTAAAGGCTACCCGCGAAGATAGCGCGAAGTTTAGCGCGAAGACCCTGATCTTCGGCCGCCTTGATGATCTGCGTGCGATGGGTATAAAGAAGCATGCCGATGGCAGTAGCAAATTCCGGTTGCACCAGGTCTTCCGGCATGCGCGAGAGCGGCACTGGATAACCAATGCGGGCGGG
>CAZZVA010000062.1:0-14634 GCA_964657345.1 uncultured Acetobacteraceae bacterium | reverse complement strand
CGACGTGACAGGACCATTCAAAGGCGCGCCGGGAACAATGGGCTGGGAGTCCATGGCCGATTGACGCTGCTACGCGTTAAGCTAGCAGGGATGAGCGAGGCAGAAAGATTTCAAGGCATGCTGCAGGTGGCGCTGGAGGAAGCGCGAAAAGGTCTGGCAGAAGGTGGGTTGCCTATTGGTGCCGCGCTCTTCAGGCACGATGGAACGCTGCTGGGCGCAGGCCATAACCGACGGGTGCAGGATGGCGATCCTTCCTCTCATGGAGAAACGGATGCTTTCCGGCGCGCTGGTCGGCAGCGATCCTATCGCGACGTCATCATGGTAACGACCCTGGCGCCTTGCTGGTACTGCAGCGGGCTTATCCGCCAGTTCGGATTCAAGACTCTGATCGTGGGTGAAAGCCGCAACTTTGTCGGCGGTGTAGCGTGGCTTCGCGACCATGGGGTGCGAGTGGTGGACCTGGACTCAAAGGAGTGTGCGGTAATGATGAGCGCGTTCATCGCGGCCAATCCGGATGTGTGGAACGAGGACATCGGCGAGGATTGACTGCTTCAAGGAGCATTGGGAAGAAGACCCTGCTCAACAAGCACCGGAGGTCGGCGATGATGTGTCGCCTGCTCATAGGCATAAGCCCAGCCGAGAAGATCGCCATCTTTCCATGGACGTGCGGACATCTCAAGTCCGAATGGCAGCCCACCGGGATAAAACCCGCCGGGAACGACGACGGCAGGAACGCCGATCATGTTGACCCATCCGGTGTCGCTGTGCGGGCCGCCAGTGATGGTGCCATTTTCGAGTGAGCCGCCTTGGGGCATCGTTTCGTCAGGCGGAGGCATTTGTGTGGCGGGATAGACGAGGCCGTCCAGATGGAAGCGCTCGAATGCTTCGATGTAAGCGGCGAGTGTTTTCCTCCGTGGCGTGAAGACGTTGACATCAGCCTGCGGATCGGAGTCGATGAGCTGCTGCCGGACGATGCGACGGCCCTGCTTCGTATCCGTGTGGTCCGTGCCGATGATGGTGTCAGGCAGGGGCGAGCCGGTAGCCAGCTTGTATTCGTCTGCCGAGTGATATTGCGCCGGACCGTACCCGGCGAGAAATGTGTTCGTGCCTTCGCGCACATACGGGAACGTGCCGATATGCGAAGCCAGATCCGCGAAGCTGTCGGGCAGAAGCGAGTCATCAAAAACGACGGTAGCGCCCGCCGCCCGCAGACCCTCGATGGCCTTCATGAAAGCGGCGCGCGTTTCCGGCTGCAGTGGTAGTGCGGAGTCCGCTTCTTCTGCTGCTGCCTGGGCTGGCGTAAGGTCAGCACTGATGCCCTGGAACGGGGTATTCGCGCCGTGCAGGATGAAAGCCGGCACGCCAAAGCGCTTGCCCTTCAACGCGTCGGTTTTAAGATATTTGATATAAGGTCCAGGCTGCGATTTGGTTGCGGAGCCGATAGTACGCGGATCGCCGGGGTCCTCTCCCGCCATCACATCCAGAGCAATAACAGCGTCGGTTACGTTTCTTGCGATGGGTCCGGTGTTGTCCAGCTGCCAGTCAAGCGGCGCGATGCCGGCAATGCTGACCAGGCCGCGAGTGGGGAAAATGCCCACGACAGAACTTGTTGCCGCGGGCATGCGGATGGAGTTGCCAGTGTCAGTGCCGTTGCCGAGCACGGCGAAGTTGGAGGTGACGGCAGTCACAGTGCCTCCCGACGAACCGCCGGGACTGAATCGGACGTCGTACGCATTGCCGGTGCGACCATAGGCCGTGCTGCGGTTAGTATCGCTCGCGGCAAAGTCAGGCATGTTCGTGCGGCCAATGAAGACGGCGCCGGCTGCACGAAATTTGGCGACGATGGGTGCATCCTTAGGTGCAATCAATTCGTGACCAGGGAGCATGTAGCCCTTCCATCCGTCCGTCGTGACGAGGCCTTTCACGCTGGTGTTAGCCTTGGTGACGATGGGAATGCCCCACAGAGGACCGGGATGAAAACGGTCGCCAGCTGCTGCAAACTCAGCATCTTCGCGCGCTGCGGTGGCGAGAGCCGAAGCCTCGTCGACATTCTGCATGGCGCGGTAGATGCCATTGTATTTCGCAATACGCGCGAGATGCCATTGGACAACCTGCGTGACCGTATAGGTATGCGCGAGATAGAGATGCTGCAGCTGCGGGATAGTGACTTCGTAAAGGTCACGATCGATTGTCGAAGTTTGCGCCATGCCCTGACTGGCAACGGCGGCTAGGGCAAGAAGAGCAAATGTGCTTCCAGGAATTTTCATTTCAGCAGTATCAGGATAAACGGGCGGAGATGGCTTGCAGGAAAGTGCCACGTCCTGGGTAAGCGCCGTGGCAGTTGAAGATTTTAGAAGAATTAGAAGCTGATGCGGGCGGTGAGTTCCAGGTTGCGCGGGCCTGCGCCTTCGGCCGTTTGTAGAGCCGTGCTGACGCCGAAGCCTCCCACGCCTGCGTCAACATTCATGTTGGGCACGTCGTAGTTGCGGTGATTGAAAATATTGGAAGCTTCTGCACCAAAGTTGAATTTCAGATTTTCAGTAAGGGTGGTCTGCTTGATCAGCGACATCGAGAAGGTGTTGGTTCCGGGTCCGACAACATTGCCGACACCCGCACTGCCGAAGCCGCCACTATTGGCTGCGGGATCCTGAAAAGCCGCGGGATTGATATAGGCGGATCGCGGTCCACTCATGTAAATGGGCACACCGGGCACGCGGTCGGCCCGGGTAGAACCAGTGTCTGAAAGCAGATTGGTCCCTGCGGGATCGTTGTTGGTCTGGTACGGCGTGAGGAACGCACCGCCTTGCAGGACAACTACGCCTCCGAGATTCCAGCCGCCGGCAAGCAGATCAAGCGCGCGACTGTTGGCGAAGAATGGCTTGCCTTTTCCGAATGGAAGCTCGTAGAGATACGTTGCGAGGAACCGATTGCGACGGTCGAAGGTGACGTTGCCGTAGTCGAGGCCAGGATGAAAGCGGTCGGAGGTGACCGCTGTTCCTTCTGTAGTCGTACTGGACGGGGCATAGCCCTGACCATCAGAAAGATCGCGCGTCCAGATATAGCTGGCCTGGAATTGGAGACCGTTCGTGAAGCGTTTGTTGAGTGCAGCGCTCATGCTGTTGTAGTTGCTCTCGGCGTCGTTGGCAATGCTCTCGATATAGCCCCAGCTCTGGAAAGGCGCGGCAACGGCGGGGTCAGGAGAGGAGAAGGCATTGCCCCAGCCGATCGTGTTGGGCGCCACCTGATTTACGTCGACAAACGTTTCGAGATTCGAACCGTGGCTGCCGATATAGGAAAGACGCATGCCTATGTTGTGACCAAGATCCTGTTCCATGGTGAGGTTCCACTGCTGCACAGAAGGATCCTTGTAGTGAATAGGAAAGGCGTATTGAAAGGATGCGCCACCCGAAGTAGGGGCGGAGAAAGGACTTGGAAACGAAATAGTTGGATTGCCGTTCGCGTCGAAAGACTGGCCCGTGTAGAGAACGAAACTGGAAGCCACCGCCCATCCCGAGACGAGTGAGAAGCCGAGCGGCTGCTCAATGAAGCGGCCCCACCCTCCGCGCAGAACCGTCTTGTCTGTCCCGTAAGGACGCCACGCAAATCCCACACGCGGGCCGAAGTCGTTCTTGTACGTGTAGCGGAGAACCTCGGGAATACCCGCCTGCGCGGCAGTGATAACCGGTGACGGAGCAATAGCAGTCACGAAGGCGGACGAGTCAAAACCTTCAGCCTTCGCGTTCGGTACGACAACAGCACCCTTGACCCCGTTGACATTGTAGCCAGGCAGAAAGGCAGCAGTGTTGTAGTCAACGTCTTTCAGCGGCGGATGAAGTTCATAGCGCAGACCCATGTTAAGCGTGAGCCGATTGGTGATTTTCCAATCATCCTGCGCATACATGCCGTAGCCGTAACCGAGCCCATTCATGGCAGGATGATTTACCTGCTCGGCGATATAGGTGTAGTCCGGAAAACCCTGCAGAAATCCGGTGAATGGATCCAGACCGGTGGTGCCCCCGTTGAAGTAGTACTGGCCTGGTTGGTAATTGCCGAACACGTTATCGTCATGATCCGTCATCCGGCGGACATCGCCGCCGAATTTGAAGGTGTGCCTGCCCCTGTTCCACGTGAGGTTGTCGAGCAGCTGCACAATGTTGCTGTGCTGCACGGAGGGATTGCCGCCGCCCGTGATCATGAAGCCGCCACTAATGTTGATGTCCGGCGCCTCGGTAACAGGATCGGGTATAACACCCTGAATGCCTGCAGCTGCGAGGTAGCCGGCGGTGGTTCCCTGCAACATCGCCGTGGTGAAGTGGGTTCCGTTGAAGCCTGCGCGAAACTCATTCACAATGTTGCTGGTGATGGTGTAATTGTGCGAAAAGGTGACGCCTTGATCGGCTTCCGGTTGCCCAAAGGCGCCCGTAAGAGGCGATCCGGCGTTGACACAGTAGCCACTACAATTAGGATTGGGTGGAGTGATGACCGATCGGATCTTGTAATTGCCGCGAACGAAGATCGACTGCTTGGCATTGATCGCGTAGTCGATGCGAAGGTCAGCCTGGTCGCTGGAGATCGGTGCGGAATAGTTGGTGCGGTAGTTGTTCTGCTGAAAGCTGGTAGGATCGCCGTAGTTGGGTAGCGGCATGAAGGCCTGCATGATCTGCGCCGACGTCGCGCTGACCTGCACCGTTGTTGGCGTAGAGCTCCCGAGATATTGAGTGAGATCTCCGCTGCGCATGGCCGCCGTAGGAACCGTGGTGATGAGGGGCACCTGCCTCGGCAGACGCAGGCCCTCATAACTCATAAAGAAAAAAGTCTTGTCTTTGCCGCTGTAGAGATGCGGAATACCCACGGGGCCGCCAAGGAAGCCGCCGAAATCATTCATATGGATCGTCTGCTTCGATCCAGTAAATGGGTTCCCGGCGTTCAGCGCCGTGTTTTCAAAGTTCTCGAAGAAACCACCGTGAAAACTATTGGTACCGGACTTGGAGGTAGTGGTGACATCCGCCACGCCGCTGAACTCGGCATTATTATTACTGCCGCTGATCGTGATTTCAGAAATGGAATTAAAGGATGGAAAGAGTTCATTGATCGGGCCGCTGTTTTCCACGCTGACGCTACTGATGCCGTCGATGGTGTAAGACATCAGGGCGGGCGTGGTGCCATTGATGAGCAGGTTGTTGGAGTCGTCCACCTGCACCCCGGGCTCAGTGCTGAGCGTGTCGATAGGGCTGGTCGAACCGGTCGACCGCGAGTAGATGGCAACCGGAAGCGTAGTGAGTTCAAGGCCGGTCTTGGTCTCCGAAAGGCTGGAGACGTCTGTGGTAATCACACCCGCACTCGAGTCCTGCACAGTAATTGTCTGCGATGCAGCGCCAACCGTGAGTTTGGCATCGACACGTTTCACTTCCCTCGCCTGCAGGTCAAGTCCGTCAAATTTTGCGAGTTCAAAACCGCTCGCCTCGACTATGACCTGGTACTTGCCATAGTCAATGTTGATGAAGCTGTACTCGCCATTCGCAGCAGTCTTCGCAATCTTCTGCGCAGCGGTGCCTGTGTTGACGAGTGTTACCGTGGCATCGGGCACCAGACTGCCGGATGCATCGGTGACCGTCCCGATGATGGAGCCGAAGGTAGACTGCGCACAGGCCACCGTGGGTAACCCGGTGACAAGAGCCATTGGAGACACCAGCAGCGTGAGTGATAGCAACAGACGATTGAGTGAGCGGCGATGCAGCAGCATGGGGTGCTTCCTCCCGAAGATGGGTGTGCTCCTTCACTGCAGCAGTCATGACTGCCGCAGGAATAGGGGTACAAAGCTGCTCCATGGGGGAAGACGGAGCAGTGAGTGATGCAGCATTTCGCAATTACTGAAATCTGCTGGAGAAGGACTATCGCTGTCCTGACCAGGCGGGCTAAGGCTTCATGGGCAGGTCCATAAGCGGGTTCTTGTTGTAAAAATCGAATGGACGGATCGTGACGTCATGCCACATCGTTGGCATCTGTGGCCAGTCTTCAGGACGTGGCACATGATGAAAGCCCATGGTGTACCACGCGACGATGTCGGTATCCATAATGTTGCGATCCTTCTTCGTCCACACGGGAAGACCGTCCGTCGCTTTGCTTCCGGGAACGTAGAGACCGGCGGCATAGCGTTCCTCCGGCTCATAGGGCGTCACCCACAAATTGTGCGCGGAGTAGCCGCCGCGCATCTGTGGCCAGTCATCCGCCGCCAGCAACGAGATCCCCGTTTCACCAGGCATGATTTCAAAACTGGTCGGATAGCCCAGTGAATTTTTCACTGCCATGTTGGCGAAGCGCCACATCTGCGGATGCTCTATCGAAGTATTAAGCTGAGCTTCGCTTTCTTTCGAAAGCATGTTCGGCTGCATGGCCCAGATCGTCTTACGGCCAGTCGTGGGATTGAGTTTGTACTGGACCAGTTTGTCCTGCATGAAGCTGTTGCTGGTGCCATCGACGTCTATATCCAGCCGGAATGAGAAGAAGTGGTCATGATCCACGCCATCGAGCCCTGGCGCGACCAAGTGTCCGAACTCAAGCGGCTTGCCGTTTTCGTCCTTACCGGTGAAGTCGTTAGCGTGTTCTTCAGTAAACTTCTGCTCCTTGACGGGCTTCACTTCAAGAACACCCGTTGCCCCTACAGCGATCTTGATCGAACCTTCCTGCTCGAAGCGCCAGTCGAGAATGTAATCGTAATTGCCGACGACCGCGACAGTGCGGAAAACCAGTTCGCGTCCTGGACGGCCGTAGATGGTGCCGTCTTCATCCATGTGACGCCAGGAAGGATCGCCCGCAGTTCGCTCGAAGATGCAGGCAAGCTGCGCACGCTGGAACGGCTGACCAGTCTCTTTGTAAAACGTGCCGCTGACAAAGGTGGCAGTGTCCGGACAATCGATGCCGGGATAGAGCGGCTTGATCATGCCCAGCCCGGTGTCCATAAAGTATTCGCCGGCATCCAGAAAGACGTGCGAGTTCCAGGTCTCTTCCGTGTCCTGGTAGGGCACAAACATTTCAGACAGCGAGCCCTCGTAGAGCACAGAGCGTCGCTTGCCATTGTCTTCGAGCGAAGCCTGCTGAATGATGGGCCCTGCGCGCGGGTCCAGGCGATAGCGGAAGTGCCAGTTCTGCCAGCTCACTTCGCCATCCTTGATCGTGAAGCTGGGTCCCTGTGGCTGGGAAATCACGATTGGTTTAGTACCAGGCAATGCTGGCCCACCATCGTTGTCGTAGATGCTGGAGTTGGCGGGATTGAGGACGTCGCCATAATCGGTAACACGCAGAACCTTGTGCGCAGCCATATCTTCGACGGTAAAGATTCCACCGATTTCACGATCCATCGGATGCGTCATGCCTTCGGTATACATGCAGCCGCCCCAGCCGATGCGACGACCATCCTGCTCCTTCATGGCGATATAGCCGGCGGCACTGGTGTAGCAATAAACGAGATTTAAATCGGTGATGCCGCGCTTCTTGAGAGCGGCGATGACCCGTGGATCGTGCTTGATGATGTCGTCGAACTGGTGCTCTTCGGTGCTGGTGAAGGGAGCTTGCTCGCCCTTCAGATCCTTGAAGTCGAGAACCTTCCTGTTGGTGATGTCTACCGTAGCGGCATAGGATTTGCCCTCGTCATACAGGACGACGTCCGCCTTCCGCTGAATGGGATCGCCGGGCTTCCAGGCGAGGACTTCCGCCTTCGGCGGCTCGCGCAGGAGGATGCTCGGATACAGCGTCTTCTCATGAGTGTGGCCGGACTCGCGCAGGACCTTGTAGATCGTCCAGTATTCATCCGGAGTGAGCCCGTCCGTAGGGCTGTACACCTTGGGCGCAAGAGCATAGGCCTGGTTCGCAACAGAGACGTTGGCAGCAAACAAGAGCAGGCAGGCGATACAGAAAACGACGACACGTGAAAACACCAAAATCCTCCTGAAAAGCTAGCAGAAAATAGACGACACTTTCGCCCGTATGGAAGCAGAGTGGTGCTGGAAAGGCGAAAGCTCAATACAAGAAGGCCTGCAAGACACGAGGCTCGCTCGCATCATGCGAACGGCCAACCGTCACGGGGTGTGAAGAAGCGTCCTGGCTTCGCAGCAGCGCACAGAGGGAGGCGCGGCAGTGTGGTGATGCTACAGCGATTTCGCTCGCATATCAATTCTTTTCGGGCAAAGAGCAGGGGACGTGCAAGGGCGTGCATTAACGCGATCTACGATGGCCGGAGACAGCTTTTCGGCAATGGCGCAGTAAGTGTAGGTCAGCAGCCTACGTTCTCGATATGATGAGCTCGAACAAGTCGAATCGCAGGTCGTGTGATGGCAGTCGATCCAAAACGCGTAATTGCAAATCTGCAGGAGCTTCGCCGCCTCACTGCGAATGCGCATGGTGCGCAGCGCGTGGCATGGACACCCACCTGGCTGCACGCGCGAAGCTGGTTGGAAGACAAGATCAAAAGACTGCCAGCTGCCTGGAACTTGGAACACCACTACGACGCTGCTGGCAATTCATGGACGACTCTGCCTGGCAGATCGAAGCGCACACTGATCCTTGGCAGCCATCTCGACTCCGTCCCGAACGGTGGATGGCTGGACGGCGCATTGGGCGTGATGGCAGGCCTGGAGGTATTGCAGGCAGCCGCCGAAGCATATGCCGGCGCACCAGACATCACGCTGCGACTGGTGGACTGGGCAGATGAAGAGGGCGCCCGTTTTGGTCGCAGCCTCTTCGGATCGTCTGCGTTCGCAGGAACCCATTCGATCGAGGCCGACCGGAAACGGCCCGACCGCGATGGCGTCCGCATGGAAGACGCATTGCGAAACTGCGGCGTTGACATCGACACGATCGGAGGCTCGTGCACTGAGCGCGAAGATGCCGGAGCCTACCTGGAATTGCATATCGAACAGGGACCTGTATTGGAAAACAGGAAGCTTCCCCTGGGTGTCGTACTAGGGACAAAAGGCGTCGAACGGTACGCCTTTACTTTCACCGGTCAGGAGGCCCATTCGGGATCGACGCCGATGAAAGCAAGGCGGGACGCACTGGCCGCGGCGGCGAAGCTGGCACTGGAGATTCGAACAATTGCAAGCAGGCATGCTGATGCCGTCGCAACGATGGGAAGCGTGAAAACATTTCCGGGCATCGTGACGGCGGTCGTGGGTCGCTGCGAAACGACGCTGGATATGCGCGATCTGGATATTGACGTGCTGGCCGAAATGCTGAGCAACGCACGATCTGCAAGCGAGCGATTTGCTGAAGAAGAAGGATGTACCGTGGAGTGGTCGCGCATCTGGAGTATCGAGCCCATTCCCTTTCATCCACACCTGATCGGACTGTGCGACGCTGCCGCGCGCGAGGTGGCTGGAGATTGCTGGCAGTTGCCTTCGGGACCGTTGCATGACGCGGCGGAAGTTGCACACGCCGGTATCCCGACCGTCATGATGTTTGTGCAGTCACTCGCTGGATTGAGCCACAATGCTGCGGAAGACACGCGTGAGGAAGACCTTGCAATCGCAGTGCGGGCCTTCGATCTCCTGGCCCGAAACACGATGAAGTGGCTGGCGACGAACGATGCGGCTGCTTGAAATCAGTGAACGGCCTCAGAAGATGGTGCATAATGACGACTCACAAGGCACGCAGTTGAATTGCAGACGGGGTTGCTCCCAGGAGGATGATCGTTGCCGATAGAGCCGCAGAGCACCCAAGAACCCAGTATCTCTGTCAGATTTGAGGCGCCCGCTGGCCGTGAAGCGAATACCGCGCGCTTCGGAGATCTGCATGCAGCCTTCGATCAGCAGGCAGCAATCCCGGAGGCGAACCGATGCCTTTTCTGCTTCGATGCACCATGCACAACGGCCTGCCCGACCCATATCGATGTACCGCGATTCATCAAAAAGATCGCTACCACAAACTTTGCCGGCGCAGCCGCGACGATCCTCGACGCAAATATTCTGGGAGGCAGTTGTGCGCGTGCGTGTCCCGTGGAGGTGCTCTGCGAAGGCGCCTGTGTCCTGCATCGCTACAATAAACAGCCGATCCAGATTGGCCGCCTGCAACGATTTGCGATCGACACATTTCATCAGAGCCGAGCACCTCTTCCCTTCGCGGCAGGCAGCGACACCGGGCATTCCGTAGCATTGATCGGTGCCGGACCGGCATCGCTTGCGTGTGCTGCAGAGCTTCGCAGACGCGGCATCGCCGCAGTGCTTTACGATGCGCGTGCGTTGCCGGGCGGTCTGAATACCTTCGGCGTTGCCGAATACAAGCTGCCTCTGATTGAGAGTCTGCGCGAGATCGAGATGCTGTCGCAGCTGGGCGTAGAGTTTCATTTCCAGACTTTGATCGATGCTGAAGCCCTCGACGCACTCGAGAAGCAGCATGATGCAGTCTTCCTTGGAACGGGGCTGGGAGCAATCCACCGGCTGGGAGTCAAAGGAGAGGATCTGCCGGGTGTGATGGATGCGCTCAATCTGATTCGCTCCTACAAGTCGGGCGAAATCGTTGCGGCACCGGAGAGAGTGATCGTGATCGGTGCGGGCAACACAGCCATTGACGCGGCGATCGCGTCTATGCGCCTTGGAGCGAAGGATGTGCGCATCGCTTATCGTGGCGGATTGGAGCAGATGTCTGCATTCTCGTTCGAGTATGAACATGCTCGGCGGGAGGGTGTGCGGTTCGAGTGGTACGTACAGCCGATAGCGATTCACGGCAACACCGCCGTAGCCTCCGTCGAGATGGTCAGGCTGCAGGCAACGGAAGACGGGTCTTTGTTAATGCAAAATGCTTCGAACTTTGAGCTAGAGACAGAGTGGGTCGTGCTGGCCATCGGCCAGGCGCCGCACGCGCACTTTCTGGCTGAGACTGGCATCGAAATGCAGCGAGGCCGGATCGTCATCGATCGCGCAACAGGACAAACCTCCTGCGCCGGGTATTTTGCTGGCGGTGACTGCACTAACGGCGGCCGCGAGGTTGTGGATGCAGTAGCCGATGGCAAGCGGGCCGCAATCGGCATCGCGGCATGGCTGGAGGCTCAACGTGGCTGAAGCTCAGAAGCCGACGAGGCCAACACTGGCGACGAAGTTCTGCGGTATTGAATGTATCAATCCCTTCTGGCTGGCCTCGGCTCCGCCTACCAATTGTGGTGAGCAGGTCATGCGCGCATTCGATGCAGGCTGGGGCGGAGCAGTGTGGAAAACCATCGGCGAACCGATCACAAATGTGAGTTCGCGTTACTCGTCGATCGACTATGAGGGTCGACGGATGATGGGCTTTAACAATATCGAGCTTATTTCCGATCGTCCGATCGAAGTGAACCTTCGCGAGATTGCCGAGGTCAAGAGACTCTACCCGAAGCATGTTGTCATCGCTTCCTTGATGGTCGAAAGCAAACGCGATGTGTGGCACGAGATGGTGCAGCGTGCCGAGGACGCTGGAGCCGATGGACTGGAACTGAACTTCGGTTGTCCGCATGGCATGAGCGAGCGTGGAATGGGTTCAGCCGTAGGCCAGGTGCCGGAATATTGCGAACAGATAACCGGCTGGGTGAAGGAAAAAGCGCACACACCTGTCATCGTGAAGCTGACTCCGAATATCTCCGACATCCGCATCCCGGCAAGGGCAGCGAAGCGCGCAGGAGCCGATGCGCTATCAGCCATCAATACCATCAACTCCATCACCAGCATCGATCTCAATACGTTTCAGCCGAATCCAAATGTGGGTGGCAGAAGTTCTCATGGTGGCTATTGCGGACCAGCCGTGAAGCCGATTGCGCTGAACATGGTCCAGCAGGTTCTGAGTGATCCGGCGGCCGCACTGCCCTTATCAGCGATCGGCGGAATCAGCTCATGGAAAGATGCTGCAGAGTTTCTGCTACTCGGCGCCGGAACAGTGCAGGTTTGCACAGCAGCCATGCACTATGGCTATCGCATCGTGGAAGACATGCAGGATGGTCTTCTGCGCTGGATGCAAGAAAAGGCTTTCGCAACTCTCGATGACTTTCGTGGATTGGCGCTCCCGAACGTTCTGGAGTGGAAGCATCTGAATTTAAATTACAGAGTTGTGGCAGAAATTCACGCCGAGCTTTGTATCGGCTGCCAGCTTTGCTACACGGCCTGCTGGGATGGCGCACACCAGTGCATTCATCTCGACCGCGTAGCCCAGACCGCGGACACAACGCGCACCCCGGCGATGGTAGAGGCAGAGTCGGCACGCAGAATTACGAGCACTCCCATCCCGAAACTCGATTCGTTCGCAGCTCCGAATGGACATGGCCAACAGGTTACACCACTGGAGCGTGTGCCGCGTGTGGATGAAGAACACTGCGTCGGTTGCAATTTATGTTCCTTGGTTTGCCCGGTAGAGCACTGCATCACAATGGAGCAGGTGGACACGCAGGCAGCGCCCGAGAGCTGGGCTGAGCGTACGTCCGCGCAATCCGGCGCAAGCGGCGTGGTAATGAGTACCAATACTTAGCCTCACGTTAGCAGGAGTCTTATCGAGTATGGGGATCGTGATCAAGCACGGGACGATTGTGAATGCGGAAGCCACGATTGCGGCCGACCTGCTGATCGAAGGCGAGAGCGTTGCGAAGATCGGCAAAGATCTTGCGACTGCCGGCCACAGCATTGTGGACGCTAAGGGCTTGCTGGTGATGCCAGGTGGGGTGGATGTTCACACGCATCTGGATATGCCGTTTGGTGGAACAATGTCCGCAGACGATTACCGGACCGGAACGATGGCTGCGGCTGTGGGTGGAACGACGACAGTCATCGACTTCGCTTTGCAGGCCATCGGATCCACCATGCGCGAAGCGCTGAACACATGGCACGCAAAAGCACAGGGCAAAGCGTGTATCGATTATTCGCTGCACATGGCCGTGACGGATTTGGGCCCTGGAGATGGTGCGGCCGGCCTGCGCGAAATGGAGGAAATGGTGCTTGAAGGAATTACTTCCTTCAAGCTGTTCATGGCCTATCCGAATGTGTTGATGATCGATGACGCGCTGATGTTCAGGGTGATGCGCAAGGCCGCCGCGTTGCAGGCGCTCTGCTGTGTGCATGCGGAAAATGGAAGCGTGATTGATGTAGTGGTTGCAGACATGCTCGCAAAGGGAAACAAAGCACCGCACTTTCATGCGCTCAGCCGATCTGTGCAGGCAGAAGCAGAGGCGACGCACCGTGCCATTGCGATTGCTGAAATGGCTGGAGCGGCCGTATACATCGTCCACTTATCGAATAGTGACTCATTGCGAGAACTGAGGCTGGCACAGCAGCGTGGACTTCGAGCGCTTGCTGAGACGTGCACTCAATACCTGGTGCTCTCAGTGGAAGACCAGATGCCTGGGAAGAGCTGGGAGGAAGCGAAATTCGTTTTCACGCCGCCCCTGCGTGAAAAACGGAATCAGGAGCCGCTGTGGACCGCGCTGAACGATGGGGCCTTGTCGGTAGTATCTACCGACCACTGTCCATTTCGTTTGGCGGATCAGAAGTCGCTTGGCCGCGATGACTTCACGAAGATTCCCAATGGCGGCCCGGGGATCGAAAACCGGATGCAGCTGCTATGGCACCTGGGTGTGAATGCGGGGCGAATCTCGCAGGAAAAGTTCGTAGAGATCTGCTGTACCGCTCCAGCTCGCATTTTCGGGATGGGTCGAAAAGGAAGTCTGGCGCCTGGAATGGATGCGGATGTGCTGCTATGGGACCCGGACGCTGCTTACACCATCGAAGCAAAAACACAGACCATGGCTACCGACTACTCGATGTTTGAAGGTTGGAAGGTGCGCGGAAACGCGAAGCAGGTGTACTCACGCGGCGAACTGGTTGTGGACGGAGGTAAGTGGATCGGTGAAGCAGGGCGCGGCAGGTTTCTGAAGCGTGAAGCAAATGCCGGAGGGTTCCGTTGATACTGCAGCCGGCGGTCCGGAAGCCAAACGAGGTTGCTGGTGCAGATCTGCATCTCTACAACGCAGACCTCGCCCCTACGGCGCCAGACCAACGCACATGGAGTACTTACAACTACATTGCGCTTTGGTTTTCCTTGTCGATGGAAGTAACGACCTACATGCTGGCGTCTTCGCTGATTGCCGGCGGTATGGACTGGAAGCAGGCCATCTTTACTATCCTGTTGGGCAATTTGATTGTGCTGATGCCAATGCTGCTTAACGCGCATGCAGGCGCTAAGTATGGCATTCCCTTTCCGGTCTTCGTACGGGCGAGTTTCGGAACACGCGGCGCAAATGTGCCGGCGATGCTCCGGGCGATTGTGGCGTGCGGTTGGTTCGGGATTCAAAGTTGGCTCGGCGGCCAGGCAATTGCCGCAATGCTGGGAGTCCTATGGCCCGCATCGATCCACATGCCTGCCGTTTTGTGGCTGAGTTTCCTCGGCTTCTGGCTGCTGAACATGGCGGTTGTGTGGAACGGCGTCGAATCCATTCGGTTTCTGCAAAGCTTCTCAGCACCGTTCATGCTGGTGATGTCATTGAGCCTGCTGTTCTATATGCTCCATCGCGCAGGTGGTTTCGGACCGATGCTGGCTGCACCCAGTCGCTTTCACACCACCGGCAGTTTTTTGCATTTCTTTTTCCCATCGCTCACAGCGATGGTGGGCTACTGGGCAACGCTGTCCTTG
>CAZZVA010000061.1:0-14650 GCA_964657345.1 uncultured Acetobacteraceae bacterium | reverse complement strand
AGAGGCGACTTGGTCCCTGCTGACACCAGTGCTGGAAGCATGGGCTAAGAACAAGCCGGCGGATTTCCCGAATTATGCGAGTGGCACTTGGGGACCGGCGGCGGCGGACGAATTGCTAGCGAACGAAGGTCACGCGTGGAGAAAGCTCTAGACCGGATTTTCGTCATCTAGGTAAGGACGAGGTCCGAGGGAACGCATGCCTGACAAGAAGAAGACCATAGTCGAATACTTCGTCTATGACGATGTAGACTCGTTTGCGCAGCATGCAGCTGACGACTTTGCCGCTCAGATCGTCAGTGCCGCGTCCGAACGCGGCGTGGCGCGCATCGCGATTTCCGGCGGCAACACACCGAAGCCGGTCTTCCGGTTGCTGACACAAGGTGATCTAAAACAGAGAGTTCCCTGGGACAATTTGCACTTGTTCTGGGTGGATGAGCGCTGTGTACCTCCGACCGATAAGGACAGCAATTACGGCATGACGAAGGCTGCACTGCTGGATGCAGTGCCCCTACGCCCCGAGAATATCTTCCGCATGGAAGGGGAATTGCAACCGGAGGAGGCGGCCGCACGGTATGAGTCGGCGATCCGGAACAGCATGCGGCTGGAGGGGGCGGAGTTGCCTACCTTTGATCTGGTGGCGCTGGGAATGGGGGACGACGGGCACACTGCTTCCTTGTTTCCGCATACGGAGGGCCTGCATGAGTTCGGCCGTATTGTCATTGCCAACCATGTGCCGCAAAAAGATACCTGGAGGCTTACGTTGACCTCGCCTGTCATCAACCAGGCTAGAAATGTCGTTTTCCTGATCCAGGGCGCGGACAAGGCCGATGTGTTGCAGAAGGTATTTCTGGGTGACTATGATCCCGAAACGTATCCGTCACAACTGATTCGTCCGGCAAGCGGCAAGATCACCCTTGTACTGGACAAGGCGGCCGCTGCTAAACTGCCTCCACCTGCAGGAACCATGGGCAGGCTAGAGGTTGTCCGATGATTCTTGCAGGCGATGTAGGGGGCACCAAGGTAGACCTCGCCTTATATGGATTTGTGCAGGGAGTCCTGCGTCCGGTTACGGAAAAAAAGTTTGCTGCCCGGGATTACCCTTCGCTGGATAGTGTCGTGCAGGAATTTCTCGCAGGCGCCAGGCCGGAGGAGCCGATAACATCCGCCTGCTTCGGTGTGCCGGGCCCGGTTCGCGATGGCCGGCTGAAGCTGACCAATCTGCCCTGGGTATTGGACAGCCGTGCGCTTTCGCACAATCTTCAGATCGATCATCTATTCCTGATCAACGATCTGGAAGCCAACGGCTACGGCATTCCTGAGTTGTCTGCTGACAAGATTTTCACGCTGAGCAAAGGCGACCCGAGTGTGGCCGGGAATCGTGGGCTGATTGCGGCCGGAACCGGTCTCGGGGAAGCCGTCCTGGTGTGGAACGGCAAGTCTCACATGCCGATGGCATCGGAAGGCGGACACACTGACTTTGCTCCGCGCAATGAAGAAGAGATCGAACTGCTGCGTTATCTGCAACGGCAGTTGAATGGCCGCGTCAGCTATGAGCGCGTTGTTTCCGGTCTGGGCATGGCAAATCTCTACAACTTTCTGCGGGATGAGAAAGGCATGCATGAGCCGGCATGGCTGAAAGAGCGAATGACGACGGAAGACCCCAACGCGGTCATCGGTGAAATGGCTGAGTCGGGGGAGAGCGAACTCTGCGTGCATACGCTGGAGATGTTCGTGTCTTCGTACGGCGCCGAGGCTGGGAATCTTGCGCTGAAAGTGCTGGCCGTGGGCGGGATCTTCATTGGGGGCGGCGTGGCTCCCAAGATACTCAACCGGATGCGGGATGGCGCGTTCATGAAGGCCTTCACGGACAAGGGACGGCTGAGCGGGCTGTTGGAACATATCCCTGTCCACATCATCCTGGAAAGCCGCGCGGCGCTGATCGGTGCTGCCAGTTATGCCGAAGCGCGGGCCACGGAACTGGGTGGGCATTCGGCCCGAGCGGCATCCGTTGCCTTCCCGGTGAGCGCAAACGCATGACCAACTACTCTATGTCACAAGGCAGGACTGGCGTGTCTCTCATTCGTTCAATTTGCATCGCGCTACTACTTTCGCTGGTAGCGGTTCGCGCGCCGCGAGCGTTCGCGCACGCTGTTCTTCAGAGATCAAGTCCTGCAGCCAATGCGTCGGTCTCCGGCGCAGGCATGGCAAGCCTGCCGATCATCCTGACATTCAATTCACGGATCGATGCGGGGCACTCCACGCTATCGCTCATGGCAGCGCCGGGTGCAAAACCAATCGTTCTCACTGTGGATAAAAAAGCCGAGCCGAATGTTCTACGAAGCGTGGCTGCGGGACTGAAGCCCGGACACTACCAGCTGCAATGGCAGGTGGTGGCAAGTGATGGCCATATCTCGCGCGGCGTTGTGCCCTTTGATGTGCGATAGCCGTTCCATTCCGCTGTTCCGGGCCGGAAAGCATTCTTGATCTGGCTGCTGCGTGATTTCGATCTGGTCGCGATACTGCTGCACGCAGTTACGCTTTCGCTCGAAGCACTCAGTGCCGGTGGCGTATTTTTTCTTCTCTTCTGCGTGCGCAAGGAGTTTTCTGGAAACAGCTGCCGCAGGCTGCTGATGGTAACAGCGTTGGGCCTGTGCGTCGCAGAGGTCGTCAATATGGCGGTTTCTGCCACAGTGCTGGCCGGCACTTCCGGTGCTGGACTGCACGATCTGCTCTCTGCCTCTTTTCTCCGCGCCGAGCTCGCATCCGTGATCCTGGCTCTCGTGCTGGCCTGGATGGCGCGTCAGCGTGCCGGGGCGCCTTGGCTTTTGTTACCGGCTTTGGCGCTGGTGGCGTCCACGGTCTGGTTAAGTCATGCTGTGTCGCGCATGGATCATCGGTGGATGCTGGCGGTGCTGACGGCGCTGCATCACCTCGGCACGGCGGCGTGGATCGGCGCCATGCCGTATTTGCTGCTCATGCTGCGTGAACCAGCAAACGCGATGGCAGCGGCTTCCACGCGGGAACCTGAAACACTCGTCCGACGCTTTTCTCTCATGGCGATGGTCAGTGTCACGGTGCTGGTGGTCGCAGGCCTCGGTATGTCATGGTTCTATGTCGGCTCGGTCTCCGGGCTGTACGGCACAACATACGGAGTGCTGCTGATCGTCAAGATTTACCTGTTGCTGCTGATGCTCACGCTGGGTGGCGCGAACTGGTACATGCTGCGATGGGCGTCGACGCTCCCGACCAGTCTTTTACTGCGCCTCAGGCGCTTTTCCGAAGTGGAAATTGGTGTCGGGTTCACGGTGCTGCTGGCTGCTGCTTCCTTGACGGCGCAACCTCCGGCAGTTGACGTGACACAGGACCGCGCGACTCGAGCCGACTACGCGGAACGTTTGCGTCCGCAATGGCCTCGCCTAAAGAGTCCGCCTTTCAGTGCGCTTACGGCGCCATCGTCCATGGATGTTGCGATCCGTGATCAGCAATTTCAAGGCATTGCGCCAAGCGATGCCAATGACATGGCGTGGTCAGAGTACAACCATCATTGGGCCGGGATTACTGTGCTGGCTGCAGGGGTGCTTGCGCTCCTCAGTCGCGTGGCAGCAAGCCGCAGGCAATTTTTTCGCTGGGCGCGTTTCTGGCCGCTTGCCTTTCTGGGCCTTGCTGTCTTCATCCTGCTGCGAGCCGATCCCGAGGCATGGCCACTCGGTCCGCGACCGTTCTGGGCTTCATTCTCTGCGCCGGATACGCTGGAGCATCGGGCGGCTGCGCTCCTGATCATTGTGTTTGCAGTCTTCGAGTGCGCGGTGCAGTCCGGACGTGTGCGCAACGGGTGGTCAGCCCTTATATTTCCGGGCGCGTGTGCGCTGGGCGGCGCCCTGTTGCTGACTCATGCGCATGGCTCCGGTGACATGCGAGGGGAAGTGCTGGCGAATGCCAGCCACATTCTGATAGCGATCTTTGGTATCACTGCAGGCGGTGCACGCTGGCTGGAAGTCCGTGTTGCGGCCGGGCGTGCGCAGAGGCTTGCTGGCGTAGTCTGGCCGCTAGCGATTATGCTGGCAGGGATGGTCCTGGTCAATTATCGCGAGATGTAACTCTCGCGTTCTAGACTGACCGGGAACAGGCATGCTGACTTCCGCGTATCTCTTGAAGAGTTGTGACACCTATCCCGCGAGGTACGTCTGCTGCGATCGTATGCTGCACGCCTCTATCACCCAAAGGAACTTGAATGACCAGGCTAAGTAGAAATCTCTCCCGCTGCGCTGTTGTGTGCTCGTTGCTTTCGTGTGCCGCCCTGTTGCCAGTCCGTGCGCAGCGACTTCCGGATGGAGTGGAACCGGAACACTACGTATTGCATTTGACCCCTGACCTGAAGACTGCGACCTTTGCTGGGGACGAGTTGATTGAAGTCAAGCTGGTTCAACCAGCGAGCAGTATCACGCTCAATGCCGCAGAGATCGATTTCAAGAGCGTGACAGCAGTTGCAGGTGGGAAGGAAAGTCCTGCGCAGGTTGCACTCGATCAGAAGAAGCAGCAGGCTACCCTGACGTTTGCGTCTCCCCTTCCCGCGGGGTCTGTGACGCTGAAGATTTCGTATAACGGTATTCTGAACGGCCAGCTGCGCGGCTTTTATCTTTCCAAGACAGAGCGGCGCAATTATGCCGTGACGCAGTTCGAGCCGACCGATGCACGGCGTGCTTTTCCATCGTTCGATGAGCCGGCGATGAAGGCGACGTTCGACATCACGCTCACTGTCGACAAGGGCGATACGGCTATTTCAAACACAAACATTGTGAGCGATGTGCCGGGTGCGGACGGCAGGCACACGATTCATTTCGCTCCGACTCCGAAGATGTCGACGTACCTGGTGGCCTTCCTGGTGGGTGACTTCGAGTGTGTCTCGGGATCTGCCGATGGCGTGCCTATCCGCTCCTGCGCCACTCCGGACAAGGTAGCGCTGGGCAAGTACGCGCTGAGCGCAGCCGAGTTTGTTCTGCATTATTACGACACGTATTTCGGCATCAAGTATCCGATGCCGAAGCTGGACATGATTGCGCTGCCTGACTTTGAAGCCGGCGCGATGGAAAATTTCGGCGCGATCACGTATCGCGAAACAGACTTGTTGATCGACGAAAAAACTGCTTCCGAAAACAATAAGAAGGATGTCGCGCAGGTGGTTGCGCACGAGATGGCGCATCAATGGTTTGGCGACATGGTCACGATGCAGTGGTGGAACAACCTGTGGCTGAACGAAGGTTTCGCCACGTGGATGGAGAACAAACCGGTAGCGGCTTGGAAGCCGGAATGGAATGTTCCCGAGGATGTTGCCCTAGGATTGAACAGTACGTTGAATCTGGATGCGCAGAAGGTGACGCGTACCATTCGCGCCGAGGCCAATACGCCGGATGAAATCAACGAGATGTTCGACGGCATTACTTATGGCAAAGCGGGCGCGGTGCTGGGAATGGTCGAGAATTATCTTGGTGAAGAAACATTTCGCCAGGGCGTGCACAACTACCTGGCTGCGCATATCTACGGCAACGCGACGGCCGAGGATTTCTGGGGCGCACAGACTGCGAACAGTCACAAGCCGGTGGACAAGATCATGTCCAGCATGGTGGCGCAGCCAGGCGAACCGCTACTGACGTTCGATCGCGCGAATAACGGCAAGGTAACGGTAAGCCAGGAGCGTTTCTTTCTGAATGCAAAGGACGCGACCGGGGAGGAACAGACGTGGACCATCCCGGTCTGTTTCAAGTCCACGAGCAATGCGAATACCAGCTGCGAGGTTCTCACTACAACGCAGCAGCAGGTGACTGTTCCATCGTCGTCCTTCTTTTACGGCAATGCGCGTGGCACGGGCTATTACCGGACAGCTTACGCCCGGGAGGATTACAAGAAGATCCTGTCGTCCATTGAAAACAGTCTACAGCCGGCAGAGCGCATCACTTTCCTGGGAAACCAGTTCGCGCTTACGCGCGCAGGGCAATCCAGTATCGGTGACTTTCTTAACCTGGCCGAGGCCGTGAAGGCGGATAGCAGTCCGGATGCGCTCGCAGTAGTCGCGTCGGCATTGACTACAACCCACGCGCAGATTGCGTCCACAAGCCAGGAGCGCGAAGCCCTGGACGTCTGGATTCGTCAGACGTTCGAGACGGAATACGCGAAGACGGGAGCACCTTCCAACTCTGATAGTGCGGAGAGGCGTGAGCTGCGGGCTACATTGTTCGGCATTCTCGGCATTGCGAAAGATCCGAAGGTGATCGCCGACGCGAAGGCGATCACGCAGAAGTATCTCGCGGATGCCGGGTCAGTTGAACCAGCGCTGGCTACGGACGCCCAGTTGATCGCTGCAGAGAATGGTGATGCTGCCTTGTTCGATCAGCTGCAAAAGGTGTACGAGACCTCGAAGAACCCGGCGCAGCAGGAAGCCGCCTTGCACTCACTTGCGTATTTCCGCGACCCTGCCTTGCAGAAGCGCTCTCTCGATTACGCCGTCTCGGGTAAGGTGCGCAACCAGGATGCGGTATTCCAGTTGGCGATTCCATTGCGTGATGCAGACACCCGTGAAATCGCCTGGCACTATATCCAGGATAACTGGGCGAAGGTACAGGCGCAGGTGACGACGATGATGGGCGGCGCACTGGTGGGATCTACCGGCAGTTTCTGCAGCGAGGAAAAATCGAAGGAGATCACAGATTTTTTCTCAACTCACAAGGTGCCTGCGAGCGAGCGCGCTCTGACGCGAGCGCAAAACTCTATCCAGTCTTGTATTGAATTGCGCAGTCAGCAGGGTCCCAGATTAAAGACGTGGCTGGCGACAGCGAGTTCGCACGCTGCATCAGGAAATTGATGGCGGGCATTTGACAAATGGCCGAAGCAAACCAGCTTCGGCCTTTTGTTTTTCTGCTACTGCCTCTACTTGCCGCCCTGCTCTTCCTTCTTTTCCTTGCTTGAGTCGGCATTCGCGCGCGTCTTCCAGAAGCCATTTTGCATTTGGGCGCGGCTGGCACCTTCGAGCTCCAGCATTCGCTGATGCACCACGTGCGGCGGCAATTCTTCCACGCGGGTGACTTCGACATGCTTCACCTGGTGCCACGGATAGGCGATATTTCCGCGCAGCAGAAAACCAGAAGTTGCCCAGTCTTCCAGCAGCTTGGTGACATCGCTTTTGACATCGTTTTCATGCCGGATAGGCAGAAGGTCAATGGCTGCGCCCGAGACCAGATGCGCCTGCAAATACGCAATCAACACTACCTGCGGCTGATTCTTTTTTTCCTGATCGTTCTCTGCCACGTCCAAGTCTCCCTACTTCCAGCCGTTGAGATGAGACTTGGCCGCCGGGAGGTGCTTGCAGCCGGCAACTGTGTTTCTGAAGGCGGTCGGTATGACTTCCTGCGGCTCACGGAGAGGCAGCGCGCCGACCGTGCCGTGACTGGGTGCGCCACAGATGGCGCAACGCTCGCTCCTGCTGGTGATCGCCGCTCCACAGCATGTACAAAATGCAGCCATGTGAAATTCCCCCCTTGATGCGTGTGCCCTTTGGATGCGGGCGCAGGATCAAGGATTCTGAAGATGCTTCGAACCCCTCCGGTCCGGCAGACAGGTGTTATTCAGAGATGGCAGGCTTTGCGGAAGACATGTTGCGGTCTGTCATGCAGACGTCATGTCGTTGTCATCGGCAAACGGATTTATTTTGACCGGGGCAGATTGCGAATTACTGAGGCCACTGCATGCCATTGCCTTACCGGTCTTTTCCGCATCACAAATCCTGCATGCTGAGTGTAGTGAACTGGAGGCAACCAATTCGGATCGCGGCCGGTATTGTTCTGTGTGCCGTGCCTGCTCATCTGCATGCGCAGCAGTCCCTGTCGCTGCAGGATGCGATTCGCATTGGGCTCGCGCAAAATCCGGCCGCACGCAGTAGCAACGATCGGATTGCGGTTCAACGAGCACAGATTGTGCAGGCTCGTCTACGTCCGAATCCGCGCCTGTATCTTCAATCAGAAGATCTGCGCCCCTGGGACTCCAACTTTTCCTTCGCCGATAACACGGAAGACTACGGCTACGTGCAACAAAGCGTTGAGACCTTTGGAAAACGGCGCCGGCGTGTTGAGTCCGCAGAAAGCGGTTTGCGGAAGACTGAAGCCACGCACGCCCTGGAGCTGAGGCAGATCGCCGGAGGGATCGCGACTGCGTACTGGCAGCTGGCGGCGGCACGCGCAGAGCAGGTGGAGTGGCAGCGGCAGCTCGCCGACTTTGACCGCATCGTGCAATACCAGTCTGATCGTTTGCAGGCAGGCGCCGCAGCCGGCGTCGATCTGCTGCGTACCAGGATTGAACGCGACCGTGTCGCGCTTTCTGCAGCGCAGGCTGAACGTATGGCAGACAATGCAGCGATCAGCTTTTCACGGGAGATTGGTTTCCCGGACGCGAGAAGTGTCCGGCTCAGCGATTCGCTGAAGCAGGAATACCCGGTCGCCGAGGTGCCGCTTGCGGAAGCAATCGAGAGTCGCCCGGATGTGCAGGCATCGCGTGAAGCATGGAACCAGGCAAAAGACGATCTCCGTCTGCAGCATGCAAATGCGCTGCCGAACTTCGATCTGCTAGCCGGCTACAAGCGAAATTCCGGTGCAGATACACTCTACGGCGCCATGCAATTTGACCTTCCGATTTTCAACCGCAACCAAGGTGGCATCGCGACGGCAAAAGCTAATGTGCAGTTGGCGCAGGATGACTTGTCCTACGCGCGGTTGCTTGCATCCTCAGAAATAGCGATGGCGCTCAACGATTACAAGCGGGATGAAACCCTGGTTCGTTCCACACTCCCCGGGATGGATGATCGTGCCGGGGAGAACGAAAGGATTGTTGCGGAAGCCTACCGATCCGGTGGAGAGGACCTGCTGCGTTATCTCGATGCCGAAAGGGTTCTGCTTGAGACCAGGGTGCTGGCTATCCAGACTTGGGCAGAGTATCAGCGGGCGGTCACAGCCTTGAAATTGGCTTATGGGGAAGAACCATGAAGCAGCGCCTGCGACTTTTCTTCTCAGCACTTTTTGCGATGTGGGTGCTGATGACCGGATGTTCGAGCGGCGATACCAATGGCATGAAGCCATCGGAGTCGAGCAAAGGCGGCGATGCCAAGGCAGGCGGCGGCTCCGGCAATTCTGCCGCACAGAGTTCCCAGGATAATTCGAACACGGAAAAGACGATTGAGGTGTCGCCGAGTCAACAACAGACAGTCGGCATTCGCGTGGAGATGATTCAGCCTCGATCGGTTCCGCGCATACTCAGCGTGCCGGGTCAGATCATGATGGATGAACAGCACACGGCGCATATCGCGTCCTATGCCGACGGTCGTGTCATGGAAATACTTAAACAGCCAGGCGACCAGGTTCGACGCGGTGAGACGCTGGCGCGACTGCATAGTCACAGCGTCCATGAAACGGTTGGCGCGCTTGCCCAGGCGTTCGCGAATGTGGACCGTCAGAAAGCCGCGGTGAGCTATGCCGAGCAGAAGCGCGATCGATACAACCATCTTTACTCCATCCAGGCAGCTTCGCTGGAACAGAAACAGGGGAGTGAGCAGGAACTGATCCAGGCGCAGACGGACCTGAACAATGCGCAGGCCTCGGTCACCATGGAGCGCGAACATCTCGGCGACCTGTTGCAGGAGGAGCCGGCAAGTATCACGCCGGCGAATCTTTATCGATACGACGAGGTGCCGATTGTATCGCCGATCGCAGGCACGGTTATCACCAAATCGATCACAGCGGGAGCTGTACTGGAACCTGGTGTGGAGGCCTTCACAGTCTCGAACCTTGCATCGGTCTGGATGGTGGCGGCGGTAAGTGAAGTCGAACTGCCTCACCTGCGAGTTGGCGAGCATGTGAACGTTCGTTCGGATGCATGGCCCGGCCGCAACTTTTCAGGCACGGTAAGTCTTATCGGGAGCACCCTGGATCCGGCAACACGAACGCTACAGGTGCGGGCCTCTCTTGCTAATACCATGACCGCTCTTAAGCCGCAGATGTTTGTTACAGCCACGATCAGCGAGTCTTCTTCGCAGGACAGCGCAAGCGCCGCCCAGCGACAAGCCATCTTCATTCCGGAAGACTCACTGCAGGAGGTAAATGGTGTGCAGGTCGTGTTTGTTACCGGCGACGGCACGCATTTCACCGCGCGGGCTTTACAGACCATGCCGCCGGTGAATGGCCAGGTTGAAGTATCCAGTGGTCTGCATGCTGGCGAGCGGATCGCTGTGGCCGGTGCGTTCATGTTGAAGTCAGAATTGCTGAAGGGCACGCTGGGAGAGGAATAGCGACGTGACCCGCATCTTCGACTTCTTCTTATCCAATCGCTGGCTGGTGCTGATCGGCATGGTGCTGCTGGCAGTCGGCGCAACGCTGGCGATGCTTCGTCTGCCGGTGGAAGCATTTCCGGACCTGACCAACAACCAGGTGGTGGTGTCGGCGAATGCAGCAGGCATGTCTCCGGTGGAGGTGGAGCAGCTGGTCACGTTTCCAATCGAGACGGCGATGCTGGGACTACCGCATCTGCAGATTGTGCGATCGACATCGAAGCTGGAGATCTCCATGGTCACCGTGATCTTTGATGATTCGGTCGACCAGTATCGCGCAAGGCAGCTGGTGGCTGAGCGATTGAACCAGGTAAAGGGGAGTCTGCCTGCAAATATCGATCCGTTGCTGGGCCCAATGTCCACGCCGTTTGGCGAGGTGTATCAGTACACCGTGCAGTCGCCGCAGCTGTCCTTGATGGACCTGAAGACTCTCAACGACTGGACGATCCGTTATGCCTTGATGACCATTCCCGAGGTCAGTGAGATCAACTCGTGGGGCGGCTTTACCAAGGAGTATTCGGTTGTCGTCGATCCGGAGAATCTGCGCCGCTACGATCTCACATTGCATGATGTGATCGCAGCCATCGAGAACAACAATGCGAACTTCGGCGGCAGCTATATCGAGCATGCGGGGCAGATGTACACGGTGCGCGGAATCGGCAGGCTGCAAAGCCTGGGTGAGCTTGGCAGCATCGTCGTGGCATCACGCAACGGCACGCCGATCCTGATCAACCAGGTTGCCAGTCTTCAACTGCTTCCCATGATTCGTCACGGTGCGGTGCTCCATGACACGAATGGCGAGACCGTGTCGGGTATGGTGATCATTCTGCGCGGCGCGAACGGCAACAAGATCATTGAACAGGTAAAAGCAAAAATACAGGCGATGAAACTGCCTGGCGATGCGAAGATCATTCCGTTCTATGACCAGTCTGACGTCATCAACGCAACGCTGCACACGGTAAAGACAAACCTGGCTGAGGCGGCAGCCCTGGTCCTGGTCATCCTGTTATTGTTTCTGCGCAACTGGCGGGCGGCCCTGATTGTGGCGGCAACGATCCCAGTGTCGCTGCTATTTGCATTTCTCGGTATGTCCGTCTTCGGTATATCCGCTAACCTGATGAGCCTGGGAGCCATCGACTTCGGCACGATCGTCGATGGTGCGGTCGTGATGGTCGAGAATTCCATTCACCGCATGGAGGGTGAGCAAAAAGACGAGGAAGCCGACAGTGAGAATGATGAAGATTCCCACTCGAAGCAGAGACAGGCCTCTCTCGAGGTCATCCGCAGCGCCGGCCGTGAAGTTGTGCGCCCTATCACCTTCGGCGTTCTCATCATCCTTGCGGTCTACATCCCGGTGCTTACCTTGCAGGGAATTGCCGGTCGCATGTTTCGCCCGATGGCCGTGACCGTCATCTCCGCCCTTACGGGCTCACTGCTGATGGCACTCTTCGTCGTACCGGCGGTTTGCTCAGTCGTACTCGCGCGCCCAATGCGGCATGGCGGTGGAGTCCTGGATGAGAAGCAGGGCAGAGCGGCGCGCATTTTGTCGTTCTTTCGGGGCGACAGCGAGAGAGACTCCAGACAAGCCAACTGGTTTGAACGTCTGCGCACGCACTACACGCGATCGCTGGGCAAAGCACAGGCACATCGCAAGCCGCTGCTGGTTATTGCGGCGATCCTGGTACTGCTGGCACTTGGATCGCTCAAGTTCATCGGCACCGAATTCATGCCGACGCTGGATGAGGGATCGCTCGTCATCACCTCAAAGAAACTCCCCGGCATCTCGTTATCCGAGTCGATCCAGATTCAGAATCAAATCGATAAAACCATCCGCAGTTTTCCGGAGGTCTCAACAGTTGTTGCCAAGATGGGCCGCCCGGATCTTGCTACAGAGGCGATGGGCGTATATGAAACCGACGCCTACATCAACTTTTGGCCGAAGAAGCAATGGAAGTGCTGCAAGACAAAACAAGAGCTGGGCAATAAGCTTCAAGAGGCTTTAGACAAGATTCCCGGGGTTGACTACGAGTTCACGCAGCCGATGGAAATGCGCATGGACGAGACCATCACCGGTACTCGCGGCGACGCAGCGCTCAAAGTATTTGGGCCGGATCTTTCGACGCTTGAGAGCCTGGGCCAGCAGGCACTCGGCATCATCTCTTCGATCAAGGGCGCTTCGCAGCCGCAGCTGGAGAGAATCGGTGGAGCGGCCAACCTGGAGATCCAGGTGGATCGCGAAGCTGCCGCGCGCTATGGTATGAATGTCGCCGATATCCAGGAAGTCATTGAATCCCTGGTAGGCAGCAAGCAGATTTCAGAGATGGTTCAGGGCGAGCAACGATTTCCTGTTGCCGTACGTCTCCCTTCCGATATACGAAACAATATCGACGACATATACGGCCTACAGATGAGAACGCCTGCCGGTCAGCTGGTTCGTCTCGACCAGGTTAGTACGATTCGCCGCGTGTCCGGGCCGATCCTGATTAATCGCGAAAACGCACGCCGCCGTATTGTGGTCAGCACGAATGTAGAAGGGCGCGATCTGGGTTCCTATGTGAAAGAGGCAACCGCAACGATCGCGTCTCAACTTCACCTGCCGCCGGGCTATTCCGTGGAGTGGGGTGGCCAGTATCAGAACGAGCAGGAAGCGCAGCAGCGACTCTTTATCGTTCTGCCATTGTCACTGCTGGTGATCGGCGGCCTGCTGTATGCAACGTTCCAGAATTTATCTCAAACCATCCTGATCCTGCTGATCGTTCCGCTGGCCCTTGTCGGCGGTGTGGCGGCGCTGTGGCTACGCGGTATCAACCTCAACCTGTCGGCGAGTATCGGCTTCATTGCATTATTTGGGGTAGCAGTCCTGAATGGCATCGTGATGGTTTCCCACATCAACCAGTTGCGCAGGGAAGGACTCGAGATGGACGATGCGATACGACAGGGAGCCACAGATCGCTTGCGGCCAGTGTTGATTACAGCGACTGTTGCCAGTCTTGGATTCATCCCCATGGCCCTTGCTACCTCACGCGGGGCCGAGGTCCAACGGCCGCTGGCAACGGTTGTGATCGGAGGCCTTATCACAGCGACGCTGCTTACCTTGTATATTTTGCCGATTCTCTATCCGGCCTTCAGCAAGAAATTACCTCTGCGGGTAGAAAAATCCCGTTTGTGAAGACCCCTTAATGCAGCGTTCATACGTAAGAAAATAAATGTCCGGTCTGCTCAAGAGGGCTCGCTAATCCATAGCAATCAGGGCTTACGATGAAGCCTTGCAAGCCTAGACACCGCTGGTACTCACTCAACGTCTATTCCACGGCTTGGTTGAAAGTGAGCCTATGAACTCATCCATATCCTTCCGAAACATCCTTAAGCTACTCCTTGTGTATCCCATCCTTCTTCTTACCGCAGCAGCTGTTCATGCCCAGGCATCCAAGCCGGTGGTCTTCCTGATCATTCTTGAAAATCGTAACTGGCTCGGGTCCGGTGGTATCTCGGGAAGTCCCGAAGCACCGTATATCAATAACACCCTGCTGCCGATGGCTGCGGTTGCCAACAATTATTTCAATCCACCCGGAATTCATCCCAGTCTGCCGAACTACTTATGGTTGGAAGCAGGTCAGGATTTTGGAGTCCATGCCGACGGTCCGCCTTCGCAGTACCACCAGTCTTCTCACGCCCATCTGAGTGAACTGCTTCAAAGTACCGGTACTCCCTGGCGGGCCTACGATGAATCGATATCGGGAACGGTGTGTCCTTTGCTGCCGGAGGGTGCTGTTGATAATACCGGGGCGCAGGTGTATCAGCCGCGTCACTCGCCGCAGATTTATTTCGACGATATGACCAACGGTGAGAACCAGCGTTCCCCGTATTGCATTGCGCATGTCCGGCCGTTCGCAGAGCTGGGCAGCGATCTGAACAGAGGAAACATTGGACGTTACAATGTCATCACCCCGAACATGTGTGACGATGGCCACGACACATGCGGCGGTAACGAGATTGCGCATATCGACACCTGGTTAAGAAACAAGCTGCCGATCATCCTGGATTCAGCGCAATACAAAGCAGGCCACGTCACGATCTTCATCACGGCAGATGAGGCGGCAAACGGCGATGGCCCCATACCATTCCTGGCACTGGGCGGAGGAGTAAAGCATGGCTACAGGAACGAGATTCGCTACACCCACAGTTCGCTTCTGCGCACGCTGGAAGAGATCTATGGAGTGAGTCCTCTCCTGGGTAGTGCTGCGCATGCTACAGACCTGCGAGATCTTTTCACGACCTTACCTTAAT
>CAZZVA010000060.1:0-14702 GCA_964657345.1 uncultured Acetobacteraceae bacterium | reverse complement strand
TCCACTACGCTGCGCTTCGGTCGAGATGACAGACTAAGTCCAGCGGATCGTTTGGGAGAAAGATTCCCTGCTGCGCTCCGGTTGGGCTGACCCTTGATTTCCTGGGTGATAGGCGTCTGCCGCATGCGTGCTAGACTTCGGCCAACTTCCTAGATGGTGCGAGGTGTGGCTGATTGTTCAAACGATTGCTCTTCGCAGTCCTGCTGGTTGCCCTGTTGCTGTCGGCGATCTGCGTGGTTCGCACGCTGCTTATCCGGTCACCCGCCAAGGTGACGACTACAGCGCCGCAAGTGGCTGTGGATGAAGCGGGAGCGGTCGCGAGGCTGGCCGGGGCAATCCGGATACAGACGATCTCAGAACCACTGGCGACGCCGAATGAAGCGGCCATGGCGGAGCTGCGGAGCTATCTCGAGAAGAGCTTTCCACGCGTGCATGCTGCGGTGAAGCGCGAAGTCGTGAACGATGGCAACGGGATGGGCGCGCTGCTGTTTACGTGGCAGGGGAGTGATGCGACGCTGGCACCATTGTTGTTGATGGGGCATATGGATGTGGTGCCCGTGGATGCGACGAGTCTGAATCGCTGGAAGCACGCGCCTTTCTCCGGAGATGTGGCGGATGGGTATGTGTGGGGTCGCGGCGCGAGCGACGACAAGGCTGCGGTGGTAAGTGTGCTGGAGGCAGCAGAGTCGCTGCTGACGCAGGGATTCACGCCGAAGCGCACTTTGATTTTTGCGTTCGGTGATGATGAGGAGAATGACGGTCACGGGGCGGAGCATCTGGCGGCGCTATTGCAAAGCCGCGGGGTTCATCCGGAACTGGTGATGGATGAGGGTGGTTTTGTCGCGAGGGGTATTGTTCCGGGTGTTACCGGCGATGTGGCGCTGATCTCAATTGCGGAGAAGGGAATTGCGAGTGTGCAGCTGCAGGTGAATGCGCCGGGAGGCCATTCGTCGCGACCGCCGAAGCAGACGGCGATCGGCAGGCTGAGTGCTGCGATGGTGCGGCTGGAGACGCACCAGATGCACGCACGGATTACACCGCCGGCAGCACAGATGCTGGATGCGCTGGCTCCTTCCATGAAGTTCATGGAGAGGATGGTGGTTGCAAATCGCTGGCTGCTGGGGCCGCTGCTGGTGCGTACCTTGGAGCAGACGCCTTCCGGCAATGCGCTGGTACGGACGACGACAGCGTTGACGATGATGAATGCCGGTGTGAAGGACAATGTGCTGCCGACACAGGCAACGGCGGTCGTCAACTTCCGGATTCTGCCAGGAGAGACGGTCGAGAAGGTCATGAACCATGTGCGAACGGTAGTGGGTGATCCGGAGGTCAAAGTGTCGCTCTACCCGTCGGCATCAGGGAATCCGAGCCCGGTGTCACCCACCGATGCGGATGGGTATCGCTTACTGTCAAAGATGATCGGCGAGTTTTTCCCCGATGCTCCGGTAACGCCGAACCTGCTGGTGGCGCGTACAGATTCGGTTCACTACTACCGGTTGACGCCGAATGTGTATCGGTTCTTTCCCGCGGTGCGCGATGAGCAGGATGTGGCGGCGGTACACGGAATCAACGAGCGGATGAGTGTCGAGAATTATCTGCGGGCGGTGCAGTTTATGGCGGCGATGATGCAGGATGCTTCGCGCTGATTGAATGCCAGTATTTATCGAGGAAGTTGAGGTGTTGGTCCCAATCGTATGCGGTGACGTCGTGCTTGCCGGGAGTGATCGGGCACGTACAAATATCGATATACCGGGCGTTCGCAGCGAAGAAGGGAGCGAAGCGGTGGATGGCGTCGGTCAGTAAACCCCTTTGAAGCCCATGGCCCAGAGTTGGTCGCGGGTGACGGTGGCGACGATGTGGTCAGAGGGGAACGTGGACCATTGGCCGATGCCGGCGCGTTCCAGGGCTTGCAGGACGTCGCGTTCGTGCCGCACGCGCTGGGACTGGATGCCGGTCATGGTGAAGGCTTGCGGCTCACCACGGACGGGCTCAGCCGCGAACATGAGGCTGGAGCCGGTCCAGCGCAGTTTGAATTGAACGAGATTGGTTTCCAAAGACAGATTCTTTCGACGTCAGCGGGCTGCGACCCAGGCGAGGCCATCGGGAGACTTGCCGGTATGGATGAGCTGGGAGACTTTCCAGCTTGTCAGATCGATTTCGGCTACCTGGTCACTTCCGGCACATGACACGAATGCTGCCTTGCTGTCGGGCCGGGCCATCACGACGATGGGATTGGAGGGGACGTCGATGGTGTGGGCGACCTTCATGGTGGTGAGATCGATGGCGGCCACCTGGTTTCTGGCGGGCAGTGTGAGCAGGAGCCAATGATTGTCGGCGGTGGCGAAGCTGCCGTATCCGATGTCCGGCAGAGCTATCCACTGCTTGAGTTTGTTGGTTCCAGTATCGATGACAGCGAGACGCTTCTCTGTCTGGTCGGAGGTGAAGACGTAGCGGTCGTCGCGAGAGATAGTGACACGCTGAATGTTGCCGGATACCGGGATGACGGCGATCGTTTTCCTGGTGGCGAGATCGAGCACAGACACAGTTCCGGGTCCAACGTTAGCCGTGTAGCCGCGACGGCCGTCATGCGAGATGGCGAACATGTGCGATTCGGCCTGGCTGGTGGGGATAGAGCCGACGATCTTGAGTGTGCCGGCAGCGGTGAGCTTCGGATCCAGGATGGTGATGGAGTGATCGAGCTCGGTGGTGGTGTAGAGCAGGCCATCCTTGGGATTGATGGTGGGCAGGTGGGGTCGGACGGGATGGTTGAAGTCGAGGTTGCCGGCGATCTTGTGTTCCTGGAGATCGATGACAACGATGTTGTGGCCGTCAGTGCCTGGCTTGCCGACCCCGGAGTTGCCATAAATGGGAACGTAGGCGTAGCGGCCATCGAGCGAAGCGGCGACTTCGTGGCCGGTGGTTCCACCTTCGGGTACGGAGGCAATCTCATGACCGGAGGCAGGATCAAAGATGCCGAGACTGTCACTGCCTTTCTGAATGACAAGCAGCATGTTGGCGGCGGTGGATGAGTTGGCGGTGCTATTGGCCATGGCTGACAGCAGGAGGAGTCCTGCGGTGACGCGAAGGAACATGGTGTTGCCTCCGCAACACTATAACGTGTGCGGCTGAAGCTTGTACCGTACTACGCGGATTCAGTGTGAAACGGTCTGCAGCCCGGGACGCCATTCAACGTTACCGGACGCAGTGAGCAGGATGGTGAGGCTGCCTTCTTCATTTTCAGTGAGTTCGGGACCGGTGGAAGCGTGAGCTTTGCCTGCGGGATCGAAGTACTGGAGCTTGATGGGACCAGAGCCTTGGACCTTAAAGCGGTATTTGAAAACCTGGTTGGTGGCAAGTTGCTGGACGCCGAAACTCTGGCTCGGATAATCGATTTCGAGTGTGTGAATGGGCGGCCCGAGGTTGGTAACGCTGGTCTGGACGAAGGCAGAGTGGCAGGACATCATAGATCCGAGGAAAGCGAATGCCGCTGCCGCAGAGAAGAGAAGCTTCGGTGGTGGAGTCTTGATGGCAAAGTTCCGATGAGTCACAGGACGGACTTGCGTTCCAGGATGCGGGCGGTGAGGACGACGCCAGTACGATTATTGTGCAGGGTGATAGGAAAGGCGAGGACGTTCCATACCCATTCTTCCCCGCGGCTTGGGAGGTTCAAAAGGCCGCGGAAGGTGCGATCGATATAGGTTTCGCGCTTGAGAGCAACTTCGCTGAGGATGTCGCGCCAGTCGACGGCCAGTTCGGGCATTTCGAGAAACATGTTGCGGCCAGGAAACCAGTCGCGCGGCCGCTCATGCAGTTTGGCGCTGGTCTCGTTCACATAGTGCCAATTGCCTTCAGCGTCGAGGATCTCCACGACGACATCTTCGCCCATCGCCATATTGATGCGGGAGTAGAAGAAGTCCCGGGCATTGACGACCACAGGCTTGCCGCGGAGCTTGGCCTCGAAGGTGCGGAGGGCAGCGAGCAGATCGTCGACGGAGCTGTAACCCTTCAGGAGGTGCATGTCTTCGACACCACCGAAGCGACGTTCGAGGGTGGCGGAAAGGATGATGATCGGGACCTCCGGGTGGATTTCACGCAGCTTGGAGGCGACCTCGGTGCCAAATTGGCCGGCCCCGAGATGGTAGTCCAGGACGGCAATGTCGATGTGGTCGAGAAGCTTTTCGGCTTCGGGAACGCTGTCGGCTGTTTCGGTGACATAGCCGTGCTTGCGCAGGATGGTCGCGCGGAGGATGAGGTTCTCGGGATGATCGTCAAGCAGGAGGACGCGAATGGGCTGTTCCTGCGTCGCGTTGATGACGGTCACGTTGTCGGGTGGATCCTTCTCTTTCATTCGGTTGCTCAGATGCCGGAAGGAGCAGGTTAGCTGCTGCCTAACCTGCAACTTAGCCATTACACACTATGGTGAGCCGGATGCTTAATTTTTCTCGCTTGCTGCGGTTTGGGTCGGTTCCGACAATTTTGGTTTCCGCTCAAATTGCTTTAGAAGTTCCGGGAGTCTGTTGAAAAGAGCTGCTGCCTTGAGCCATTGCCGGTTTTCGATAGCGGGATAGCCGCTGACAATTTTGCCGGGGGCGACGTCGCCGGGGATGCCGGACTGGGCGGTAGCGACGACGCCGTCGCCGATGGTGCAGTGACCGGCTACGCCGACCTGGCCGGCCAGGATGACGCTGCTTCCGATCGAGGTGGATCCGGCGAGACCGACCTGGGAGCAGAGCAGGGTGTTTGCGCCGACTGCGGAGCCGTGACCCACCTGGACGAGGTTGTCGATCTTAACGCCGTCCGCAATGGAGGTCTGGCCGATGCTGGCACGGTCGATGCATGCGTTTGCCTGAACTTCAACAGCATTGCCGAGGATGGCTGGTCCGGATTGCGAAATTTTCTGCCAGTTTCCGGCGTTATCTTTGGCAAAGCCGAAGCCATCGGCGCCGATGATAGCGCCGTTTTGAAGGATGACGTTGTCCCCTAGGCGGCAGTTCTCGCGAACCACTGCGTGCGCATGCGCGAAGAAATGATTGCCGATGCGGGCGTGGGGATAGATGACGACGTGGGGGAGGATGACCGCGTCGCTGCCGATGATGCATCCTGCCCCGATGACTGCGTAGGCGGCGATGTGGGCCCCGGGACCGACGATGGCAGTAGGATCGATGACAGCCGTAGGATGAATGCCGGACGCATAGACGGGTGGCTGGTAGAAGAGGTCAATTGTCCGGGCGAAGGCGAGATAGGGATTGTCTATCCGCAGGGTGGCTGTTGCAATTTCGGGGAAGTCAATTGCGACGAGGACTGCAGATGCTGCTGTGGTGCGAGCAGCCGCGGTGTATCTGGGGTTGGCGACGAAGGTGATGTCACCTTCGCCGGCTTCTTCGATGCCGGCGACGCCTACGATTTCCAGTTGCTCAGCGTTTGCGGACCTGGAGAGTAGCTGTGCGCCGAGATGCTGTGCGATCTCGCCTAATTTCATGAATGCGCCGGGGTGCTGCCGAGGATACGGAACGCCATCCTAGGAGACTAGCACTGGAGAATTCAGCCTTTGAAGAGGCTGGGCTGATTAACGGTGGAGTTAGTTTCCTGGGCAGGCCGGTCGGGCCGGCGGGTGGGCGCGCCGATAAGACCGACGACTTCCAGGCTGGCGATCGAGGAAGCCGGGAGAAAAATTCGCTGCGTATTGGAGCGAGTATCCGGGGGTGTGAGGAAGAGGCCACGGGAATGGATGAGCGTATTGTCATTGTCGGCAAGGCCTTCCACGATGTCTTCATCGGTGAGACGCAGGCGCATCCACAGCCCGCTGGAGCGTGGTCGGCCGGCGAAGGTCTTGCGCAGTAGCCTCTCGGGATTCGAAAGTTCGCCCGAGTTAAAGTCCCGAACGAAGCAGACCCACTTGATTTGAGACGGTGGAACGGATTGAACTTTGCCGGAGAGATCGAGCAAGTCGATGGTGGCGGTGTGCTGAAAGTCCGTAGCGGGGAGATAGCCGGGAATCCAATCCTGGCTCCAGGTGCGGAGGATCACTTTCTTGCGGGAACTGGACATGGCTTGGAGACGGCGGCTGCGGGCTCGAGAGGATTCGAGTGCCGGAGTGATTGTCGCATGTGGGGAGGGAAAGCGCAGCGAAAATAGGGCATTCTGATAGCCAAGTAGTTGATTTTTATGATATGTTTGACCTTTGTGAATCCCCTAATTTGATAGGTAACTCATTCATAAGGCTGATGTTATGCATGGATGAGTGGTGCTGCTGCAAGCGATGCCCGATTATATCTACCTTTTAGAAAATCGCCTTTCTCCCTCCCAGCGTGAAGCTGTACGAATCGTTCGGGATGCGGCTCGTGCCGAGTCAATGACTGTCTTTTTG
The DNA here is from genome assembly GCA_964657345.1 of uncultured Acetobacteraceae bacterium. Classification (GTDB taxonomy): domain Bacteria; phylum Acidobacteriota; class Terriglobia; order Terriglobales; family Acidobacteriaceae. The sequence continues at coordinate 8,335 of CAZZVA010000060.1, read as the reverse complement.
ACCGGAGGGGCGGTACGCGACCTTACCACCGGTTCCCCGGTGCGCGATCTTGATTTTTCGGTTCAAGGAAATGCTCTTAACCTCAAGAAACTATTGAGTGAAGCTGGCGGCACCTTCTGGGGTGAACACGTGCCGAGCCAGACGATCTTCTTCTCATTTCCCGGGAGTGTACGGGTAGAGGTATCGAGCACCAGGCGAGAGGAATACACCAAGCCGGGGAAGCCGGAATATATCTGGGACACGATCCTGGACGACCTGCGGCGGCGCGATTTCACGGTGAACGCGATGGCGCTTTCTCTGAATGACATGTCCTTCGGGTTGTTGATGGATCCGCTGAACGGAGTGGCCGACATTGAGCAGCGCATCCTGCGGCTGGTGAGCAACTACGGATTTATCGAGTCGCCGGTTCGCATGTTGAGGGCGGCGCGGTTGCAGCATCGCCTGCAGTGGACGTTGGATGAGAAGACGCAGACGCGGCTGCAGAATGCGGCAGACGAAGGCCTGATGCAGCAATTGTCTGCCTATGACAAGGGCTACGAGCTGGAGGAGATTGGCCACGAAGAAAATCCACTGGCGACGCTGACAGCTTTGGAGAGCCAGGGATGGATGAAGGAATTGTTTCCGGCGTGGACCCCGGCGAGTGCTGACCTGGCGGGCCTGGAGCAGATGCACGAGATTCTGACCCGTCTGCAGATGCAGGGTGTTTACCCTGACACGTCGACGGCGGCAATGGAACTGCTGACTGCCCGCATGCCGGCAAAGGATCTTGAAGCGCTGAAGAAGAGCTTTGTGCGCCAGGGGTTTGTGAAAGAGTGGGCGCGCCTGGGCAAGGATGCCGAGGAGTTTTCCAAGCAGCTTACAGCCAAGGAAGCGGCTGCGCCGTCGGCGACCTGGAAGTTATTCCAGACGGCGAATCCTGCGGCCGTCCTGTGGCTGGGGTTGACTGGCAAGGGTTCCGCGACGCAGACGAAGTACAAAAATTTCTTTACAGTGTGGCCGGAATCGAAGCTGCAGCTGCCTGCCGTCTTGATGCAGGAGATGCGCATCACCCCGGAACTGCCGCGATACGCAGAGCTGGTGGAGAATTACTTCTACGACCTGATCGACGGCAAGCTGAAAACAGACGAAGAGATCCGTGCGTTTCTTGAGCCGTATTCGCCGCCGGCCCCACCGCCTCCGGTGAACGTGCGTCGCGGACGGGCTGCCAAGAAGGCTGAGTCCAAGAAGACATCGAAGCAGGCGGAGGCTAGCGATGTGGATGCCGATGCCGATCTACCGGAGACGGATGAGCCCGTAGAGACTCCGAAGAAGGCAGCGAAGCCGAGCCGTAAAGCGGCGCCCGTCAAGCCGGCTGCAGACGAGCCTGTAAATGCAGCGCCTGCGGCTGCCAAGAAGGCTGCCAGCAGCGAACCTGCACCGTCCAGCAAAGCTGCGGTAAAGGTAAGTGCCAAGCCAGTTGCGGCAGCCCCTGCGCCTGCTAAGGCAGTTGGCAAAGCTGTTGCGCACAAGACTCCGATTCCGGCGAAAACGGCAGGCAAGCTGGTACCGAAGGGCAAGGCTGCTTCCAATCACCACGAACCGCACCATGGCAAAGCGTCGGCTGCGAAAACTCACAGCCCTGCGAAAGATTCGGGGAAGAAAGCCGGCGGATCGCCACAGAAGGCTGCGCCAAGAAAGGCTGCTGTGAAGAAGCCGACAACGCCGCACAAGAAACCTTCGTCCAGGCCGGTGGTGAAAGCCGCTGCTCCTGTGAAAAAGGGAGCTGCCGCGAAGAAGCCGGCTCCGAAGGCGCCGGCGAAGAAGGCGGCTGCCAAGAAGAAACGCTGACGGGCTTGTGACCCATGCGGGAGTGATCCGGTGACAGCTATCCAGTTGTCACCTTTTTCTTTTGATCTTGTGATCACACTTGGGTCGGCCTGCGGGAGATCTCTCCACTGCGCTGCGCTTCGGTCGAGATGACAAGTTGGCTGTGCGATTCGTCGACGCCAAACTGGCGGGTCGATGCGCCGATAGTTGCTTATCGATGAACAGGTTCAGCTTTCCCACTCTGCAACGTGGTCGAGGATGGCTGCTTGTCGACTGAGCACATTGCGATTCTTCAGTTCATCGACAGAAAGTAAATGACTTTGTGCCAGGTCTTCCGCCAGGTCGGCTTCGATGACCTGGGCGAGTTGCGGATCGAGCGCTGCGAGGTTGACCTCATCGTTTAGAGCGAAGGAACGATGATCGAAATTGGTGGAGCCGATTACATTCCACAAGCCATCTACCGTCATCAGTTTCGCGTGGATCATGGATGGCTGGTACTCGTAGATTTCTGCTCCCGCGGCAACGAGGCGGATGCTGCTTCGACGGCTGAGTCCGCGGATGACAGGGTGATCGATCTTTGGTCCGGCGGTGAGGATTTGCACGCGGACGCCCCGCTCTATGGCTTCGATGAGCGCATGACGGGCGCTCCGATCGGGGAGGAAATACGGAGTGGTGATCCGGATCGTTTTTCGAGCACTCTTGATCAAAGCTTGGAAAAGAATGCGTGCCTGGGTGCCGCCGCCGTGCGGAGTGCTGGAGACGACGAAGCTGGTGACTCCGTCCGGACAGGCGTGGAAAGCGAAGTCCGCACGGCCTGAGAGAATTTCGCCGGAGGACTCCAGCCAGTTTTCTGAGAAGGTGGAGATGAGTCCTGCGACGGCTTCGCCTTCCACGCAGAAGACAGTGTCGCGCCAGGCAGGAATGTCAAGCTGGGTGAGTGATCTGGTCGGATAAAGCCAGCGATCGGCAATGCCTGCGCCTCCGATGAAGCCGGTGTGGCCGTCGATGACCAGGAGCTTGCGGTGGGTGCGATTGTTCGCCTGCTGCCAGGTATTCCAGCGGACGGGATGATACCAGTGCATCTGGCCGCCCGCAGCTTTCAATTCATCGAAGTAGTGATGCGGGGTGGAGAAGCTTCCGAGTGCGTCGATGATGACGCGTACCTGCACACCCGCGGCTGCGCGCCGGGTGAGCGCGGCAAGGAATTCGTCTCCTACTCTGCCTGGTTTGAATTCATAAAACTCGAGGTTGACGGCGTGTTGCGCGCGATGAATGGCATCGATCTGCGCTGCGTAAAACTCCGAACCGTTTTTCAACCGGGTGATGCGGGAGTGACGGACGGTGCCGTCAGTAACGAGGCTGAGGAACTGGATGAACTCCGGCGAATCGATTGCAAAGCCATCGGTCACGGGCATGGAGTAGGCAATGGCGGGGCCGAAGAAATCAAGCAGAATGCGTGAAGCGTAGAGAGCCATGGCGCCAGCGCCGATGGCAGCGAGTGTGCGCGTGGCATGGTGTGTGCGCGAGGTTGGTTCAACCATGCTGTTCCTCAGCGAATTGGATCGGATGGGGTTGCATGGGCAATCATGGGTAACGCATTTCCACCGTCGATTCGATGGAGGAGCCTGCGACGTGCACCGAGCACTGCTTCCAGGTGGGCGCGGAAAAACGAATCTTTGGGTTGTTGCCGAAGCCTATGCCTTCTTTCGGGCGTCCGAAGAGATCGCGGTCAAGCTTGTGATTTTCGTTCTCGTCGTGAATGACGGAGATGGCGTAACTGCCTTCCGGCAATCCGGGGATGGTGAAGGTGGCGACACTACCATTCGCAGGCAGGCTGCCGAATTTGACGGCTTGGCTCTTGTCGTCCGGCCAGCCCTGCTGCGATGTGAAAAGTGCGAATCGGATCACGCCGGTCTTGTTACGGATGCCGGCGACTCTCAGAATGAGTGTCGAGGTGGGCGCACTACCATTCTGCTGCGCACGTAGGTGCGAGATGGGGAAGAAGAGAAAAAAAAGAGCAAACCAGATTGCAGGCCTGAGGGACTTCACCGGATTCCTTTATGTGAGCTGACAACGGGATGTAGTTGACACGACATTTCTTCTGATGCGGGAGACGCGGCGGGTAGGGTGAGAGTACCAGTTTTCCTCATAAATGAGAGGCTACGCACATGGGATGGCGAGCTTAAGCGTTGCTCCAGGTAAGCCTAGAATGGAGAGAATCCCATGGCTGAATTCACTCATCTTCACCTGCACACTGATTATTCGCTGCTGGATGGCGCCTGCGATGTAGACAAACTGGTGGCCCACGTCGACAGTATCGGCCAGAAAGCTGTGGCTATCACGGACCATGGCAATATCTACGGCGCCGTTCATTTCTTCGATGCGGCCAAGGCGAAGGGGATCAAGCCGATTCTTGGCTGTGAACTGTACATCTGCCAGAAGGATGATCACCGTGCGGATCCGAGCGGCGATCAATACAACCACCTGCTGGTCCTGGCTGAAAATGAAGAAGGCTATCGGAACCTGGTGCGGATCACGTCTGAGGCGGCGTTGCATGGGTTCTACCGCAAGCCGCGCATCAGCAAAAATTTTCTGGCAAAGCATGCGGCCGGGCTGGTCGGATTTTCGGGATGCCTTGCCGGTGAGTTGTCGCAGAATCTGATGAAGGACAACTACGAGGCCGCGAAGAAGACAGCCGGGCAATATCAGGATATTTTTGGCCGGGGCAACTTCTTCCTTGAAATCCAGGACCAGGGACTGGCACTGGAGAAGAAGATCCATGCCGATCTGTTTAAGCTGGAAAGGGAGCTGGGCATCCCTCTTGTCGCAACGAATGACAGTCATTACCTGTGTGAAGACGATCACCACGCACACGAGGTGCTGTTGTGCGTGCAGACTGCGGATTCGATTCACAATGACAAGCGCTTCAAGTTCGATACGGACCAGTTTTATGTGAAATCGGCAGACGAGATGGAGCGGCTTTTTTCCGATCATCCGGAGGTGGTGAGCCGCACGATGCAGTTTGCGGAGCGCTGCACCCTGAAGCTGAATAAGGTGTCGAATCCGTTTCCTGAGTTTGCTGTGCCGCCCGGTCATACGATCGACAGCTATTTCGAAGAAGTATGTCGCGCCGGGTACAAGAAGCGGCTCGAGACAGCAGTAAAGCACCTGCAGGATCGCGGCCAGCTTCGCCACACACTGAGCGAGTACCAGGAACGGCTGGAGCGGGAGATAGCCTGCATCAAGCAGATGAAGTTCCCGGGGTATTTTCTGATCGTATGGGACTTTATCCGGTATGCGCGCGAGCAGGATATCCCGGTTGGTCCGGGACGCGGATCGGCGGCGGGATCGCTGGTGGCGTATGTGATGGAGATCACGAATATCGATCCGCTGCAGAATGAATTGCTGTTCGAGCGGTTCCTAAATCCGGAACGGGTATCGATGCCGGATATCGATATCGACTTCTGCATGAACCGTCGCGGGGAAGTGATCGAATACGTACAGCGGAAGTACGGACGCGAGCAGGTTGCGCAGATCATCACCTTCAACACCATGGCGGCCAAGGCAGCGATCAAGGATGTGGGTCGTGCGCTGGACATGCCGTATGGCGAAGTGGACCGGATTGCGAAGCTGATTCCGCCGACGATCGGAATCACGATTGAAAAGGCTTTGCATGAGTCGCAGGCGCTGCAGATGGCGTATGACAATGAGCCGTCGGTGCGGTCACTGATTGATACGGCAAAGCGGCTGGAAGGACTGGTGCGGGGTGCCGGCGTGCATGCAGCAGGTGTGGTGATCGCACCGCAGCCATTGACGGAACTGGTGCCGCTGGTTCGTTCCAAGAACGAAGAAATTGTGACTGCCTATGACATGAAGGCAGTGGAGAAGATGGGTCTGCTCAAGATGGATTTTCTTGGGCTGACGACGCTGACCGTCATCGACGACTGCCTGAAGTTGATCAAACGCAATCGAGATGAAGTGGTGGATATGGAGCTGATCCCGCTGGATGATCAGCGGACGTTCGAAGACATCTTTCATCGGGCGCTGACGTCGGGCGTGTTTCAGTTCGAGTCGGGCGGCATGCGGGATGTGTTGCGACGGTACAAGCCGACATCCATTGAAGATCTGACGGCGTTGAATGCGCTGTATCGGCCGGGCCCGATCCAGGGCGGCATGATCGATGATTTTATCGAGCGCAAGTGGGGACGGCGCAAGGTGGAGTACGAACTGCCCGAGTTGGAGCGGCTGCTGAAGGAGACGTTGGGCGTGATCGTCTACCAGGAACAGGTGATGCAGATTGCCAACGTGCTGGCAGGCTACTCGCTGGGGGAAGCGGATCTGTTGCGCCGGGCGATGGGCAAGAAGGATCCGGCGGAGATGGGCAAGCAGCGCGAGCGCTTTACTACCGGCGCGACCAATGGGAGCGGCGGCAGGAAGCATCCGAAGGACAAGATTGTTTATATCTTCGACCAGATGGAGAAGTTTGCTGGCTATGGCTTCAACAAGTCGCACTCAGCAGCGTATGCGTTGCTGGCGTATCACACGGCTTATTTGAAGACGCACTTTCCGGTTGAGTTCATGGCGGCGCTGCTGACTTCGGAAATTTCAAAGCCCGAAAATGTAGTGAAGTACATCAAGGAATGCCGCGAGCTTGGAATCGAGGTACAGCCGCCGGACATTCAATATTCGGATTCGGACTTTACGCCGATCGGCAAGTCGATCCGCTTTGGATTGACGGCGATCAAGAATGTGGGCCGGAATGCGATCGAGTCGATCCTGGCTGCGCGAGCCGCGCTGAAGGCAGAGAAGGATCGCGGCTTCCAGTCTTTGAATGAGTTTTGCGAGAAAGTGGATCTGCGCTTGTTGAACAAGCGGGTCATTGAATCGCTGATCAAGAGTGGTGCTTTTGATTCGCTCTTTGCGCAGAATGCCGGACGGCGCGCTGCATTGATCGCAGGTGTGGACAAGGCGATGGAGAGTGCACAGAAGTCGCAGCGGGACCTGGCCGCGGGACAGCATGGCTTGTTTGCTGCGATGCTGGGCAGCATTTTCGAGGATGGTGCTGCGACACAGAATGCTGATGAAAACGGACATCGCGATGCGCTTCCGAATGTGCCGGACTGGGATGAGCATCAGCGTCTGCAGGCGGAGAAGGAAGTGCTGGGATTTTTTGTCTCCGGCCATCCACTGGACAAGTATGCGGACAAAATCAAGAACGTGGGGGCATTGGATACGGCCACGGCGCTGGAGATGAAGCCGGCTCCTCCGCCGACGCGGCGGGGCCAGCAGCAGCCGGAGAACGATGTCACGATAGCGGGCGTCATCGTCGGGTTGAAGGTGGCGAAGTCGAAGCGTTCAGGCGAAATGTATGCGCAGGGTTCGCTCGAAGACACCGTGGGCAAGATCGACCTGATTTGTTTTCCGAAGGATTATGCGCGACTGGCGGAGGCTCTGAAGATCGAGGTGCCGGTGCTGGTGAAAGGGCAGTTGCGAGCCGAGGAAGAGGCAGCGAACAAGCTTTGCGTTTCGTCGATCCAGGCCCTGGAAGATGTACGTGTGAAGCTGCCGGGCAGTGTGCGGATCAAGGTCACGCTGAATCGATCGACGGGGGACACTCTGATTTCTCTACGCGGGATGATGGAGGCGGCGCCTGGTCCGGGCAAGGTGATGATCAACCTGGAACAGAATGGAGAGTTTGCGGTGATGCTGGAACCGGAGGGATTTTCGGTCGCCGCGGACAGGGTATTCATCGAGCGGGCGGAGCAGTTGCTGGGACGGGGATCGGTGCAGGCCTTCGATTGATGGCGGCAGTGTTCCCTGAGCAAGCCTGCGAATTGCCTGTGGCAACAACCTGGCTACTGATGGAGTTGTCGCACGCAACGCGCTTCCATACAATCGGAGTGTCACCTGGGGCGACAGCCAGGGTGCCGCTTGCCAGGATCGGCACGCAAGGTTCGCAACTACGACACAAGGGACGCATGACAGAACCCGCAGTCACTCCTCAGAAGCTGGGCAGCGAAATTCAGGACAGAGCATCCAGGCCCGCACGATCGAAGCAGGCTTCGAACATGAACGGGAATACAGCCGCGATGACATCGGTTGCAGCACCACCTCAGAAAGACAGCACAGCATCTGCAGTGCAGGTTCCGGCGGCATGGATCCGTACTGAGCTGGCGCGACATCCGCAGAGGCCGGATCCGATGAAGTTCATCGAAACGCTGTTCACCGACCTGAGTGAAATTCATGGCGATCGTGCGTTCGGCGATGACCCTGCGATGTACTGCGCGCTGGGTCGTTTTCATGGCGAAGAAGTGCTGGTGATCGGCAACCAGAAAGGCCAGTCCACCAAGGACAAGGTGCGACGGAATTTCGGGATGCCGAATCCCGAGGGATATCGCAAGGCACTGCGTGCGATGAGATTTGCGGAGAAGTTCAAGCGGCCCGTATTTACCTTTATCGACTTGATGGGTGCGAATCCCGGGCTGGGTGCAGAAGAGCGTGGACAGGCCGAGGCGATCGCACGCAACCT
>CAZZVA010000059.1:0-14798 GCA_964657345.1 uncultured Acetobacteraceae bacterium | reverse complement strand
CCACCGATGCCGAACCCTCGTATCCGTTCGCCGGCAGCCATTCGCGGTACGACTTCATTTTGGCGCCCGTGTACACGGCGGGCAGCGGCGAGGGAATCCATCCCGACTCAATCGTGTTGGACGAATAGGCTCGGCCACCGACGAGTCGAAGGCCGACGTCTTTCCCGGCTTCGATGATCGCCTGTCTTACCGTCTCGCCATCGTCCCACGGTCCGAAAAGTTCGAAGCCCGGCTGCCCGGCCATTCCATGACGCAGCGCACGCACCTGCTTGCCCGCAATCGTCTTCTTCGGCATGGAACCGGCAGTAAGAAAGCTGCCGAACGGACTCGCGTTAGTTGACATAGTCATCGCCCCCTTCGTTCTTCAGGACGATCTTTCCGTCAGCCTCGAGCTTCCGTGCCACGGCCACCACTTCCAATTGCGCCTTCGCCACATCCTTGCTGCGCACCGGTCCCAGCGATTCGCTTTCCTCCTGCATCATTTCAATGGCACGCGACGACATCGTCTTATAGAAATGCTCACGCAGCAATTCGGAAGCACCCTTCAGCGCCAGCGTCAGCACCTTCTTGTCTACCCCCGCCGTCACTTCGCGGATCTGAATCTCCGGCACGCTCAGGAAATCGTCAAAGGTAAACATCAGGTCGCGGATATTCAAGGCCAGCGTGGCTTCCTCGCGCTCGATCCGTTCCAGGATCTCGCCCGACGTCGTAGCATCCAGGTTGTTCATCAGGTCCGCCACACTCTGGAAACCCGAATACGTCTTCTTCTTCTGCTCCCCCACCGAACGCAGTCGCCGGTTCAACACCAGCGCCACCTTCTCTGCCATCTCCGGCGAAAACTGGCGCAGGTTGGCCAGCCGCTTCACGGATTCCGCCTGGACATCCTGCGGCAGGCACATCAGCAGCGCCGAGGCCTGCTTCGCATTCAGGTGTCCCAGGATCAGCGCAATCGTCTGCGGATGCTCGCCCTCCAGGAAGCGCGCCAGCTGCTTGGGATCGATCCGCTGCAGCGATTCAATGCGCGTCGAACTTACCTCCGACGCACGCGCCAGCTGGTGGATCATCTCTTTCGCCGCACTCTCCCCCAGTGCCTTCACCAGCAGCCGCGTCGCAAACTCCTGGCCGCCGCGCGTCAGGTTCTCCTGCGCCTCGGTCAGTTGCTGATACTGCTGCAGCACCTGGATCGACGTCTCCTGCGGAACTGAACCCAGCCGCGCAATCTCCTGCGACAGGCGCTGCAGGTCTTCTTCCACCAGGTGACGAAAAATGTATTCCGCCGCATCTTCGCCCAGGGTCGCCATCAAAATAGCCGCCTTGCGCACACCACTCATGCCCTGCAATTCCATCGCTGCGGCGCTCACTGGGATTCCTCCTCGCGCAGCCACGCCTGGACTGCCAGCGCACTGCCCGTCGGTTCAGCTTTGACTCGTTTCAATAACTGTTCTTTCAACACGGCCACGGTGGGCGCGCTCTCTGCCGGAATCGGCAGCGTATCCTGGTGGACCTCTGCCAACTCCGCCATTTCTGCCTCGTCCAGCATCACCGGCGCGCCGGCAAATGCTTTCTTCTGCATCGGCCGCACCATCAGAAAATAGGCCATCGCGAACAACACCAGCAGCATCGCGTACCGGATCTCACTCGAGAAATCCGACATTCCCTTGCGGGCGCGATCCAATGCTGAAGGCGGCGGCACATCCACCGCATCACTGCGATCGAACGCCATCTCCTGCACCGTCACCAGGTCGCCGCGTGCCGTATCCACGCCGATAGCTGCCTGCGCCACCTGCTCAATCTGCTTCAACTGTTCCGGTGTCCGCGTCAGGTAGGTCGTCGTCCATTTCCCCTTCGCGTCCTGCTTGTGCTGCGCCATGTCATCGACCACCAGGGCTGCCGTGATGCGGTGAATACGGCCGGCCGGTTCCATCGAATGGCGCGTCACCTTGTTCACGCCATAGCTTGCGCTCTCGGTCTTCGATGTCTCACCGGCACTGCCGCCCGTCGGTGCCGGCACATTCGGCTTGTTCTGCGGCACGTTGCTGGTCGTACCCGGAACGCCGGACGGCCCGCTGCCGCCATTCGAATCCTCGCTGCGCTGCATGGTCAGCGGCACACTCACTGCCGGGTCATACTTTTCTTCATTCTGTTCCGTCGTGCCCTGGTCGTACTCCACATTCACACTGGCCCGCAGATGCTCCGCACCTACCACTGGAGACAGGGTGGCAATCAGGCGCTGCTTCAACTGCTGCTCCATGCCCTCGCCGGTGCCGGTCGCGTCGCCACTGCCGCCGCCCAGTACTTCATTCGAATCGGCATCGATCACGGAAATATCGGACGGCTTCAATCCATCCACGGCCCCCGCCACCAGCCGCTGTACCGCCTGCCGCTCCTGAGTCGTAAACTCACCGCGGTTCAGCTTCAGCGTCACTGACGCCTTCGCACTCCGTTCGCGATCGAGGAAGACTGACTCCGTCGCCATCACCAGATGGACCCGCGCACTCTTCACGCCGCCGAGTGTGGTGATGGTGCGCTCCAGTTCCCCTTCGAGCGCCCGCTGATAATTCACCTTCTCGTCAAACTCGGTCTGACCCCAGGACACCTTGTCGAAAATCTCGAATCCCATGCGGCCGCTATGCGTCGACTGCCCGGATGCTACTTCCATCCGTGCCGCATCCACCTGGTCCGCCGGCACTTCAATCGACTTGCCATCCGCACCCAGCCGGTACGGAATCTTCTTCGCCGTCAGTGCGGTGGTAATGGCCTGCGCGTCCGCGGATTCCAGCCCTGACATCAGCGGCTTGTAATCCGGTGTCGCGATGAAGTGCGTAAACACTGCCAGCAGGGCCAGCGTCGCCACCAGGCTGCCGCCCAGCATCAGGCGCTGCCCGTTGGTCCGTGTTGCCCAGAACTGCTTGGCCTGGAGTAATACCCGGTTCATTCCTGCTCCCTACTTAGAACTGCATCTTCTCGATGTCTTGATACGCGCTGACAATCTTGTTGCGGACCTGCATCATCAGCTGGAATGCGACATCCGCCTTCTCCACCGAGATCATCACCTTGCTCATATCCACGTTGCCGCCCGACAGCAGCGTGTTCACCTGCTGGTCCGCAGTGTTCTGGACACTGTTCACCTGATTCATCGCATTCTTCAGCACCCCGCCGAAGCTGCCACTGCCGCCCGCCGCTCCCGGTAGCGTCACCAGGTTCGCCGTCGACACCGCGCCACCCTCCAGCGGACTCCCTGTCACTACCGCCGGAAATAAACTTCCAAGCATTCCTGCACTCATCGCTTCAATCTCCTGTCACCGGACCGCGCGTGAAACTAGCTCTTCAAAATATCAATCGACTGCTGGATCATCTGCTTCGCTGCCGTCACTGCCGAAGCATTCAACTGGTACGCACGCACCGAACCCATCAGGTCCACCATTTCGGTCACCGGGTTGATCGCTGGATACGCCACAAACCCATCCTTGTTCGCATCCGGATGACCCGGCTCATACCGCATCACCGGCGGCGTCTGATCTTCCACTACCTGCGCCACGTGCACCGTCCCGGCGTTGCGCGAAGCCAGGTTGCCCGCGCTCGCATAAGCCATGTGAAACGAAGCATTGCCGGTCGAGGCAAACACCACTTCCTTGCGCTTGAACGGACCCCCGCTCTCGGTCCGCGTCGTATCCGCATTCGCCATGTTGGTGGCGATCACTTCCGAACGCTGCCGCTCCGCAGCCAGCGCCGATCCGCTGATATTGAGCATGCTGAATGGATCCATGACTAGTTGCCTCCGTTGATCGCGCTCAGCAGCTCGTGAAACTTACCTTTAACCAGCTGAATCCCCATCTGGTATTGCAACTGGGTCTGCGACAACAGCAGGCTCTCGCGATCGAGATTCACATTATTGCCGTCAGGACGCTCCAGCAGCCCCTGCACATCGCTCACACTCGGACCAGTCTCGACCGCATTGCCATTGCTCGTATTGCTGAACTGGGCCCGCGCCAGCTCCTGTTTGAAATTCAGGTCCTTCGTCTTGTAGCCAGGCGTGTCGATGTTGGCCATGTTGCCCGCAATCGTCTGTTCACGATCGCTGGCCAGCGTCAGGAATCTTTCCAGTGACGGTGTGCCGATTGAGTTTGCCATCTATCCTTCCCTCCCGGACAAAGCTGCCTACAACTGAACTGTGAGGTCGAGTACATCCGCGAGCGCGCGCGTGCTGGTGCGCAAGTGCGCGATCCAGCGCGACGGATCACCCTTCTCTCGCGAAATCAGGTTCGTGAACATCTCGATGCTTGCTAACGGACTTCTAATTTCCTCAGCCAGGGCAGCCGCTGCTTCTGCCACCACCTGCGCCCTGTGCCGCTCCAGGCAGGCTTCCTCTCGCGCGCGCTGGGCGCTGATATCGCGCACAACTGCTGCCATCAGAACCGGCGCAGAGGGCGTATCCTGCCCGATCCGCCGCCCGTGCACGCTGATCTGGCGCTCGACTCCGTCGATATTGAACACCATGTCGCGTTCCTCGCCGCTGGCAGAGGATTCATAGATCAGCTGCATCCACGCAAGCGGCAACTGCCGCGCACTGGACGGTCCGCCTTCTACCTGCAACAGCCGGCCTGCCTCCGCATTCATGAACGAAATATGGCCTGAGCCATCCATCACCACGACCGCACATGGCAGCGCTTCCATCACTTGCCGCAGCAGGCGTACTGCATTTTCACTCTTTACCAGCTCCGCATGCAGCGACGCATTGCGCTCCGCCAGCTCCGCGCCTAGCTGACTCACTTCCTTTTGCAGGTCTCCGTAAAATGTTTCGAGCCGCGAAGATGCCGAGATGAATTCTGCAAAGGCATCCGCCAGGATCAGTGACTCGGTCGCGGCGCCACCGCCACCCGTTCCATTTCTTTGCACTGCATGAGAGCTGTTCATGAATAGCTCTGATACGTGCAAACAGGTTGCCAAAGAATGACCAGTGCACCGTTAGTGGTAGCGGACTGTTATGGCACACCCAGGACATTGCAGAACAAGAGGAGAACCTGCCTCAATTGCTCGGGCTCACTCGACAGAAGGAATGGGCCCTAGAGAAGAATGTGATCCAGTGTCATCTCCCGATCGTTCCCGATCAGGATGCTCGCGCGTTCCATCGCATTGCGCAACTCGCGAACATTGCCCGGCCACTGGTAACCGGACAGCGTCTGAAGCACCGAGGGATGCACCGACACCCCCGGACAGAATTTCGACGTAAACATCTGCACCAGCTTTGGAACGTCCGCGGGCCGTTCCCGCAGGGGCGGTAGATGGATCATGAACACCGCCAGCCGGTAGTACAGGTCTTCGCGAAACAGCTTCTGCTGCGCCAGTTTCTTCAGGTCTGCATTGGTCGCGGCCACCACGCGGACATCCACCTTCAGATTGTCGTTGCCGCCCAGCCGCTGCACCTCCCCCTGCTCCAGGAAACGCAGGATCTTGCTCTGCAGGGCCAACGGCATGTCCCCGATCTCATCCAGAAACAGCGTGCCGCCATGCGCGGCATGGATCCGCCCGATCCGCGACTGCATCGCGCCGGTAAACGCTCCCTTGGTGTATCCGAAAAGTTCGGCTTCGAGCAGCGCTTCCGGCACCGCTGCACAATTCACCACCACAAATGGCTGCTTCGCCCGGTTGCTGATGGCATGAATGGATTGCGCAATCAGGTCCTTGCCCGTGCCGCTCTCCCCCGTCACCAGCACCGTTGTGTCCCGCACCGCCACCATCTGCGTCAGTGCATACACTGTCTGCATCCGTTTGGAATCACCAACCATTCCGCGTAGACCGCGATGCTCCGCGTCCCGCAGAACCGGGATCGGGGGACTCCATGATTCCGGTACCACTTCGATCCCGGGAGTATTTTGGGAGGGTTGCGGTAGGTCCGGAAGCGTTTGGCTCCGCTCTGGAGTCAACAACTCCTGCAGTCGGTTCGCGACCGTCTGCGGCACTTCATTGCATGGCTGCAACTGCCCCGCGTCGAGATGCAGAATAAGAATACTGACGGCGGGAAAGTGATCCATCACCAGGCCGCACAACTCTTCGGGCATCAGGTCAGGCAGAACCGATTCCGTCACAAGGGCGCCGATTCCGTCTTCCTGGTAAAGAACCTCCAGTGCCTGTGCGCCGCTCTCTGCCTCAAGCAGCGTCCATTCCCGGCCGGAGCCCTCTACCCGCTCCCGGACTTGTTGCCTGCTCTGCTGCACACCACTCACAAACAAAAGGCGGTTCACTAGAGTTTGTGAATCATTGCGGGCTGCGTGATGCAAGTTTTGAATACCTGCCTGTACAGGACTGAGATGCTGACGTCGGGGCTGTTAACAGGAGTTACTCGACTTTTTTAGCAAAATAGCTAGCGCCGGAGGCACACTGTTTTACTTCCGCCAGACTGAAACTAGTTAATATGGTTGAAGATATACCCGACGCCGCGCACGGTGCGAATCAAACTTTCGTCGCCCGCAACATCTAGCTTGTCCCGCAGATACTTCATGTAGACATCCACAATGTTCGTGTTTGCATCCTCCGACATATTCCACACTTCGCGCATAAGTGTCGATCTAGTTAACACCTGCCCCGAGTTATTAACCAAATAGGTAATCAACGCAAACTCGCGCTGTGTCAGATCGATAACTCGACCCGCCCGCTCTACCCGTAGTTCGGCCATGTTCAGGACCAGTTCCGGCCGCGCTACCGGCTGCTTGGTCTGGACACGCGTCCTGCGCTGCAATGCCTTCACACGCGCCGTCAGTTCCAGAAGCGAGAATGGTTTCTGCAGGTAGTCATCCGCCCCGTGGTCCAGCATCGCTGCACCCTGCTGCACACTGCCCCGCTGTCCCAGGACCAGGACGCCCGCTGTCGGGCACTTGTAACGAATCTCCAACAACAATTCCGCGGCGGCCGCACTGGTCAAGTCCAGGCTCAGGATGACGACGCCATATTGTGTCTGCTCCATCTCAACCACTGCATCTTCCACCGTCGACACCATGGAGACTGCGGTGCTCTTCGTCCGCAGGCCTTTGGCCAGCAGGCGGGCCAGCGGGCCGTCCTGCTCAACAATCAGAATCCGGTCGGTGACCATCTCCGGCGCCAACTCTTCGTCCAGAACCGATCCGGTGCTTTTCAGAAACCGGGCCAAGTTCGTACGATAGGTGACGTTCATACAAGCTGGGAAGGAGGAATAGGAAGACGTCTGAGTGGGGGTGGATACCAGCATTCCGAAGAAGCTCCAGGCCTTGAAAGATATGTCAATGGATTGCTATTCGGCCGGCCCTCCCTCTCTTGCTGGGGATCGCGCATGGCTACCGTTCGTGCATTAGCAATGACGTAACTCTGACAGTTTCATCTCGCTTAGGCAAGTGGAAGACGTACGGAACAAGTTGTATTGAAACGACCTGTGATCGCCGCTCTAAACCGCTCGCCGTGCCTCCAGGACATCGCCAATATCGCTAAAGGACTGATTTACAAGCATGTACATTTTTCTAATGAAAGTTTGTTAATCGGGAAATGTTGAGGATGCCTCCTACTTAAGTCGCAGCAAGGAAAATTACCTTCTGTAGATTTTTCTCCATCCATGGAAGCATCCGCTGCGTATATCCCCCCGCCTCGGCCGGATCCGATCGCCGAACCCCACCTCGACCCGCTTTGCCCACACGGATCCCAGCAGGCCGAGCGGGCCCACCTGGAGGCCCGCTTGGGAACCGAAAGTCTTAGAAAATAAAAGGAAAGCGCCTCGAAGAGGGCCAGCAACTCCCGCTCGCTTCCATTGCCCATCCGAAAGCCTGGTCTAAGGAGCTAGTTCTGTCGATCCCGGCGCCGCTCCACACCCTTCCAGTGCGCAAACAAGCCTTTGCGGCGCTCGATGAATGGCAGCGACAAGGCAACCTGCCGCTTCGCCTCCATCAGGATTAGGATCGCCTCCGATTCGGCATTCTGCGCTTTCAGCCTGGTAAAGCGGCCTGTGGATAATTCCCGGCTGTCCGCCAGATACTCCATCGCATGCGCCAGGAAATCGCTTGCTGCCCGAGCTTCCGGAGTCCACCGGCGTGGACGCTGCGAATCGGCAATACGCGATCGCTCGAACAACTGCACCTGCAGAGCCGCTTGCGCCTCGGCTCCTGCCGGCTGTAGCCCTGTCGAAATGGACGGTACGCCTGCAGCAGCGTGGGAGACTTCTATGGCCTGCAACTCAGGCAAGGATTTCAAGGCAGACAGGGAAAATACATCAGTGCTCATGGCAGACTCTTTCTGGATGTTCTAGGCAACAGCATTCTGAAGCTTTGAGGTCGGTCTCTCCGGACCTGCACTCAATCCCTGCGCACCCACGACTGGCAGGGTTACCTCAAATCGAGAACCACGTTCCGGCAGCCGGATCGCGCGAATCCGTCCTCCGGCCTCCTCCACCAGCTCACGAACGATGCGCAGGCCCAGGCGGCGCGAACGCACCCGCACCCGCGGCGAACCGGCATCGGGAGAGAGCTCCAGCGGTGCTTCCGAGTCGAAAATCTTTTCCAGCAGCGACAGGGGGATCGCCAGGCCATTGTCTTCTACCGAAATCACGATTGACCGGCGGCCTTCCTCTTCCAGCACACCATCGGCAGCAACCACGATCTGGCCACGCGCCGAAATCGCTTCGGCAGAATTGCGGACCAGGTTGATCAGCACCTTGGTCAGGCCAATCGGCGAGATGGCAACCGCTCCATCCGGACATCTGTCGACTGATAATCTCAGCTCTGCTTTTTTGCCGGCAAGAGCCGTCAGCATGGGGCGCAGCTCAAGCAGCTCAAACGCCACACTCTTTACATGCTTCGTTTCCATCTGGAGAGAAGAAAAATTTAATACGGTCAGCGTCTGCTCTACTGCTTTTGTAGCGTCCGCAGCCGGTATGTTGTGTGCGCCGTTGTTCATTTCTGGCATCCTGTGGTGACTGGCTGTACATCGGCTTTCCGTATCACACGTCCATGCTTCTTAGGTTGTACCGGCGGTTCGTCCATCCTCCCCGAACCCGGCTCGTTCCCATGGCTCATGCCACCGGAAGCGCCAAGTCTATTTTCTGCGGCGCACGTGCCGACGCACTCGCGTCACCCACGATGCCGGCGAGAAAACGTGCCTGATTGCGGCCGCTGAAGATACGGAACCCCCGCGACTCCAGTGCCTGCCTCTGCGCGGGGTTTTCGACCAGCTCGCGACACGTCGCTACCAGCTGCACATACGGCGCCACCGCCACCGCCTGTGCCAGCTCTCCCATATCCGGCGCCTGCTCGCTGACCACTGCCTTTGCATTGGCCAGCAGGTACGAGACACGCACGGTTTCAAAAATCTCCGTGTCATAGGCGTGCAGGTTCAGCACCACCTTCGCACGGCCAATCAGCGCATCGCGCTGCTGCCCGTACACACCGAACGCGACATGCAGCCGCAGGCCGCTGGCCTCGATCTCCCGCAAAAGCTGGAGCCGCCGCTCATTCAGCGAGCCATAAAACAACACATCGATATCCTGGACCGGCGCCGGCACAATCCGCCGCAAGTCGGCAGCGAACCCGACTTCGACAAGCCGCGGCTCCTCGCGGCATTCTTCCTGTTTCCACAGTGCAAGGTTCGCCGCACTGTAATCCCAGATCCGCAGCCGTTTCGCGAGGCTTCGATACCAGCCCGGCAGCGCCGCTCCGCCCAGTTGCTCCAGGTTGTACACGATCACGGCTTCGGGCAGGTTCAGGGCCTCCTGCTGGTGCAGCAGGTGCGCACCCAGCACAATCGTTGTCGCGGCTGCGTCAATCGTGTTCTCGCCTACCACTGCCTCATGACCCAGCGTCCGCAGCGCCGACCGCAGTCCCTCCGCCACCTCCATAAAACACGAGCTGTGAAGATAGCCATGGGGACGAAGGATCGAGACGTGGTACTTGCTCATGCCGGTATCTACCTGCCGAAAAACGAGGGTGTGCGCGGCTAGATATCGACCGAATATTCCGACTTTTCTAGTAGATGCCCCACCAAAGTTGTAGTCGCGGCCGTGCCATCACAACGCCGGCGCGTGAAGGATCTTGCCTTCGAGCTCCATACGGATGGGAGTCCATCTTGGCATCGCTGCGATTGAACCGGCTGTTGCTCATCAGGATACCGAACGTGACCACTGCGGTCGGGATGCCGATCGTCAGGTAGTCATGGATGACGGGTGTCATATTGGCCTCCGGTTTACGCCGGACTAAAAACACCCCCACCAGATCTCTGCTGCGACCAGCAGCGCCCAGCTCTCTCATCGTCCTCTCATCCCGCAAACGGCATTCAACTTGCATCCACCCCGTTAATTTCGCCCGGGGAGCCACATGACCACAGTCGGCCTTTGCATGATCGTCAAAAACTGCGCGCAGACACTGCGGCCATGCCTGGCCAGTCTTAACGGCGCCGTCGACGAGCTGGTCATCGGCGACAACGAGTCGGCCGACAACACGGCCGCGATTGCCCGCGAGTTCGGCGCGCACGTCTTTACTGTTCCCGGCACCGGCGACTTTGCCCACGCCCGCAACACGGTACTCGCCAAAATGACCACTGATTGGGTGCTGGTCCTCGACGGCGACGAGGTCCTCCCCGCCCATGCTGCGCAATGGATCCGCTCGGCCATCCAAAACCGCGCCATCGACACCTACCGGGTCGACGTCCGCAACTACCTCTCCCCGCTCCAGCCCCCGGTCTCCGACCAGATCGCCCTCACTCCCGGCGACCAGCACCCCCTCGCTCCCGATGCCGTCGCCTATTTCCCCAGCGCCGCCCTGCGCCTCTTCCGCCGCGACCCGCAAATCTTCTACCGCGGTTGTGTCCACGAAATGATCGATCACCAGGTTCTCGGCCTCGGCCGCACCGTCGCCGACGCTGGCTTCGTCATCCATCACCTCGGCTGGTACCTCGCCGATGCCGGACGCATCGCCGAAAAACGCGCACTCTATTGCAGCCTGCTCGCCAAAAAGCTCGAGACCATGCCCGACGACACCAACACCCTGGTCCGCTACGCGGCCTTCCTCTACGAAGACCAGCAGCAGCCCGAAGCCGCACTGACACATCTTCACCGCGCCATCACGCTTGATCCCAACACCCCCGGCGCCTGGCTCTTCACTGCCCTCATTCTGCGCAAGGAACGCCGATTTGAAGAATCGCTCGCTGCCATAGAAAACATTCCCCACGACGACTCCCCCGTCCTCCGCGCTCACCTCCAGGGTGATTGCCTCTACAGCCTCGGCCAACTGACCGCAGCCCACGCCGCCTACTCGACAGCCCTGGCCCTCTGCCCCCACGACCGCGCCGTGCAATGCAAGCTGGGAGAAACCGAGATCCGTCTCGGCAACGCCGGCGGCCTCCAGCGTCTGGAAGCCGCATCAGCAGCCTGGCCGCCCTCCCAGGACATCGACGAACGCTTCATCCACGCCTGTTTCGCTCTCAACCGCCTGCCCCAGGCACTCTCCGCAGCCGACCGCTTCGCCCGAAAATGGCCCAGCGAAACCGCATGGCTCCGCGTCGCCCGCACCCAAGCACAAACCGGCGACTGGACCCGGGCACTCGCCACCCTCGAAGAAGCCCTCGCCCGGTTCCCTGCTGCAGAAGCCCTGCACGCGCTCAAGATGCAGGCGGCCCTCGCCACGCAGCAATGGCACCAGGCCGCAGACCCGGCTCGGCGCCTCACCGAACTCGCACCCTCCCCCAGGGCCTTCCTCCGGCTCGCCGCAATCTATCGCCACAGCGGCTGTGACGATCAGGCCGCCGCCGCCCTCAGCGCCGGAACCTCCCTCTTCCCCCACGCCGAAGAGTTCGCCGCCTGGAACGCAACTCCATGAATCCACGCCCCTCGCTGGAACTCTCCATGATCGTCAGGAACGCCGCTGCCACCCTGCCGCGCTGCCTCGCAAGTGTGCGCGGGCTGGCGCAGCGCATCGTCATCGGCGACACTGGCTCAACCGACCACACCCGCGACGTCGCCCGCTCCCACGGCGCCGAAGTAATATCCATCCCCTGGACCGGCGACTTCGCCCAGGCCCGCAATGCCGTCCTCGCCCACGCCACACAGGACTGGATCCTAGTCCTCGACGCCGACGAGATGCTCGACCCCGCCGCGCACGAAATTATCCCCACGCTCCTCGCCGACCCGGCTGTCTTCGCCTACCAGACCTGGATCTGGAACTACGTCCACCAGCTCGACTACCGCTGCGGCGGCCAGCAGGCCATGCGCAATCCCCTGCGCGTCGAACCCTCCCGCCCCTGGCCGGCCTATGTCCGCAGCCTCAACACCCGTCTCTTCCGCCGCCATCCGGACATCTACTTCGAACACCCTGTCCACGAAAGCATTACCCATCGCCTCGATGCCGCGGGACGCGCGTACCAGCCGGCCGGCTTCCTCATCCACCACTTCGGCTACGTCGAAGACGCCGAAGCCGAGCGTGCCCGCAAAAACCAGGCCTATTACGAAATGACTCTCGAGAAAGCCGCAGCCTCACCCGCGCAGTACCAGGCACAACTCGAAGCCGGGATGAGCGAACTCGACCACGCCCGCCGTCCCTCTGCCGCCCTGCCCTATCTTGAACGCGCCTGCTCGCTCGCTCCCCGGCAGCCGGCCGCGTGGCTCTACGCCGGACTATGCCACACCCGGCTCGGCGCCTGGACGCAGGCACTCCCACCCCTGCAGCGCGCCGTGGCTCTCGACGCCCACAACCCGCTCGCCTGGCGCGCCCTCGGCGATGTCTACTTCCACACCGCCCACTACCCCCAGGCCTGCACCGCCTACCACCGCGCCCGCGAACGAGGCGCAGCCGATGCCCTGTCCCTGGCCAAACTGGGCGCCGCAGAAATCCAGTCAGGCGACAAGATCAATGGACTCGCCCGCATCCGGCAGGCCATCCGCGAACACCCGGACGCACCCGAACTCTACGACATCCTCGCCGGCAGCGCCTTCCTTGCCGGCCAGCCTGCCATCGCCTGCAACGCCGCCGATCACCGCCTCACGATGCCCGGCGTCCAAAGCTTTCACTACCAGCTCGCCGCCACCCTGCACCGGCACACCGGCAACGAAAGCAAAGCCTTGGCTATACAGCAAGCCGGCACGAGCCGCTTCCCGGAATAGAAGCTTCCGTGGCTTGGCGCGAAGTTACCGAACAGCCGACTTTGCAGGCACGGGCGACAAGTGCGTTTCGCGTTACCAATCCGCCTATACCCGTTGAGCGATTCAATGAGTGCATTGGCCTGTTCTCATCACTTGAGAACGCCAGGCCCGGACGGACCACTTCCGATATGCCGACTTCGCAGGACAAATTCGCCAGCATCCGCGCTCCAGTCCACCTAGAGCAAGTAGTGTGGTTCATGAGCTCGACAGATCAAACACATAGTCAGGTACGGGCTGCGACCAGTGGCTGGTTGTCGCCCACTCGTTCGCGCCTTCCATGATGATGTCGAAGACAGGGTCTTTGATGTCGTAGTAAAACTCCACATTCTCAGGAGCATAGAGAGCCAGTCGTTTCTTTATCAAACTGTAGGCTGCTGCGCAGACGGCATGGCTCCGCAGGTAGTCACGGCACAAGAGCGAGTAGCGCTGATTGAATCGGCCTGCCTCTCGAACGTGAAGGTTCGCTAGTCGGCCCCCGCTCCGCAGGAAGTACTTAGCAAGCTCTTGCTGGGGCAGGAGAACATTCGGGGGACAGTGGTCGCCCGTAATCCGATCTACGTGTTGAAAGCCGATCTGCTTCCCAGTACTCGGCTCAAAATTCCTAAGGGAAGGAACAGTCAACTGGATGTCAATAATGTCCTTTGCATCAAGCCCCGGAACAGCTGTCGAGCCAATGTGATGGATCTCGGAACCTGGCGGCATGATGCTTGCAATGTCCTTGGCAATCTTGCGGAAGTCGTCGACCCAACTCTCGCGGTGAGGCGTGATCGCAATTGCTTCCATAACAAAGAATCGCATACATGACGGAGGAGCGATCTAAGTATTTGGGCAAAGAGCGCTTACGTGCAACTACCTCAAGCTCCAGATGTCGGGGTAACTCCGCATAAACGCGCTTAGCCGAAGTAGCATGTTGAACGGCCGGGCCAAGCTGCTCAGGTCGAGACCACTTTCTGTAGCGGGCTTCGCAGGATCAGCGAACACGAGGGATCGAGAGACGGTACTTGATCGAGCGTTCTACCTCTTGAAAACCTGCCGCAAGATGTGCCTGATACGCGGTTGTGTCTTCCAGTATCGAATCCGATGCCAGCTCTTGCAGATTCCGGCTCTTGGCCCACGCTACAGCGGCGTGAACCAGCTCCGAGCCGATCCCTAGTCGCCTCGCTTCTGTTGAAACAAACCAACCTTCCAGAAAGGCAACTGGGCTCGTTTCGCATCCGTCAGCGTACGGCCGCTCTCCCACTTCAGCGAAACCAACTATGTCCGTTGTGTGTGTGACTTCCGCGACCAGCGTTACGGCATCCTGCCGAACAGCCCATGCCTCAGCATCTGCTCTATCCGAATCCGGCCAGAGCTCGAAGCGCATACGGAGCCACGCGGCTTCGTCCCTCGGCAGATACCGCCGAACGCAGATTTGATTTCGAGCCGGTTTCACACGTCGATTCTATAGTCCTGACAAACGCCGTTGTCGGCATTCATGATTCTCGACGAGCGCCCAATTGCCATTGCCCTCGTCGAGTCGCCTGAGTTCTGGACGAGGGACGTGGCATGTTTGCGTCAATTGCGGGTGCCCGTGAACCGTGCCTTTCGCGGGCAATCGACTGCTGATCGCTTGCTGCTGACTCCCGGCACGGCTGAGCCGCGAAGTTGTCCGGTC
>CAZZVA010000058.1:0-14829 GCA_964657345.1 uncultured Acetobacteraceae bacterium | reverse complement strand
GCAGGGCCTGGTCGAGCGAGCCCCAGTTGACGCCAATGCGCACAGGCTTGTCGTTCTCGATCGCGCACTCGATCATGGTGCGGAAGTTTTCGTCACCTTTGAGGCCGATGGACGCATTGCCGGGATTGATACGATACTTGGCGAGGGCGCGGGCACAGTCCGGATATTTACGGAGCAGTTGATGCCCGTTGTAGTGGAAGTCGCCGATGATGGGGGTGTGCAGGCCGCGCTCGGCCAATCCTTCGACGATGAATGGGACTGCCTTTGCCGCAGCATCGTTGTTGACGGTGACCCGTACCAGTTCGGAACCCGCCGCAGCCAAAGCGGCAACCTGGGCTATGGTGCCCTGAACGTCGGCAGTGTCGGTGTTCGTCATGGACTGAACGATGACGGGTGCATCGGACCCTACCCGAACGTCCCCGATCCGGACGGTCACTGTCTGTCTACGCTGTATCTCGGCCATAAATCCTCAATAGCCAGTTTACAACCTGGACGCTGGGGAAGCGGAAACGGCGGGGTTTGGAGGTGTGGTGCCCCTGGACAGGATCGAACTGCCGACCTACGCGTTAGGAGTGCGCCGCTCTATCCAACTGAGCTACAGGGGCCCGCAAAAATTGTAACCTACTGGCACGGGACAGCTGATTTTGCGGTCAGGCCGCGGGCCGGCGTTTGCGGAGTACCCATGTCGTCATGCAGCGGTAATCCTGCACCACGGTGGTCTTGAGCGGATCGACCAGGACGGCATCGAGCTGGCTGGTGTAGTCGAGAAGCATGGCTTCGTCGACAAGAAACCAGGCAGAGCCGTCGCCGATAGAAAAGAGGTTCCCGCCGATGTGGTCAAAGTCCATACCGATGCGCGAACCTAGCCTGCAGAAAAGCAGACCACCCGGACGAAGCACGCGCCAGAGTTCGCTGAGCATGGACTCGAAGTGTCGTTCATCGCGCGCAAAATGCAGTACAGAATTGCAAATTACGACGTCAACAAGGTTTTCCTTGAAAGGCATGCGTTCGATCAGACCGACCTGGAAATTTTCGGGATTCAGCGTGGGTGCGAGGATGGCAGAAAGTTGGCGGACATGGTTCACGCCATCCGGGTCAGCATCGATGCCATAGATTGCGCATCCTTCCCGCAGTAAATACACAAGATTCCGCCCGTAGCCGCAACCTGCGTCCAGGACGGTCATATCACTGGTGATGTTTCCCCGAAGAATCTGATCGAAGACATAAATATCAATCTGCCCAAACTGGTCCTGGAGGGTAAGTGGCTGCACGCTCTCAGCGTATCGCGTTTACCTCGTCAGGGCTGTATCTGGATGAGTGCGAGGGCATTCGGCGTGAGGGTGATGTGGAGCTTGCCGTCCTGTAGAGTGGCTGCCTGCGGTGCGGGCAGGTCCGTCTCTCGATTTAGCTGCTCGACCTGTGCCGGGGTTGGATCGACCGGTTTACCCATGGCGGTATACCGAGGCAGAACATTGCCATGGTCATCGTCAACGCTCTGCATGGACACGTGAGCAGAAGCCGGCATGTGCTTTATCGCGAGGGTGTACTCGGCCGGGGTTCCATGAGCACCCGGATCGACGAGATTCCAGACGGCGATCGCGAGTGAGCCATCCGCACGCCGGGTGACCAGCGCGCTGCGGGAAGAGTTGGCGAGACGTTGATCTCCCAGTTGATGCAGCAACGCGAAAGCATAGTAACTGGGCTTGTTGATACCACCCTTGGCACGCAGGCCAAAGTGTCCTTCGAATGGCCTGGGGATAGGGCCGCCTTCTTCAAAGACATCGGAGAACGTCCAGAAGCTCATTTCATTCACTTTGCCATCGCATTGACGAATGGTATTGGCGAGCGACGGCCCTACAAAGGTAGTGTCGCGTGACTCGTTGAGACCCTGCACATTCCACTCGGTCCAGAAAAGCGGCAGATCCGGCATGGCAGATGACTTGATCTGGCGGTGAACCTTGTCGACGGCGCGACAAACGCGTTCATCTTCCGGAACCGCCTCGGTGGTGTCCAGCATATCTTCCGGCGTGTCGTCAGCGTAGCCGTGAGTCGATACGAAGTCGACGGGAACGTGATTGTCAGAAGCATACTTCAAAAACTCAGGGATCCAGTGGGCTGCTGCTGTAGCCGGACCACCAACGCGCAGTTTCGGACTTACTGCTTTTAACTGCCGGGCGGTGTGAGCATATAACTCGTAATAGCTTTTGTCTCTGGGTATGCCATTCCAGAAATCAATATTCGGCTCATTCCAGACTTCGAAATACCACTGGGCTACTTCGTCGATGCCGTAGCGGTCTACAAGATGCCGGGTGAAAGCATGGATGAGGTCGTCCCATCGCTCGAGACTCTTTGGCGGCGAGACATTTTGTTTGTACCAGAAGGGGTGAAGAGCATCTGGATTGAAGGCCAGCTTCTTTGGCATAAAGCTGATCTCGACGACAGGCCGTATTCCATTTTGCAGCAGACCGTCATAGACCTGGTCGACATACGCGAAGTTATAAACAGGATTTCCATGCTCGTCTTCGTCGTAGACGCCCAGCTCGTCATGAAGGATAGCGTGGAAGCGGACGTACTTGAAGCCGGTGACTTGTCTGACGGCTCGAAGATCGCTGCGATAACTCTCACGAAGGCTGAGGATGGCCCGGCCGGAACCGAACATTTCCTCCCAGAAATGGGGAAAAGGCGTTACGGGTGATCGGGCGTCTATGTCGATCTGCTGCTGAGCTGGAGAGGCCTGTACGAGAAACAAAAAAGGAAGGAGAACAATCGTGAACCTGGACGGAATTTTGCAAAGCATACCGAGTATCCTCCAGGTCGAGCGGGAAAAGGGAGGGGAGCGGATGGGCCGGATCTGGACACCATCCGCTTCCCTCATCAGAAGCTGAAGCGCGCTTGTATGTCGAGCGTGCGGGCTCCCAGTGCGGTCTGCGCCTGGCCGAATTGGGGATTGGATTGTTCTACCCCGTTCACGACCTGAACGATCGAGTTGCTGATACTGCTGGTGAAGTTAAGATTATTGAAAACATTGTAAGCATCGACGCGAAGTTCGAACTTGGCGTCTTCGCCGAGACCCTTCACTTTGGGTAACCCGAATGCCTTGCTCAGGCTAGCATCGACATCGCGATAACGTGAGCCGGTGAGCGAGTTACGCGCGACGCCAGGAGCCTCCGGTGCTGGGAATCCGACGGGCAAAGGACTCGTGGCAGGCGTGTAGGTGGGAATTGTGAAGTAGGCGAGCGCACCCAGGGGATAGTTCTTGTTATAGGTTGTGCCGCCTACACCATTGCCGCTCTTGAAGACATCATTGCTCTGGCTGGTTCCCGCTCCACCTTTGTACGCGGCAGGTCGCAGAGAGTTGTAGTTGCTGCCCTGGTAATAGAGGCTTCCGCCACTAGTGATGTTGTTATAGACGGGTGTCCATGGAAAGCCGCTATGAATGTTGAAGATTCCACTGAGAGACCAGCCGCCGGCCAGCTTTTCTGCAAGGTTATTGCCATGGAAGAAGACAGGCTGCCACAGGCCATAGATCTTGAAAGCCTGGCCGACATTGTTATCAGAGCGGCCGTAGGCGAGGCGAGGGTTGTAAGGATAGGGATCCTGGTAATAAGGCTGCGACCCGTCGTCCATGGTCTTCGCCCAGGTGTACTGCGTGTCCAACAGAAATGAGTGAGAAAACTGGTGCTTGATTCCGGCTAACAGGGCGTTGTAATTTGAGTGCCCTTCATTTCCGAAAGTATCGACGCTGTTGACCGTGGGATTGAGTGGAATCCCCAGGACGGCACCGATTGCATTCGCATTGTATTGATGAATGAGGTGCTTACCGATGCTTGCGCTGTAGCCAAGCGTGGCAACCCACTGCTTGCCGAGGTCATATTGCGTATCGAGAGAGTAGTGATAGGTATAGGCCGTGGGCACCGCAGCAGGGAAGGCTGTCAGGGCCGTTGAGCCGGTGGTGGGAAGGTTACTCGCATTGAAGCTCTGGATCGCTGCCGGATTAGCCGGGTAGCCGAATAATGATTTCGGATTGCTCGGCAAGGCATACAGAATATTCGGATTGATCTGTGTGGGGGACGTGCTCGTGAAATTCGGACTGACAATGGAGGGAGGATTATTCCCACCGCTGGAAGAGACAGCGATCTCTTCCTGGTTGTAATTCATGCCGAATCCGCCGCGCAAGACGAGCTTGCCTGCATCGCGCATAGGACTCCACGCAAAACCAAACTCAGGGCCGAAGTTTCCCTTCTGCGCCTGGTATAGATCGCCGCCGCGACGAACGGACAGGTTGGTAAAGGTATTTGCACCTGAACCAAGGAAGACCACGTTGAGATTATTCTGCTTCGACGATAACGGTCCGAAGTAGGAGTAGCGCAGCCCCAGGTTGACGGTGAGGTTGGGACGGAGTTTAAAGTCGTCCTGGACGAAGAATCCGTAGAGGTCGGACCTTTCATCTTGCCGGTTATCGGTAGGGGTTCCAGTCAGTGGATTGAAGGTGCCGCCTTCAGCCTCGGGAGCATCGTTTAGAAAGTCCCATACATTGTAGAAGGAGAAGTTGGGCCGCGCGTTATACGGCGCGTCGTTCAAGTAGTAGAGACGTGTTACGCCTCCGCCGAACTTGATGGTGTGTCGTCCGGCGACCTTAGTGGCTATGTCGTCGTAGCTGTAAGTCCATTGGTTGTAAATGCTGGGACCGGGAGCGCCGAAGTACTGAAGCGGATTGGCAGAGTTGAGTGAGCCGATGTTAGGAACCGTGGCAGCGGCGAGACCGAAGGGAACCTGCGGGTTGGTGGTGACTTCATTCCATCGAAAGCCTGCCGCATTGACGCGTGCTTCATTGAGTAGTGTCGGCGAGAAGGTGTGATTCCAGATTCCAGCAAAGGCGTCGTTGATTCCGGAATGGTTGTAAAGGTTATAGACGCGTACCGGACCTTGATAGCTGGTCTTGTCGTCGGTCACCCAATAAATCGTGAAGGTAATCCGGTCATTCCCGGTGACGTCTGCATCAACGCGGCCGTTGTACTGCGCCTCGGTAACCTTGCTCGGATCGGCCGTGGTAAATTCAGCGATATCGGCGATACCGTCGAGTCCATTGCCCACACCAGGGCTGCCGGGACTTAGATAGGTGAGGTCCTGCTTATGCAGACCGCCGGTAAGTGGGGAACCGATGTCCAGACCTTGTCCGGGGATGGTGCGGCATTGCGTACCTTCTGCAAGACCAATGTCCCCGCAATTGGCACTGATCTGACCAATGGAACTGACTCCCGAACCTGGATAGGTCAGATAGGTATTTGCAATACTGCCGGCGGGTGCGAGCTTGTCGAAAGCAGAAGTCTCATACCAGCCCGTACCCGTGGTCGTAGTGTTGTTGCGAAGGGTCTCGTAATTAAAGAAGGCGAATACCTTGTTCTTCCAGATCGGCCCGCCGATGCTGCCACCAAACTGGTTAAAGCGATCTTCGTCGCGGAGCAGGCTACGCTGTGCGGGCGTGCCCGGGGTGCTGGAATCCGGACCGTTGTATCTCTGGTAGGCATTAAGGCCTGGACGATTTGCCTTGAAGAAGGCACTCCCGTGGAAGTCGTTACTGCCGGCCTTGGTGGTGACCTGAATTTGAGAGCCGCTGAAGCGGCCATTCTCTGCGTCGTAGCTATTGGAGACGATTTTAACGTCTCCAACGGAATCCTCTGAAGGTGTAATGACGCTGGTGCCACCCCACACGGCACTGGTGGTGCTGATGCCATCCACGCTGATGCCGTTAGCATTGTTTTGGCCGCCGTTGCTGGTAATCTGCGGACCATTTTCGGTCTGGAAAATACCAGCCGATGAAGCACTCCCACCCGGGCCAGTGCTGCCAGGGAGGTTATTTGTACCACCACCACCCGCGCGTGCGCCGTCGCCGAAGGAGCCGGGCGCGAGTTGTGTCAGCTGAAAGACGTCACGACCGAACGAGGGCAGGTGCTGAATTTCGTTTCCACTGACGACACCGCTGACAGATGCTGTTTCCGTGTCCAGCGCCGGCGAATCACTACCGGATACTGTAACGGTCTGCGAAGCAGCATCGCCCAACTCCA
Organism: uncultured Acetobacteraceae bacterium; assembly: GCA_964657345.1. GTDB lineage: Bacteria > Acidobacteriota > Terriglobia > Terriglobales > Acidobacteriaceae. The sequence continues at coordinate 8,764 of CAZZVA010000058.1, read as the reverse complement.
ACTGAACGTTGACGGAATTAGCCTGCTCTGGGATCAACTGCACATCGTTCAGGATTTTCTTTTTGAAGCCGCTCTTATCGACGGTGATGGAAAAGTGATCCGGCGGCAGGGCATTGAAGTTGTAAACACCCGACGCCGTGGTGGTGCTGGTGAGAACTTTAGCGGTTCCGATATCCGTGAGCGTGACGGTTGCTCCCGGAACTACGGCTCCGCTGCTATCGGATACGGTTCCCTGGATCGAGGACCGGAACTGTCCGAATGCTATCGGGTCTGCCACAAGGGCGGCCGCTGCAAGCACCAGGCTTCTGTAAAACCACTTTTGATCTCTGCTTGCGACGAACAGACTGGGTCCGACGAGGGGATATTTCACGGTGCTGGCTCCTGAGTGAGTTCGCAAATCCCGCCCGCCGATTCGTTGCTGGCGAAGCAGGATGTGCTTCAGGAAGGTAAGGCCGGGTCAATTGGCTGAAAGGTGCCTGGTTATTACCATCCGGACGCTAGGATGCTGCTAACTCGATTGGAGACGCCTACTGAAAGGTGAGATAGGAGGTGCGGGTTGCCTGCAAAGTTGGGATTATTGCCAGGCGCGATTGTTGAGGGGCTTCTGTGGCCTGCCGGATGCGGGCATACCAGACATAGCCAATGTGAATACCGGAACCAAGAGCAGCAACAGCACGCCCGATCCACAACCCACGAACGCCCATACCGTCTGAAAAAGTAAGCCAGTAGGCAAAGGGCATACCAAGCACCCAGTACCACACGGCATTGATAATCATGGGTGTTCTTGTATCGCCGATTCCGGTAAGAGCTGACCGGAAAATGACTCCTGCTGCATCTCCGAATTGGAGAAGGCCGCAGATAAGGAAAATAGGTGCGGCCGCGGCCACCACTGATGGATCGTTTGTGTAGAGCCCGGCCCACAAACCTGGGAGACCAGCAAACAGGCTGGCAGCCACTGCTATGTAGCTCATCGCTAGAACAAGACTGGCCTTCGCCGAACGGCGCACCTGATCGAGACTGTTGCGGCCTGCGCTTTGTCCCACGCGCACCAGGGTGGCGTAGGAAATACCGGCAGGCACCATGAAGACGACTGCATCGAGATCAAGCACAACCTGGTGGGCCGCGAGCATCTGCGCGCCCAGCCTTGCGCACAGAATGGACATGTAGGTAGAGACACCAAGGTCAGTAAAGCTGTCCAGGGAGGATGGCCAGCCGATGTGCAAGAGAACCTTTAAGCGGGATAGGTCGGGCCGAAACATGGCCAACGTAAATACTTGGTGGTTGTGTCGCAGACTCGCCCAGGTGCCCACAATGAGCAGGACTGCCATATAGGCACGAACGATGCAGGTGGCCAGGCCAGAGCCTGCGATGCCCATGGGCCTGGCGCCGAGATGCCCATACAGGAAAGCCCAGTCGCCGGCCAGATTCACCGCGGCGGATGTCACGAGTGAAACCATGATCAGGATCACCCGATCCATGCCCTGCAGATAACGGCGAAGTGCCATGTAGAGCAGAAGGGGTGCGGTCGACCAGACCAGCGTATGAAGGTAGCGGCTCGTTTCCGCGACGATCTCCGGCGGCGTACCGAAGCGGGAGAGCATCGGTATGGAACCCCATGTGAGCAGCATCACGAAGGGCGTGCCGAGCAATACAAACCAGAGAGATTGCGCCAGCGTGCGGGTGCAATTTTCCTTGTCATTGCGGCCGTAGTACTGCGCGACCAGGGTATCGACGCCAGTCATAAGACGAATGACGCTGAAGACGATGGCGTAAAAAATAGTATTGCCGAGGGAAGACGCTGAAATAGAGAGCGCAGAGTGCGGGAGACGCCCGATCATGAGCGCATCCACGATGTAGGTGGACATCCATCCCAGCTCACCTAAAGCGAGTGGACCGCCCATGCGGGCCGTAAATTTCAGCTCCTGCGGCAGGGTATCCGCAGCGTGCGCCTGTGAGTCTTGTGCCTGCTGCCGCCTGAAGCTTTTCAAATCACTCGCCTTCGTCGTTTCCACATGCAGTGGATGCGAATCGGGTGAGAGCTGGAAGAGGTTTCAGTGAAGCTATGGATGAGGTCAAAAACCCTTCCCGTGATATGCAATCAGACTAGAAGACTGCGCATGGAATCGAAGCTGCTTTTGACCCCAGGCAGAGGGTTGTCCGGATGAACCTCATACTCAAGGTCGACAAAGCCACTGTAATTCAGTTGCTGGAGAGCTTTGAAAATTTCCTTTACCGGCATTTTGCCCTGACCTACGGGTACCTGGCTTTCCTTGCTGTCGAAGCTTGTGAGGTCTTTCATGTGAAGGTTGAAGAGCCTGGGGCCGGCTGCATGAATTGCCTTCACGGGGTCTTCGCCGGCACGCTCGGTGTGGCCCACATCGATGCAGCAGCCGATCCGCTGGTCCATGTTGCGGACTGCATGAAGTATGTCAGACGGCGCATGCCATAACTTGTCTTCGGGACCGTGGTTGTGAATCGCAACCCGAAGATCAAATTCCTTCACCAGCGCCTCAATGGCGGGTAAGTTCTGGGGTGTCGGATCGCCGGCGACCATAACCCCTACACCGGCTCTCCGGCAGTACTCAAATTTGCTGCGGAGGACTGCAGCGTCATTGGATTCGAGCGAGATGGTGCCAGCCGCGTGCAGCTTGATGCCAGCAGCAGCATAGTCTTGGAGAGCGTTCGCTTCTTCCTTGGGATCGGCGGGAAGGTGATCTTTGACATCCTTGGCATTGAGGTCGCTGATCCGGAGACTTTTCATCATCCGGATCATCTCTGCGCGCGGAAAGTTGCGGAGGGTATAACTCGCGAGGCCGAGACGAAATGGAAAACTGCCGGTATTGGCGGCCATGCACTCCGGGACCACGAAAGACGCGGCGCCGCAGGCAGCCATGAGTGCAGAAGACTTCAGGAAAGCGCGACGTGGGAGCCGATTCATAGTTTGTGCAAATCTTTCCGGGCACACCAGATTAGAGGTGGGGCGCCCACCCTTTTTCATAGTCGCGCGTCCACATCTTCATCGCTTCAGGATCTTTCTGGATCTTTGCATCCTCCGGATCGAGGTGCAGTTCACGATTTACTTCCCATGCGATGTTGGATAGCTGCAACATGGTCACAGCCACGTTGCCTTCGGCTACTGGCGCATTTAACTTTTCTCCTTTGCGGATACCAGCAATGAAGTTCGCGAAATGTGCGTCAGTCATCGTGTCACTGCCGAGAAGATCGGCAGAAGATGTCTGGCTGCCTGTTTTGAATTCGGACAGTTTCTTGCCCGCCAAGTCGTAAACTTCGTAGCCATCTCGATCGACAATGACTGTACCGGTAGTGCCCATGATCACGGATCCCCGATCGCGGTTATAGAACTTCATGCCCTGGCAGCTTTTCCCTTCCCAGGAGAGCAGCTTATCTTCATACGTAAAGTTGGTCAGCAGGGTGTCGTAAAACTGCCAGTCGTCCTTGAATTGATAGCGGCCGCCGGAAGCAGTAATGGTTCTGGGATATTTCACGTCCAGCGCCCAGCGGCAAACATCTACTTCATGCGTACCGTTATTGAGTGCCTCGCCGGTGCCGTAAATGCGGAACCAGTGCCAGTTATAAGGCTGGACATTGTCACGATAAGGCCGGCGCGGTGCAGGACCCTGCCAAAGCTCCCAGTCGAGTTGTTCGGGAACAGTCGCTTCCTTGCCAGTCCCGATCGTCTTTCTTGTGTTGCTGTACCAGGCCTTGGCGTAGTAGGCGCGGCCGATGGAGCCATTGTGAATCTTATCGATGATCTCGATGGTGTGCGGAGATGAGCGCTGCTGGTTGCCCATCTGCACCTGCTTGCCATATTTGCGCTGGGCCTGCACGAGCATGGCGCCTTCCGCAGGATTGTGGCTGCAGGGCTTTTCTACATAAACATGTTTGCCTGCCTGCAGGCCGGCGATTGCCATGGGTGTGTGCCAGTGGTCGGGCGTGGCGATCGTGATGGCGTCGATCTCTTTCAGCTGAAGAATGTTGCGAAAGTCCTTATCGGTCGCTGGGGTGTAGCCCAACTCGCGATTGACCATGCCGCTATATTTCTTCAGGGTCATGCTGTCGACGTCGCAAACATGCGAAATACGAGCCGAGTCGCGGTTCGCTTTGAGAGCGGAGAGATGCGCAGCAGCGCGACTGTTCAGACCGAAAACTGCAAAGTTGAGTCGATCATTAGAGCCAAGTATCTGGCTGTAGCTTTTTGCGGTGGGAGTAAGTGCCAACCCGGCTGCACCCTTCACCACTCCATCAATAAATGTCCGTCGATTCATCATGAGTTTACCTGCTGGAGTTTGTGTCCCTTGCGCTTGAGTAAGCAATGGAGAAGAGCATCAGCAGGAAATACCTGCCTTGCTGAGAGTCTTCGTCAGGCCGTCGAAGCTGATCCGCGTAGATGCCTCGGGTGTGCCGGCGCCGCGCCAGTGTGTCTCGAGGGAGAGTGCCTGTCGAAAGCCGTCGCGCTTCAGAGCGGCTAACTGTCCCGACCAATCAATTACGCCTCCGCCGACGGGCGCCCACTCGTATTTATGATTGGGTTTGTCCACGACGTCTTTGCAGTGGCAGTGCCCGATCCTGTCCTTCGGGAGTAAGTCGTATCCGGTCGGATACGGTGTGCTGAAAAGAGCGGCGGCATTGCCCGGATCCCAGTTGAGCATGAAATTCCTATTCGGAATCGCTGCCAGGACTGCCGCGGATTCCTCTCCAGTTGCGGTGTTGCAGGACATTTCATTTTCGAGAAGCAGGATCATGTCGTCTTTCGCACACCTTACTGCTGCCTGCTGCAGCCGGGCATTGATGGCGGCACGATAAGGCTTCTGGTCGGCTAATCGCCAGAAGTCGAAACACCGAATGCGATTGGTGTTGAATGCTTTTGCAATCACAATGCAATGTTCGAGCAGCCTGTCCTGTGCTGTTGCGTCAAAGTCGGCATGAAACTGATCGCGCTTTTCGCTCTGGTCGGAGACAGGAGCGCCTGGCCAGTCTGTCTTGAAGAGCGGACTGGCGATGTCTGTAACGAGAAGCTTGTGTTCACGCAGAATTTTGTTGGCATCCTCAATTTGTTTCGGAGTAAGTTCCGTGATGTTCTTGTCCCACATGCCGCGCAGTTCCATATAGCGAAGGCCAAAATCCTTGGACGCGATCTGGCATGCCTTTTCAAAGTCCTGACCAATCTCGTCATTGATCACAGCCAGGTGGAAGGGACACTCCGTGGAGCGAGCGCTCGGGTCTGTATCGAATGCAGCTTCAACAGAAGTGGCTGCCTGGAGGAAGGGCGTGGGTGCAGCCGCATTCAATGCTGCCAGTCCGATCCCCTGCATGAGTTTTCGACGAGTGTTGTTCATCATGATCTCCAGCGCTACGGCAACTGCGCGAGGCACCGCCGTATTGCGTCATCCATGATGCGTCAAAACCAGTCTGTTCGTCATCTTTGGCGCAGAGATACAGTCGAGAGATCAGTAATCACCGCGAAAACCGTGAATCAGACGCCGATCCCTCTTGGAGGGTCGACGAGGCGGCGGACCGTCCTGCAGGTGAAGCAGTCTGCGCTCGTCTGCTGTCTTGCGTCGCCGCTCCCTGCTTGCCTCCGATTCACTGTAGAAGGTTTGTGCAACTGCCGCGGAGCCACGCTGCTGGCTCAGTGTTGTGACTTCCACTTCGTATTCTCCGCCTTCATTGCGGATGTTCAGCTTGTCACCGATGCGAACTTCGCGCGAAGGCTTGGCGGGGATGCCGTTGGAAGTGACGCGGTTCATGTCGCACGCCCTGGAGGCCTGTTCCCGCGTCTTGAAAAAACGTGCGGCCCAGAGCCACTTATCCATGCGAATGCCAGTCATAAGGCTATTTTGCTACAGTGCGGGACGTCGTAACAGGGCGGGAACTGCGATCGACTTTTTGACATCATCAATGAGTCTCGTTATAAACGTCCTACCGGGTGCAGGTTGCCGGCTCGCTGCAGCCAACGAAAGATGATTGCTGCTGACAACGATCACTACAACAGCATGGGATGCTCGGGAAGACGGTGCGAATCCGTCGCTGCCCCGCAACTGTAAGCGTAACCTCCGTTTTTGAAGAGAGCCTGTAACAGCAGCCACTGGAATGTATCCGGGAAGGCATCAGGCTCGCTCCCGCATGGGAGCGGTTCGCAAGTCAGGAGACCGGTCCCACGCGAGTGCTGTTCAACCGCGTTCCGAGGGGAACGGAGGATCCATGTTTCCTGCTCAGTGGCGTACTTGGCAGCCGCTTGCCCTTACCTGTGTTGTTGCCGCAACAACCATTCCTCTTCATGCTGCTGTAGTCGAAGGTCGAGTTACCGACCCACTCGGCGCTGCGATCAGCGGAGCCACAATCACCCTGATCAATAATGGCAAAATCATTGCCTCTACTCGATCCCTGGGTGATGGCAGCTACTCCATTCAAAACAACACCAAGGGTCGCTTCTACGTGATAGTTGCGAGCGATACCTTCAAACAGCTCACCAGTCAAAGCTTTTATGCTGGAGTGCTGGACGCGCACGAGCAGAATATAGTTCTTGAGCCGGCTGCTGTGCGTCAGCAGGTAGTTGTGACGGCAACGGGTACTCCTACAGCACAGGCCCAGCTAAGCTCAGCCACAACGGTGATCCAACGGCCGGAATTTCGCAACCAGGCGCTGCTGACTGATGCTCTGCGGCAGGCGCCAGGCGTCTTTGTTGTGCAGACGGGAATGTACGGCGGAGTTACATCGTTGTTTGTCCGGGGAGGAACGTCGACGTCCAATCGAGTGGTGCTGGACGGAACCCCGATAGAAAATATCGGCGGCACTTTCGACTATTCGAATCTCTCGGCAACCGGCGTGTCCCAGATGGAGGCCTATCGCGGACCTAACTCGGTACTGTACGGTTCAGATGCGTCCGCAGGTGTCGTCAGTCTGAAAACGCCGGAAGGATCGACCTCATTTCCTTCGCTGTTCTACGAAGGCGATGCGGGAAACTTTCATACCTGGCGTAACGAGTTACAGCTTGGTGGAACGTGGAACAAGCTGGACTACTACACCGGGGCTTCGTACCTGGAATCTTCCAATGCGCTGCCGCAAAACGAATACCGTAATTTGTCCGAAGTTCTTAACCTGGGGTATGCGCTCACGTCTTCAACCACGATTCGCGTGACCGGTCACAATACGGATTCCTCCGTCGGCCTGCCGGGAGCTTATAACTTTTATGGCCTTGTGAATGATGGGAAGCAGGCTGACCAGGACACCTACTTCACAGGATTGATCGATCAGCAGACCACCTTGAAGTGGCATAACTCGGTGCAGTATGGGTTGACTCGCAAGCGGGAGCAGGCGCAGCAATGGTATCCGGCCGGAAACCTGATTGGGGGAAATTACTACGGGAATCCGGTTGATATACGCGGAGCCAACGGCTATAGCTCGATTGGTCAGGCTTTGCTGAACTATGGGCCTGCGGATTTCGGTACTTATCCGAATGCAACTGAATCGGCGAGCAATCGCGATCAACTGTATGCACAAAGCAGCCTGCAGCTTACCCCGCACCTGAATGTGCTGCTCGGTTTCCGTTATGAAGATGAACGCGGCGAAGCTCGCTCCGCAGCGTTCTTTTATAACTACAACCTGGAGCGAGCAAATTACGACTACATCGGCGAAGTGCAGGGCGACCTGTTCAAGAGTCGGCTCTTCTATTCGCTGGGTGGTGGTATCGAGAAGAACCAGTTGTTTGGTACCGTCGGCGAGCCTAGGCTCGGCCTGGCGTTCTATCCGGTCAAGCCGGGAAGCGGCTATGCCCACGGAACTAAGCTGAGCTTCAACTTCTCCAAAGGCGTGCAGGAGCCCGACATCTTTTCGCAGGCTGATTCTCTTCACGATCAACTCGTGCAGAACGGTGCAGCGTCGATTGCTGCGCAGTACAACATTCAGCCAATTGGCGGCGAGACGTCCCGCACTTATGACGGCGGATTGGAACAGAGTTTTTTCAGCCAGAGGCTATTGGCCACCATCACTTACTATCACAATGAATTCGGCAACCAGATTGAATTTGTGAGTGCGCCGTTGCTTGCGGAACTTGGCGTCGCAGCGCCCGTAGTCACGGCCATCGATACCATTTTCGGTGGCGCCGACGTCAATTCTCTGGCTTACCGTGCGCAGGGTGTGGAGACCCAGCTGCAGTCGCAGATTGCTTCGCGGTTGTTCGTCCGCGGCGGCTACACTTACAACGATCCGGTAGTGCAGAAGTCTTTTTCCTCCAGTGCTGTAGGGCCGAGTACCAATCCACTCTTCCCAGATGTGCCGATCGGCGCCAGTTCGCCGCTCAAGGGAGCGAGGCCGTTCCGCAACGCGCCGCATGTTGGATTTGTCGGGATTAATTACACCGGCAGGAAATTGTTCGGAACGGTGCAGGGTTCCTTCGCCAGCCGCAGCGACGACTCGACCTTCCTGGCTGGCACGGACCTGAATTTCGGCAACTCACTGTTGCTTCCGAACCGCAACCTTGATTCGGCTTACGCGAAGGTGGATGTGGGCGGCAGCTACCAGGTGCTCTCGTACTTGGCCGTTTACGCGCAGATGAATAACCTGGTGAGCGATCAGCATATCGGACCGATCGGCTATCCATCCTTGCCGTTCACGTTCCGGGCTGGTCTTCGCCTGCAGCTTGGACACGAACGCAAATAACCTCGCAATGCCTGGGCGAAGAGAGGCGTGCCAGCTCTTAGCCCAGGCATGATCGAACTACTGCGGTGGCGTTGCCGGTTGCGGT
>CAZZVA010000057.1:0-15034 GCA_964657345.1 uncultured Acetobacteraceae bacterium | reverse complement strand
AGGACCCATCATGATCTCGGCTAAAAGCTGCAAGAGACGTTCCGGTGCGGAGTGGCGGGTGTTGCTGGAAGCAGCCGCGTTTCTGTTGCTGGCGCGACTGTCCCTGAGACTTGTCAAGGTTGCCACCATAGTGAACTGGATACACTTGCCCATTCGCCGGCCAAGAACCAGCCCTGTTGCGGTTGAGCAGTGCCGCTGGGCGGTTAAAGCCTTCTCCAGAAACGCCCCGATCCGCCTGGTCTGCTTTCCGCAGGCGCTGGCTCTTCATGCCATGCTGAGGCGCCGCCGGATTGTCAGCGACATTCTCTACGGTGTAGCGCGCATGGAGGATGGCATCCTGGTTGCCCACGTCTGGCTCCGCTATGAAGGGAAGGTCATACTCGGCGGAGAAACATCTGGCCGGTTCTCGGTTCTCGATACGTGGAGCCCCCGGATAGCTCAGCTATAGCGAAGGAAGGGTGGACGGCTCAAGTAGCCCCTACCCTAAAGAAATCGCGCAGGCTGACTGCTAGTTCTGGCAGGGAGTCGAATCCCCAGGCGCGCTCGCAGGCGTATGCCGGGGTGCTGCCGAGGCTTCTGGCGCAATTCGCAAAGTGTTCGTTCTGCATGCCAAGCCAGTCGAGCAGGAAATACTGGTACGTGTACTTCATCATTCCGGCAATGGCCTGGGCCGGGCTCAGCTCAATCAGCCTGGTTCCTTCCGGAGCAGCAGGAGCACTGAGAAGAACCAGTGCTTTCAGCGGGAGAGGCTGGGAGGAGACAACAGGAAAGCGGCTCACCGGTAGTTTGTATTTGTCCTCGTCGCTGAATGTTTGTCTGAGACCGCCCACTTGATGGCCCAGGGCGACCAGCGATCCGCGCCAGAGCTTAAGCCAGGGAGGCATGGGCAGGACTCGAGAACCCGGCGCGGCCAGAGGATCGAGCAGGCAGATGTCGTCAGCAACCAGGGGATGGCCATTCTGGGCCAGGAACGCCGCAAGGGTAGATTTGCCCGCTCCCGATACGCCTGCGAAGGCGACCACGCCGCCGTCCATCTCAACAGCACTCGCGTGAAGCGGCAAGAGCCCGCGTTGGTGGCATGCGACGGCGAAGACATTGCCCAGCAGAAAGCCTCCGACGTCCAGGGGATCTGCATCGCTCTGCGCTTCAACGGTGATCTCGGAGCCTTGTCGAATCAGGTAGCGCGCGACATCGGGAATGCTTAGGAGGCACTCGTCCCGGGTAGCACTGCAGTAACGATCCTGATACGCAGGGTTCGACAGCGAAGCTGGGACCGGTCCGTTTCTCAGTACCAGTGGAACGCCGACTGCCTCGGTGCTCTGCAGATCGGTCAGCTCGATCTCCGAATGCAGTGTGAATGGACCAAAGGCATATTTATGCATAGGAAGGGTTAATCGTCACGCTTTTGTGGCATTACGGGCATAACGGAAGTGTGGCATAGTTTGCCTAGATGCGACTGTAGCGGGGCTGCCTGTCGGGGTTCCCGTCGTTGCGATAGTAGTAGAGCAGGTTCTACCGAGCGTTTGTCCTTGTTCAGTATGGAGATGACATTAACAATCTGGTCACCGGCGGGGCCTCGATTCGAGCTTGAGGTGCATGTACTATAGAGACAGGCTCAACCACTAGGAATTTCGCCCAATCTCGGACTTGAGCATACTTGTTGCATCGCAGAAATGCACTAATTATGGTGCAAGGTAGAAGAGATCAAAGTTTGGTTTTCCAGGGTAGCGGGTGGGAAAGATTTGTTTTGGCAGATTTATCCAACCCCGGTCCCGTTGCTGGACATCGTTACTTGTGACACATGATTTTGGAGGATGAATGAAGAACCCGGCCAGTATGAATGCCCTACAAGGCTTGCCCCCTGTCACAGAAAAGAAAGTCTGGACAAAGCCTGTGCTCGACATTCTTGAACTGGAGAGTGCACAGCATGGCGTCTCGCATAATCCAGATCATGGTGTTCGCCATCGTTCTGGTTGAAGCGCCTGTCTGAATCAGTCGCAATTTCAAGAAAATACTTTACTTTAATGCTGTTTGTCGAAGATTGATCACCTGTTTGACGTTGTGAATCGAGCCGCCGAATGAGTTTCATAGCGGGAGTTCTGCGCCGCGCGGGCGACGACCAACAAATATGTACCAAGATACTTGCCCGGGCCGCAAAAAACGCGGAGTTGGCCCCTCCTGCTGTGGCGCGCAAGATCGCCGACGGATTGACATTCGGCCTCTTACCGCAGGCCTCTCTCCCCGAAGATTGCTATGACTGTCAGCCCTGGAGTGGTGAGCGCTGGGCGCTTGTAGGCGACGTTCGCCTGGACAACCGCGATGACCTGCAGCGGTATCTTGGCATACCTCCATCGAAATTCGCAGAAATGTCAGACAGTCTGATTTTTCTGGAGTGCTGGAAGGCCAGGGGAGCAGCGTGTCTTGATCAGCTTTGTGGCGGTTTCGCGGTCGCTGTCTGGGACAACCAGGAACGTACGCTCTGGCTGGTTCGCGATCATCCTGGAGAACGTCCGCTTTACTATGCGGAAACTTCCGCGGGACTGCATCGCGGCCTGGTGTTTGCTTCCTTACCTGCCGCGCTCCGGGATGTTCCTGGCGTCGACGGCAGCCTGGAGGAAGAGAGTGTCGCTCAGTATGTCGCGCTGGTGCCTTTTGAGGCGAGCCGAACGGTTTTCCGCGACATCAAGCTCCTGCCGCCGGGTCATCTTCTCGTTTATCGCTCAGACCAGGCGGTCTGTCGACGATACTGGCATCCCGCCGATACCCCAGCGATTCGTTTCCGCACCAATCAGGAGTATGTCGAAGCACTCCTGGAACGGTTTGACCTTGCTGTAGCAGCCCGGCTCCGCACCAATGGCAAAATAGGCTCTCAACTGAGTGGGGGCATGGATAGTTCTTCTGTTACAGCCTCGGCTGCCCGCATGCTGGCGCCGACCGGCCTGACTGTGTACACAGCCGTCCCCCAAACTGCGTTCAGCGATCTCAACCCGGAAGGGCGTTTCGGCAATGAGGGACCTGCTGCTGCCCGTGTGGCTGCCATGTATCCGAACATCGAGCATGTACTCATCGAGTCCTCGGCTGCCGATCTATTCGGCACGATCGAAAAGACAGCTTCGCTTACCAATACACCTGTTTTCAATCCGATGAACCAGATGTGGTTCAACGCCATTTTTGATGATGCGCGCTCCCGTGGGATCAACGTCCTGTTGCAGGGGGTGTGTGGCAATGCAACGGTGAGCTTTGGTGGTCTGATTGGCTTGTCCGATCTTCTGCGAGCCGGCCGATGGCCGACGCTGTTTCGGCAGATTCGCGATCTGCGTGCGAAAGGTCACACCTCCTGGCGCGGGGGGGCCTACTGGGCAGTCGGTTCGTCGCTGCCGCTGATGCTGCGACGCCTGTTGAATCCCGAGATTGGCCAGTTCAATTTCGCATTCAGCCCGGTGAATCCGGAAGCAGCGACGCGGCTCCGTTTGAAGGAGCGGGCCTTCCGCGAATTTTTCGCAGCGGATAAGAGCTCTGCGGGTTTCCGGCGCAAGATGTTCGACTACTATGACGCGGGCTATTTCAATGCGGCTGCCAGTCTTGGCTGGAACATCAGTCTTCGCGATCCCATGCAGGATCGACGGATCTTCGAGTTTTGTTTTGCTATTCCGATCGAGCAATACCTCGCTGAGGGGCAAAGCCGTTCCATGGTGCGACGGGCCATGCGGGACCGGCTACCGCCGGAAACCCTAGCTTGCACAGCGCGCGGGCTGCAGGCTGCCGACTGGTACCTCACACTTGGTGACCGTCTGCCACAGATGAGGGCGGAGCTTGGCAGGATCAAGAAGTCGGCGCTGGCCGCCAGGGTTCTGGACCTGGATCGGCTGCAACACCTGATCGATACATGGCCCTCTACAGGCTATGAGCGGTCCGAGGTCAACGACTCGTACCATCTGGCACTCACCCGGGGATTAGCCGCAGGGAATTTCATACGCCACAACGAGTAAGGCAAAATCACCTATCCGTTGCTTCTCGATTGAATGCTACGGCTGGTGGTCGAGTGCGAGATTGAGCATGAGGACATTGACTCTCGGCTCTCCCAGTAGTCCGAACTGCCTGCCTTGCACATTTGATTCGACCACTCTCCTCACCTGATCGGAAGACAGGTGCCGGGCACGAGCTACGCGATCAACCTGGAAGAGGGCGGAGGCGGGCGAGATGTCGGGATCCAGGCCGGAGCCGGAAGCTTCCACCAACTCTGCCGGCACAAGCGATCCGGGATGATCCGCGGAAGCGGTTTTCACATCCGCATCGATGCGCGAGAGTAGTTTCTGACTCGACAATCCATAATTTGAGCCTCCCGAGGAAGTGCCATCGAAGCCATTGCCGGCTTGAGAAGGCCGCTCATGAAAGTATTGGTCGCTCGCAAAATTCTGGCCGATAATGCGGGACCCGATCACTTTTCCGTCGAGGCGAATCAGTTGACCTTCCGCCTGGTTGTGGTTGACGAAGCCTGCGTAGCCAGTCATGACCAATGGATAGACGAAACCAAAAAGCAGTGTAGTGATCAGGGTGAATTTGAGTGCGATTTTTAGATGATTCATTACCATGGTTGTTCCTTCACAGGCTCATCCCGTATTTGGCTAAGCAGGTTTGACTAAGCAAGGTGCAAACCAACCAGACACAGGTCGATCAGCTTGATGCCGACAAATGGCACGATGACTCCGCCTACTCCGTAGATAAGCAGGTTCTGGCGGAGAAGCACCTGCGCCGATTTTGGAGCGTACTTCACACCCTTCAGCGCAAGCGGAATAAGAGCAATGATGATAAGGGCATTAAAGATGACGGCAGAGAGGATGGCGGAGTGAGCGTTGTTAAGGTGCATCACGTTCAGCGCATTCAGCACCGGGAAGACCCCCGCAAACATTGCCGGGATAATCGCAAAATATTTCGCAACATCATTCGCGATGGAGAAAGTAGTCAAAGCTCCACGCGTCATCAGGAGTTGTTTGCCAATCTCCACAATCTCTATCAGCTTGGTCGGATTGGAATCCAGGTCCACCATGTTGCCGGCTTCTTTGGCTGCCTGCGTACCGGAGTTCATCGCGACTCCCACATCTGCCTGCGCCAGCGCGGGTGCATCGTTGGTGCCGTCCCCGGTCATCGCCACGAGCTTGCCCTTCGCCTGCTCGCGCTTGATCAGGTCCATCTTGTCTTTAGGCTTAGCCTCGGCGAGGAAGTCATCGACTCCGGCTTCCCGGGCAATCACAGCAGCAGTCAACGGGTTATCTCCGGTAATCATCACCGTCCGGATGCCCATCGCCCGAAGGCGTGCAAGCCGTTCCTTCAACCCGCCTTTGACGATGTCTTTGAGGTGAATGACACCCAGGGCGGTTTTGTTCTCTGCCACGACAAGCGGCGTACCGCCGAGCCTGGCAATGTCCTCGACGCTGTCGCGAACCTTGCGCGGAAGCGAGGATCCCTGTTCCTCAAGAAACTTTGCAATGGCATCGACTGAACCTTTACGCACGACATTGCCGCCGAAGTTTACGCCCGACATTCGTGTCTGCGCGCTGAACGGCACGAACTCGGCTTCGAGTGAGGTCAGATCACGACCGCGCAAACCGTACTTTTCTTTCGCCAGTACAACGATGGACCGTCCCTCGGGAGTTTCGTCGGCAATGGAGGAAAGCTGCGCGGCATTCGCCAGCTGTTCCGGATCGACGCCAGGAGCAGGGATGAATTCCGTGGCCTGACGATTGCCAAGTGTGATGGTGCCTGTTTTGTCGAGCAGCAGGGTGTTCACATCACCGGCTGCCTCAACAGCGCGTCCTGACATCGCAAGTACGTTGTACTGCACAAGACGGTCCATGCCTGCGATGCCGATCGCTGATAGCAGCCCTCCAATCGTGGTCGGAATCAGGCAGACCAGCAGCGATACCAGAACAAAGATCGTCTGCGGTGCGTGGGAATAGATGGCAAACGGCTGGAGGGTTGCGACCGCGAGCAGGAATACAATCGTCAACCCGGAGAGAAGAATACTCAGGGCTATTTCGTTCGGGGTTTTCTGCCGCTCCGCACCTTCTACGAGGGCGATCATTCGATCCAGAAATGTCTCGCCGGGATTGGAGGTGATGCGGACCTTGATCCAGTCCGAGAGGACTTTGGTTCCGCCCGTGACGGCGGAACGATCACCGCCGCCCTCGCGAATGACAGGTGCAGACTCTCCTGTGATCGCTGATTCGTCTACCGACGCGACCCCATCGATCACTTCGCCGTCTCCGGCAATAAATTCTCCGGCTGGAACGACAATGATGTCGTTCACTCGAAGCAGCGAGCTGGCGACGTCTTCTGTCGAACCATCCGGGTTCAGACGATGAGCGGTTGTGTCGGCTTTTGCCTTCCGCAATGTGTCGGCCTGGGCTTTGCCTCGTCCTTCTGCCATGGCTTCCGCAAAATTGGCGAAGAGTACGGTAAACCAGAGCCAGAGAGTGATCTGCAGATCGAAGCTGAAATTGTTTTTCGCTCCCGAACTTTTCTCGATGAGATCGTGAACGAGTAGAACGGAAGTGAGGATGCTCCCTACCTCCACGACCAGCATGACCGGATTTTTTAACATCTTCCGCGGATCGAGCTTCGTTACTGCTCCCACCATCGCCTGGCGGATAATGCCTGCATCCCACAAACTCTGTTTCTTTGCCATTGCAACAATCCTGAGTGCTGGTTTCGCTGTGTCTTAAAAGGTTTTGCCGGAGTGCAGCAGCAGATGCTCCAGTATTGGCCCGAGGCTGACGACCGGGAAGAAGGTAAGAGCACCCACGATCAAGATGACTCCCGTGAGCAGGACTGTGAACAGTCCTGTGTTCACGGGAAAGGTTCCAGGCGATGGGGGCACGGTCTTTTTCTGCGCCAGGTTGCCTGCCATGGCGATGACAGGAATGATCATGAGGAAGCGTCCTGCCAGCATGGCGAATCCTAATGAGTAATTGAACCAGCGGGTGTTGGGGCTGAGACCGGCAAATGCCGAGCCATTGTTTCCGGTCGCCGACGTGTAGGCATACAGCATCTCGGTCAGACCATGCGGGCCCGCGTTGTTCAGAGCACTCAAGCCGAAGGTCGGGGCGAGAATGGCGATCGCTGTCAGAATCAGGATGATCAGCGGGAAGATCAGCACATACAGCATCGACATCTTGATATCGAAGCCTTCGATCTTCTTGCCGAGATACTCCGGTGTTCGACCGACCATGAGGCCGGCGATGAAGACTGAGAGCACGACGAAGATGAGCATGCCATAAAGCCCTGCGCCTACGCCTCCGAAGATCACTTCGCCCAGAAGAATGTTTGCGAGCAGCACCATTCCACCCAGCGGGCTGAAGGAATCGTGCGTGCTGTTGACTGCGCCGCAGCTAGCGTCTGTCGTGGTGACGGCAAAGAGAGCACTCCCGGCAATGCCGAACCGAGTTTCCTTGCCTTCCATGTTGCCGCCCGGGCTACCCGCGCTTACGTGTTGAGAGACACCATGCAGAAGAGGATGGGGCTGCGATTCTGCCCAGTAGACGGTCACCAGTCCGACGGCAAAGAGCAGGCTCATGGCGCCAAAAACGGCCCA
Source organism: uncultured Acetobacteraceae bacterium (assembly GCA_964657345.1). Lineage (GTDB taxonomy): Bacteria > Acidobacteriota > Terriglobia > Terriglobales > Acidobacteriaceae. Next base: position 7,443 of record CAZZVA010000057.1, on the reverse strand, counting down.
GCCATGGCCGGAGGATCCTGTCATCTTGCCAAGCGTCACTGTCAACGCTGCCGGGATCAGAAAGATGGATAGTATCTCGAGGAAGTTGGTGAAGGGTGTCGGATTTTCAAACGGGTGCGCACTGTTTGCGTTGAAAAATCCTCCACCGTTTGTGCCGAGCATCTTGATCGCTTCCTGGGAAGCGACTGGTCCCTGCGCGATGGTCTGCGTCTGATGCTCGAGTGTCGAAGCAACGGTGTAGGGATGAAGATTCTGAATCACACCCTGCTGAATCAGGATGGGCGTCAATACAACACAGAGTGGCAGCAGGATGTAAAGAAGTCCGCGCGTGGTGTCGACCCAGAAGTTCCCGATCGTTTTGGATTCTTTTCTGACGAGGCCACGAACCAACGCGATGGCGACAGCGATACCGCAGGCGGCCGAGGTGAAATTGTGAAAGGCCAGCGCAACCATCTGCGTGAAGTAGCTCATGGTCGTCTCTGGCGTGTACGACTGCCAGTTGGTGTTCGTGGTAAACGATGCGGCCGTATTCCATGCCAGCTCTGCCGCCACGCCGGCGAGGTGCTGCGGATTCCATGGCAGTGCGTGCTGCAGGCGCTCGATGAGATAGGTAAGAACGAGGGAAACGAAGCTGAACATCAGCAGCGCGAGGGTATATTCCTGCCACGCCATCTCCTGTTCCTGATCCACGCCTCCCAGGCGATAGATCCATCGCTCGATGGGCTTGAGGGCAAAGTCCAAAAAGGTCTTCTTTCCTTCAAGGACGAGAGCGATATACAGACCCAGCGGTCGCATCAGTAAAAGAAGCACGCCGAAAAAGATCGCAAATTGGAGCCAGCCGTTGGCAGTCATTTAAAACTTCTCCGGGCGCAGCAGGGCAACAACCAGGTACGCCATGACCAAGACTGTGATAGCGAGGATTGCCAGGGTGGTAAGTGACATGTCTAGCGCAACCTTTCACAGGCATGCGTGTAGAGCAGAGCCAGTCCGAAGAAAGCGATGGTCAAAAGGATTAACAAGAAGTCGAGCAAACAGATCTCCCTAGCAACGTCCAACTCCTAGTTAAGAGCCTGCTGCGTAAGTAGTCTGTGGCCAAAATGTAAGGAACTTATAAAGGCAATCTAAGTGCCTCAATCGATTCCGGCTGCGACAAAGCGGTATCCGACCCAGGGTTCTGTCTGGATATATTGCCGGTTGGAGAGTGCTTCCATTTTTTTTCGCAGCTGGCCGATAAAGACGCGCAGGTATTCCGGCTGATGTACGGACTGCGCACCCCACACTGCGGTGAGCAGGTTGCGATGAGGTAGAACCTTGCCGGCATGCTGCGCGAAGTAAAACAGCAGCTCGAATTCGGTTGGCGTGAGGGACAGCGCCTTCCCGTCGATAACAGCGAGATGCTGCTCCACGTCGATGATGAAATCGCCAATTTCGATATGGGCGTTGGAAGTCCGGTCGGGGGCTCGCCGCAGGTGCGCACGCACGCGCGCAAGAAGCTCCTGCGCGCCAAACGGCTTGGTGATGTAGTCATCCGCACCCGCATCCAGAGCCTCGACCTTGGTTCTCTCCTGATCGCGTACTGACAGCACGATGATCGGCACAATAGAGCGGGCACGAATTTTCCGGCACACCTCAATGCCGGTAACGCCCGGCATCATCAGGTCGGTGATCACCAAATCAGGTCCCCATTCTTCAAAGAGCAGCAGCCCTTCCTCAGGATCGTTCGCGACGCGCACATCGAACCCCTGGGCGTTCAGGGCTGTCCGCAAGACGCGGGTAATCTGAGCTTCGTCATCGATGACCAGGATGCGTTCCGGCATGCGTCCTCCAGCAATCCCTTAAGCATGCCATAAGTGTTGAGCATCTTCCTCGCGGAGGGAGGAATGCGTTATTGTCGCTGCTATGAACGTTCGTCAGCAGGGATGGCTGCAGCAGGCAGGGCACTACGCGCTGTTCACGCTTGCCGCGGCTGCACTCACTGCGTTTTACAGAAGTGTGCTGCATGCCAACCAGGCGACCGTCGCCCTGTCGTTCCTCATCCTGATTCTCTTCACAGCCTTTCGACGACGGCTGGCTTACTCGATCTATCTATCCCTGCTTTGCACCCTTCTTTATAACTACTACTTTCTCCCGCCGATCGGGAGCTTGACTGTGGCTGATCCGCAGAACCTGGTAGCGCTCGTCGCTTTTCTTGTGGCTGCTGTTTCCGTGAATCACGTGTCTGCCCGGGAACACCGGCATGCAGAGGCCCTGGCTGAACACCAACTCGAGGTTGAAAAGCTCTACGAGTTCAGTCAGCGCCTGCTGCTTGAAGATCGCCTGCAACAACTCGCGGACTCCATTCCGAAGATTATTGCCGAGTGCTTCAACATGAGAGCCGTGGCGCTCTACATGCCCGATCATGAAACACCATCGAGCTTCGATCCGGAACACCTTTTACCAAGTGCCGCAGGTCAGCTGCTCGAGTCCGAGCCTGAAGACTTATCGAAAGTGCCCGCAGATGCAGCGCGCGACAAGATACGCCTTGTCCCACTCTCCCTCGGCATGCGATCGCAAGGATCGCTCGGCATGGCCGGGCGAGGCTACTCTGAAAGTCTGTATGACGCGATTGGCAGTCTTACCGCGATCACGATGGAACGGGCCGCGGCGATGGATCGCAATAATCGCTCCGAAGCCGCGCGAGAAGGAGAGCGTCTCAGGGCTGCGCTGCTGGATTCGATTACTCATGAATTGCGAACTCCGCTTACCGGTATCCGCATCGCTGCCACGACTCTGATGAGTGGCGCATCTCTGGACCAGGCATCGATCCTGGATCTCGCGACTGTCATCAGCGAAGAAAGTGTAAGACTCGATCGTCTGATCGGCGAAGCCATTATCGCTGCCAAGCTCAGTGCTGGAGAGGTCCACGTCAGCAAACAACCTGCGGACATCTGCGAAGTAATTCAACATGTGCTTCAAGACCTGGAGGGCTCCCTGCGCGGCCGTGCAGTGATCCTGCAATGTGAGGACGCAGCTAGACCCGTAGCAATGGACCCCGGGCTGATGCGAAGAGTGTGGAAGCATTTGATAGAAAATGCCGTGCAGTACTCTCCAGCGCGATCACCCATCACGATCAGGGCACATCGAACGGACGACAGCCTGGTCATGAGCGTCGAAAACGAAGGTAAAGGCATACCCGAACACGAGCAAACCCTTGTCTTTAATCGATTCTTCCGAGGGGCGAACCGGGTGCTTCATACCGAGGGAACGGGGATGGGACTGGCTATTGTCAAAGCGATTATCGAGGCGCACCAGGGATCCATCCATGTACGGAGTCGTGGAGGCACAAGAACGATCTTCGAGTTCTACATCCCACTCCAGCCGGGAACAGACAGTGTTACGCACACAGGGCTGAAAATAGGGTCGACAACTTATTGAAGGGTAGCCGCAGCTTCAGCCCTCGCCCAGTCGATACTTGGTCTCCGCGAGATGATAAAGCGGACGCCAGACCAGCCGGTTGATGGTCACAACCATCATCGCCATGATGATCGTTGCCAGAAGCAGGATGGGAAATTCACCGTGATCGGTGGCGTGATTGATCTGGGAGCCGAGCCCGATGGTCGACAGAGTCTGTCCATGTAGATGGAAATATTCAGCGATGATGCTGGCATTCCAGGCGCCGCCGGATGCCGTGACGAGGCCGGTGACAAGGTAGGGAAAGATCCCGGGCAGGATGACGGTTCTCCATCGTTGAACGGTGCCGAAGTGGAAGAGGGTAGAGACTTCCTTCAGGTCGTTCGGGATCGCCATGGCACCCGCGACTACGTTGAAGAGGATGTACCACTGCGTTCCGAGCAGCATCAGCAGGATCGAGCCGACCCCGATTCCTGAACCGAAATGCAGCAGGGCGAGCAGGATAACCGGGAAGAGGATCGGCGCCGGGAACGAAGCCGCAATCTGTGCCAGCGGTTGCGCTACACGGGCCAGTCGGGGGCTGAACCCGATGGCGACCCCTGCGGGAATGGTCCATGCAGAGGCAATGAGCAGCGAGAGATTGACGCGGCAGAAGGTGGCGGCTGCGCCCTCCAGCAGGCCGCCAACCTCTCTCCATGTGACGAAGCGCAGCAGTGCCAGTGCGTGGACCGCAGCAACCAGGATCAGGCACAACAGCGATATCCCAACCACTGTCGAGAGAATGGTTGAGCGTCTGCGCTGAGACTCCTCGCGCTGAGGCAGTTTTCGAATACGCTGCAGACGACGAGCAAAATGCAAAGTGATGCTTTCGCCCAGCGGATCGATCGTGTGCTCTGTCGCATAGCTCAGGAACTTCGAAGTCTGCAGCAGGTAGAGGATGGGAGAGCGGATTCGTTGCGTACTCTCGACCTGTTCGAATTTGAACTTGTTACTCCACGCAATCACAGGCCGCCAGATGAGTTGATCGGTCAGCACGATGATTGCCAGCATGGTGAAGACGCCCCACACGATCGCGTGAGTATCGTCATTGCTGGCCGCAGTCTGGAGGTAAGAGCCAAGTCCAGGTAATCGAAAATCGCGATTGCCGATCGGGAACATCTCGCAGGTCATGAGAAAGAACCATGCTCCGGCGACCGACATCATGGAGTTCCAGACCAGGCCAATCGCACCGGCCGGAAGTTCCAGCTGCCAGAACCGCTGCCATGCTGTGAAGTTGTTGATGGTGGAAGCTTCCAGAAGTTCGCGAGGGATGCTTTTCAGCGAAGAGTAAAAGCTGAATGCCATGTTCCATACAGCGCCGGTGAAGATCAAAACAATCGCGCCCAACTCAATACCGAGCTGGTGGGAAGGTATCAACGCAACCATCGCGAGCATTACGCCGGGAAGGAAACTGAGCACGGGAATCGACTGCAATATGTCAAGAATTGCAATCATCAGTGCTTCGACTCTGGGATGGTATGCAGCGAAATATCCGTAGCAGATGGCAAAGATCAGGCTCAGGATGTATGCCACGGTGATACGCACCACAGAGTAGAAGGCATAGAGGGGAAGTGCGCGAACAGACTGCGAGATGACCACCGTCGATTCAGGCGGACTGAACCAATAGCGGACTACGTACAGCACACCATAGAACACGGCCAGACAGGCGAAGCCGACCGTGAGGTCGAGCACAAACGGCCAGGATCGGTCGATGACCAGCGAACGCGAGAAGGTCTGTCGACGTTCGCTCATTTCGCTTCTTCCTCCTGCACTGTTTCCGCTGTCTCTTCGTCGGCTTCCGGCCGGACAAAGCGGCGACGCGATGCATCGAAGTCGAACAACTCAGCATAGCGACCCCACGTAATCGCTGTCTCCAACTGGCGGAGGGTTTCTTCCTGGCTGAATTGTTCGTCGAGCATATCCAGAAAGAATTCTTCAGGTACGCTGTGGTCGGATTTGGTATCAAGAGCGCGCGTGATCTGCCGTAACAGAAGAACGTTTTCGACCGCGGCCTTGCGAAATACCTCTTTCTGCAGCTGAATCTCCGATTCTGCAAACAGGCGCCCGTCCGGTGTGATCGCTGCATCTCCTTCTTCAATCTTGAGGAACCCGAGCAACTGAGCAGCATCGACGATCGGGAGGAGATCGTCGATCTCGAACGCCAGATCGTCAGCCATCCTGTAGATATCATCCCTGCCATTCTTATCCACCAGGAGCTCCAGCAATCCGGCAATGCCACCAGGACGGGCATGGGGCAGCATCTGGTAATGCATCTGCCGCTGGTCCCGGACTTCCAGCCGGGCTGGAGCATCCGCCTGCACATCCGGACGGGTCAGCACCTTGTAGATGAAGTCGACCAGATGAGTGAACATGGGCGCTTTTCGATCGCGAGGCTGGGCGATCTCGACCCGGAAATCAGTGCGCACGTGTCCCGGATTGCGTCCCAGCACGATGATGCGATCCGCAAGAAGTACCGCCTCCTCGATATTGTGGGTCACAATAAAAATCGACTTTGTCGGAATGGTCTTCTTGGCCCACAGCTCCAGTAGTTCGCTGCGCAGGTTTTCAGCAGTCAGAACATCCAGGGCGGAGAAGGGTTCATCCATGAACAGCACTTCCGGCTGCACTACCAGGGCCCTCGCGAAGCCTACCCGCTGCCTCATTCCGCCGGAGAGCTCTTTCGGAAAGGCCGCCTGGAAGCCATCCAATCCGACCGTATCCAGGATCTTCAGGCTTTGTTCGCGGCGACTTTCCGCATCCATGCCCTTCGCGATGAGGGGAGCCTCCACGTTCTCCAGCACGGTCAGCCAGGGGAAGAGCGCGAAGCTCTGGAAGACGATCGAAACACTCATCTCCACATCCTGAATCGGCTTTTCGTGCCAGAGAACTTCCCCCGCAGACGGCTTGGAAAGGCCGGACAACATGCGGAGCAGGGTCGATTTTCCGGACCCGGAAGGTCCCAGCAACGCGATAATCTCCCCAGGAAGGATCGACAGGTCAGTCGGAGCAATGACCTGGATGCGGTTCTCGCTCGGCTGTGCGTAATATTTTTCTACCTGGTGGGCGCGAATGATCGCTTCTGCCATCTGCTTTCCTCAGGTGCCAGGACACATAAACTGAAATGCACGCTAGCTGTAATGTGTGACGACTTCCAAAGTCAGGTCCGTCTTCCTTGTGGACAAGCCTTTTCCCGCAGTTGCAACTTTGCGGAAGGCGCATCCGGTCACGCACGCTGACCCCCGGGACTGGGTAGCAGCCTTCAATCGAACCAGAGCCTCTTCCTTGGTCAGCCTACCATCCACACGCCGGAATAGGATGAAACGCAGGATAACTTCTCCAGAGTGGAAGCCCGCCGCTTCCATGATGTAGCGATATGCGTGAGAATGAATAGCAGCTTGCCGACACGCAAGGAAGTTGACGGCTTCGAACCCCGTTGAAGCTCAGGAACGATTAGACTCGAAGGGCACGGATTGCCGTCGATTGCCGTTGTAGAAAAGGAAAGAATGTCAGAAACCCAGACGAAACCTAAGGTTCTTGTTGCTGATGATGAACGAGTCATTGCCGACACCCTTGCGATCATTCTCAATCAGGCCGGCTTTGCAGCTACGGCTGTCTACAGCGGAGAGAAAGCTGTGGAGACCGCCAGGACCCTGTCACCGGACATGCTGATTTCCGACGTCATCATGACTGACATGAATGGCATCGACGCAGCTATCCAGATCAGGGCTCTGCTGCCGAGCTGCAAGATTCTTCTCTTTTCGGGCCAGGCGGCAACCGCAGACCTCCTGGATCGTGCCCGGACACAGGGACATGAATTCGAAATACTGGCAAAACCGGTTCACCCTCAGGATCTGCTGGCCCGCCTGCGGGGCTGATTCATGATCTTTCGCTGTTCGCGCCGGTCGACGTTTATACCATCTCCCGGCGCCCTTCCAGAGCGCGCGACATCGTTACTTCGTCTGCATACTCGATGTCGCTGCCGGCTGGAACGCCAGTAGCGATCCTGGTGACTCT